>DATAQE010000060.1:0-15501 GCA_036264835.1 Candidatus Elarobacter sp.
TGAAGATCGCGTTCTTCACCCGTTCGTTGTTGCGCGCGAAGACCTCCATCACCTCATGGTGCGAGACCGGCTTGATCCCTTCGAGCCCGACGTCGTAGTCGGTGATCAGCGAGATGTTCACGTAGCACATCTCCAGCTCGCGGGCGAGGTACGACTCGGGATAGTTGGTCATGTTGATGACCTCCCAGCCGAGCGAGCTGAACCACTTCGACTCGGCGCGCGTCGAGAAGCGAGGTCCTTGGATCACGACGATCGTTCCCTTGTCGTGCGTGTCGATGTCGAGCGATTTCAGCGCGTCGACGGCGATCGGGCGCAGCTGCGGGCAGTACGGATCGGCGAACGAGACGTGCGTGGTGACCGGGCCGTCGTAGAACGTGTCCTTACGGCCGGTGGTGCGGTCGACGATCTGGTCGGCGACGACCATCGAGCCCGGCTTCACGTGCGGCTGCAGCGAGCCGCACGCCGTCGGCCCGATGATCCGCGAGACGCCGAGCGCTTTCATCGCGAACGCGTTGGCGAGATAGTTGATCGACTGCGGCGGATAGCGGTGGTCCTTGCCGTGGCGCGGCAGAAAGGCGACCTTCTTGCCGGCGATCTCGCCGAGCGCGATCTTGTCGGAAGGCGCCCCGTACGGCGTCTCGACCCACACTTCGCGCGGGTTCTCGATCAGCGAGTAGAAGCCGGAGCCCCCGTAGACGCCGATATCGGCGCGTTCGTTCGTGGTGTACATGCGACGCGCCAGGTTCGCGCGGCCCCTCCGGCCGGCCTCTCGGCGCACGGGGCGCGCGAAGCCGCGGCGCGAACGCCCCGCGCGATGATCCTCGGGCGCCCCCGCTTCAGCATCCTCGACCGCCAGCCGTACCGGCTCTCGTTCGTCACGGTCTCCGGCGCGCATCTCTACGGCTTCCCCTCGGAGGACTCCGATTTCGATCTGCGCGGCGTCCACGTCACGCCTCCGGCGGAGCTGCTCTCGCTCGAGTCGCCGCGCGAGACGCTCGAGGACGCCTCCACCGAGGACGGCCCGCTCGACGAGATGGTCACGCACGACGCGCGCAAGTACGCGCTGCTGCTGCTGCGCAACAACGGGTACGTGCTCGAGCAGATCTTCTCGCCGCTGGTCGTCGTCGAAGGCGAGCTGCCGCGCTGGCGCGAGCTCGCGCGGCTCTGCATCGCGCGGAAGCACGTGAAGCACTATCTCGGCTTCGCGGACAGCGAGTGGGCGCAGTTCCACCGCCGCCCGGAGAAGACGGTGAAGCGCCTGCTCTACGTCTTCCGCGTCCTGCTGACGGGGATCCATCTCCTGCGCACCGGCGAGGTCGAGGCGAACATCCTCACGCTCAACGAGGAGCACCGGTTACCGTATATCGACGGCCTGGTGGCGGAGAAGCGTGCGAACGGCGAAGCCGCGCAGCTGCCGGCCGGGACGACGCTCCAGTTCTACGAGCGCGAGTACATACGCGTTCGCGCGCAGCTCGTCGAGACGCACGCGAACAGCGCGCTCCCCGAGGAAACACCGGACGCGCGCCCGGCGCTCGATGCATTCCTGCGCGAGCTACGGTTCAGTCCATGAAGTCGGAGGGCTTGAGCTCCTCGATGAACTTCTTGAACTTGGTCGAGTCCTCGGGCTCGCCGGTCTTGTCGGCGACCGTCTCCTCCAGCGCGATCTTGTCGCTCACGAAGATCGGCGCTTGCATGCGCAATGCGAGCGCGATCCCGTCGGACGGGCGCGCGTCGATCTCCTGAACCTCGCCGTTGGTGCGGACGATCAGCTTCGCGAAGAACGTCGAGTCCTTGATGTCGTGGATGACGATCTGCTCCAGCTTCGCCGAGAGCGACTCGAGCAGCGTGCGCATCAGGTCATGCGAGAGCGGGCGCGGCACGGCGGTCCCCTCCAGCGCCAACGCGATCGCCGTCGCCTCGAACGGTCCGATCAGGATGGGGAGGTAGCGCTTGCCCTCGAGGTCCTTCAGGATGACGACCGGGTCGTGCGTGAGGAGATCGATCCCGAGCTTGTCGACCTTCATCTGCCGCATCACACGGTACTCCGGGGGGCCTGGGTTCAAGTCCTTCGCCGAAGGCGAATCCGGCGATTGCGCGTACCATGCGCCTCCGTGGCATTGTCGTGCGGCATCGTCGGCCTCCCGAACGTCGGGAAGTCGACCATCTTCAACGCGCTGACGCGTTCGGCGCAGGCGCTCGCCGCGAATTACCCGTTCGCGACGATCGAGCCGAACGTCGGCGAGGTCCCGGTCCCCGACCCGCGGCTCGGCGTCCTCGCCCGGCTGAGCCGCTCGGAGAAGATCGTGCCGGCGACGATGCGCTTCGTCGACATCGCCGGGCTCGTGCGCGGGGCGTCGAGCGGGCAGGGGCTCGGAAACGCGTTCCTCTCGCACATCCGCGAGACCGACGCGATCGCGATGGTCGTCCGCTGTTTCGAGGATTCGAACGTCACGCACGTCGAGGGCGATCCCGACCCGCTGCGCGACATCGAGATCATCGACATCGAGATGTCGCTCGCCGACTTGGCGTCGCTCCAGAAGCGGCGCGACAAGCTGCAGCGCGAGGTGCGCGCGAACCCGAAGGAGGCGCCGAAGCTCGAGGCGCTCGACCGGCTGATCGCCGCGCTCGAGAACGGGAAGCCGGCGCGCGCGTTCCCGCCCGGTTCGCCGGAGGCCGAGTTCGCGCGCGAGTCGTTCCTGCTCAGCGCGAAGCCGATGCTCTACGTCGCGAACGTCGACGAGGAGCAGATCGCGAATCCCGGGCCGATGGCGAAGGCGGTGTTCGAGCACGCCAAGCGCGAGCGCAGCCGCGCGATCGCGTTCAACGGGAAGATCGAGTCGGAGTTCGCCGGGATGACCGACGAGGACGTCGACATGTTCCGCGCCGACTACGGGATCACCAGCGGCGGGCTCGACCGGCTGATCGTCGAGGCCTACGACCTGCTCGGGCTGATGACGTTCTTGACCACCGGCGAGAAAGAGACGCGCGCGTGGACGATTGAGAAAGGCACGAAGGCGCCGCAAGCCGCCGGGAAGATCCACAGCGACATCGAGCGCGGGTTCATCCGCGCGGAGATCGTCTCGTACGCCGACTACGTGACGTACGAGACGATGGAGGCGATCCGTGCCGCCGGAAAGTTACGCTCCGAGGGCAAGGACTACGTGATGCAGGAAGGCGACGTCGTCGAGTTCCGCTTCAACGTGTGATCGGGCGAGCTAGCTGGGTGTGATCGTCGTTCCCGGTGCGGCGCCCGGCGTCGTGCCCGCGTACCCGGTTCCGCCGCCGTACCCGCCGCCGCCCAACTGAGCGCGGAGGGCTTTGAGCTCGCGCTGGATCGGCCACTCCGTGAAGACGAGCATCACGAGGATGATCAGCCCGCCCAGCCCCGGTATGAGGATGAGCAGCGAGAGCCATGGGTTGTATCCCGTCTTGTTGATGATCACGTAATACAGCGCGACCATCACGACGAGAATGATGAGCCAGAAGATCAGAATGGCACCGCCACCCAGCAGCGCCGCCGCGGCACCGGCCGCGTCATTGTTGGAGCTTTGCGCAAGGAACAGCATGCCAGCGGCATTACGCCAACCAAGCGAGCTTACCTGCGTTCGCCATTTGGCGAGCGCGAAGCCAGGGGTTTTCGCTGAATGTCCTAAAGGATCGGGACGGCTCAGGAGGCCAGCTACTCGATGTCCACAGCCGTACCAAGTACGACCGGGGTCCGCGAGGTCAGCGTCTTCGGCGACGCGATCGCGTACTTCAACGAAGCCGCGGCCCTGCTCAACCTCGACGCCGGGATCAAGGCGATCCTCACCCATCCGTCCCGGCAGATCATCTTCTCGATCCCCTTCCAGCGCGACGACGGCGGGATCGAGGTCTTCACCGGCTACCGCGTGCAGTACAACTTCGCGCGCGGGCCGGCGAAGGGCGGGATCCGGTTCCATCCGGGCGTCACGCTCGACGAGGTGACCGCGCTGGCGTTCTGGATGACGTGGAAGTGCGCGGTCGTCGATCTGCCGTTCGGCGGGGGGAAAGGCGGGGTCACCTGCGATCCCAACACGCTCTCCTCGAGCGAGATCGAGCGGATCACGCGGCGGTATGCGGCGGAGCTGGTCGAGGTGATCGGGCCGGACAAAGACGTGCCGGCGCCGGACGTCAACACGACGCCGCAGCACATGGCGTGGATCATGGACACGTACTCGATGCACGTGCGGCAGAACACGCCGGGCGTCGTCACCGGGAAGCCGCTCGACATCGGCGGGTCGCGGGGGCGGGTCGAGGCTACTGGTCGCGGCGTCTCGATCGTCGCGCTCGATGAGATGGCGCGGCTCGGGATCGAGCCGAGCGGGGCGCGCGTCGTCGTGCAGGGGTTCGGGAACGTCGGGGGGATCGCGGCGCGGATGTTCGCGGATGCCGGGTGCAAGGTGATCGGCATCTCCGATGTCACCGGGGCGTATGTGAACGAGAGCGGGATCGATGTCGCGGGGGCGATCGCGTATGCTCAGGAGCATCATTCGCTCGACGGGTACCGTGGCGGGGAGCGCATGTCGAACCAGGCGATGCTCGAGGTCGAGTGCGATGTGCTCGTGCCGGCGGCGTTGGAGAAGGTGCTCAATATCGACAACGCTTCGCGGATCAAGACGAAGTTGATCGTCGAAGGGGCGAATGGGCCGACCACTCCTGAGGCCGATCACATCTTCACCAAGAACGGCATCGTGGTGATCCCCGATATTCTTGCGAATGCCGGCGGCGTCACCGTGTCGTACTTCGAGTGGGTTCAGGACCGGCAGGGGTACTTTTGGAAAGAGTCTGAGGTCAACTCGCGGCTCAAAGAGAATCTGCTCGACAACTTCGCCGTCGTTCGCGATATTGCGAAATCGCGTGGGGTTTCGTATCGGACGGCTTCGTATATGGTGGCGATCGATCGCGTCGTGCGGTCGTTGAAGGCGCGCGGGGTCTACGCGTAGTCGCGGGGGCGGCGTACACCACTATGACGGGCACGGGGCCCCGGACTTCCTGTCCGGGGCCCCTCTATCTTCACTTCGCTTCCGCGCATCCTGCGCACGCTCGTTCACACGACCCGTCATAGTGGTGTACGCCGCCCCCACGACATGGTCGACGTTGTTTCATGTCGCGGCTCGAATGTCACCATGTCATCCTGAGCTTGTCGAAGGGTGAAATCGAGTGCGGTCGTGCGCGATCACTCCACCCAGCGTTCGGACCAGGTTCCGATCGTGCAGATGATCTCGCTTAGGCTGCGGCCGCATTCCGTGAGTTCGTAGGTTACGCGGATCGGGCGGTCTTGGGAGACCGTGCGCGTGACGAGGCCTTCGCGTTCGAGTTCTCTTAGGCGCTCCGTTAGGAGGCGGTCGGAGAGGTTGGGGATCGCGGCTAGGATCTCGTTGAAGCGGGTTGGGCCGGAGATCAGGACGCGTAGGACTGCGCCTATCCAGCGGCGGCCGATCAGTTCGATCGCGTATTGGAAGCGGGGGCAGAAGGGGCTTAGTTCGTCGGGTGGGGTTGAGTGGGGGACTGGGTCGGCGGGGGTGGGGCGGAGGTGCATAGTTTTTCTCGGTAGGCTACTTGACGTAAGTATAGCGCGGTGGTAGAGTGTTGTCACCTACTCTTTGTAAGTAACGAACGAAGGCATAGAAACATCATGGACCTGGCGCTCCCTCTCCTCCTCGTGCGCCTCATCATCGGGCTCGGCTTCGCCGCCCACGGCGCACAAAAGCTCTTCGGCTGGTTCGGCGGGTACGGCCTCGCCGGAACCGGCGGATTCCTCGAAACACTCGGGTTCCGGCCCGGCAAGACCTTTGCGGCCGCGGCAGGATTCGCCGAGTTCGCGGGCGGCGTGCTGCTCGCGCTCGGGCTGTTCGGGCCGATTGGGCCGGCGCTCGTCATCTCCGCGATGGTCGTCGCGATCGCGACCGTCCATCTGCGGAACGGGTTCTTCGCCACCTCGAACGGCGTCGAGCTGCCGCTCCTCTATCTGCTGATCGCCGTGTCGTACGCGTTCGCCGGGTACGGCGCGCTCAGTCTCGATGCCGCGTTCGGGATCGGCGGCGTGTGGACGGCCGGGCTCGTGTGGCTCTTCGTGGTCCTCGGTTTCGTCGGCGGGCTTGCGAACCTCGCGGTCCGGCGTAAGGCGCCGGCTGCACCGAGCGCGCCGGAAGGGCTAGATCCGGCGGTCTAGGCTCTGGACCTCGGAGGCGTGCGTGGGTGGGACCACCTGCTCCTGGCTCGCCTCCTGGGTCGGTCCATCGGCGGCTTCCCATGCGGCGAAGCCTCCGGTCAGCACGCGGACGTCGGAGAAGCCGTTCGCGGTCAGTTTGGCGGCGATCTGTTGAGTCAGGTCGCCGTCGCCTTTTTCGTCGTAGAGCACGACCGGTTTGTCGGGAGCGATCGGGATCGCCAGGTGATCGGGCGTCAGCAGGTCGTGCGGGCGGTAGCGCACCGCGCCGCGGATCTCGCGGCGGCCTTCGCGCTTGCCGACGTCCAGGACCGTTGCGCCGTTCTCGCCCAGCGCGCGCAGCTCTTCGACCGAGATGTTCATCGTGTGGGGTGTACCCGGTGAGCGCGGAACCGAACGGGCGGCGCTACTCGGGCGAGGGTTGCGCAGCGAGGCGCGCCGGTTCGCGCCGGTTGCGCAGGCGCAGGCCGCTCGCGATCGTCGCGAGGGCGGCGCACGCGCAAGCGATCCACAGGACCGCCGGCGCGGCGTGCGCGACCGCGGCGCGCGGCTCGGTTCCCGCGGCGACCGACGCGCCGAAGACGCCGAACACGATCGCGACCAGCGCGGTGCCGACGGTCTGTCCGCCGACGCGCAGCGACGCGAGGATCCCCGAGGCGCTGGAGCTCTTCTCGCGCGGCGCGCTGCCGATCAGCTCGCGGTTGTTCGGCGACTGGAAGAAGCCGAAGCCGAGGCCGCAGACGACGCCGTGCAGCACGAGCTGCAGCGTGCTCGGGTGCGGCGGGAGCGCGGCGTAGAGCCCGAGGCCGAGCGCGAAGACCGCGAGCCCGATCGTCGCGAGGATGCCGACGGGGACGCGGTCCGAGAGGCGGCCGGCGATCGGCGCGACGACGGCGACCGCGAGCGGCCACGACGTCAGAAGAAGACCCGATTCGAGCGGCGTGCGGCCCAGCGCGAGCTGGAAATAGAACGGCAGCGCGACGAAGGCGAGACCCTGCGCGGTGAACGTCGCGAACGATGTCGCGGCGGCGAACGAGAACGGCGAGATGCGGAAGAGGTCGAGCGCGATCATCGGCTGGGCGAGGACGAATTGCCGGCGCACGAACCATGCGCCCGAGGCGATGCCGAGGACGAGCGGCAGCGCGATCGTCCACGGATCGCCGCCGCGCGCGAAGCCGTCGAGCCCCCAGATCGTGAGCGAGAAGCCGAGCGCGCTCGTGATCACGCTCGGGAGATCGAGCCAGCCGCGGTTGCGCTCGGTGCGCGGGAGCGCGCGGTTCATCGCGATGTTGATGAGGCCGAGCGGGACGTTGATCGCGAAGAGCCACGGCCACGGCGCGACCGCGAGTATCAGGCCGCCGAGCGTCGGGCCGGCCGCGGCGCTCGTCGCGACGACGAGCGAGTTGATGCCGAGCGCGCGGCCGAGCTGTGCGCGCGGGAAGACGTCGCGGAGGATCGCCGGCGAGATCGCCATGATCGCCGACGCGCCGATCCCTTGGAACGCGCGCGCCGCGATGAGGACCGGTAGCGAGCGTGCGAGCGCGCACGCGAGCGAGCCCGCGACGAAAACGATCACGCCGATGCGGTACACGTGCGTCGTGCCGCGCAATTGTCCGAGCGCGGCGAGCGGGAGCAGCGAAGCGGTGACCGCGAGCTGGAAGCCGTTGATCACCCAGATCGACTCGGCCGGCGAGGCGCCGAGATCGCGCGCGATCGTCGGCAGCGCGGTGTTCGCGATCGTCCCGTCCAGCACCGACATCGCGACGACGATCGCGAGCGCGACGTACGCGACCCGCCGCCGCGGCAGCGGCAGGCCGTCAGACTGTTCCTGCGCCGTGGTCAGGCCTGCGCTTCGAGCGTCGTGATCCGGCGCTCGTGGTCCTCGATCCGCGTGTCCCGCTCGTCGAACCGGCGCATCATCCGCGCTTCGAGCCCGGTGAAGCGCCGGTTCATCGTGCTCTCGAGCACGTTGAATCGCTGCTCCATAGCGTCGAATCGCTTTCCGACGCGATCGAACCCTTCAGCCATCGCATCGCGCAGACTCTTGAATCCGTCCAGAATCGCTTCGTCCGTCATACGCCTAGTACAGCAGAACCGGGTTGCCGCAGCATGTCGGCGCCATTGCCGTCAGATGAACGCTTGTTCGGCGTGGTAGGAGCTGCGGGAGAGCGGGCTTGCGACGACCTGTACGAAGCCCTTCGCGTCGCCGAGAGCCTTCAGGCGTGCGAACTTCTCAGGGGTGACGAACTCCTCGACCTTCAGGTGGCGCTTCGTCGGCTGCAGGTACTGACCCATCGTGAAGATGTCGACGCCGATCGCGCGCGCGTCGTCCATCGCCTTAGCGATCTCGTCCTCGGTCTCGCCGAGGCCGAGCATCAGCGAGGTCTTCGTGTACGTGACCTTGCCGGACTTCTTCGCGTGCTCCAGCACGCTGAGCGACTGCGCGTAGTTCGCGCGCCGGTCGCGGACGCTCGGCTGCAGGCGCGCGACCGTCTCGAGGTTGTGCGCGAGCACCTCGGGGCGCGCGTCGAGCACGATGTCGAGTGCGGCGAGGTCGCCGGCGAAGTCGCCGGTGAGGCACTCGACCTTCGCGCCCGGGACCTTCTTGTGGATCGCGCGCACCGTGTTCGCGAAGATCGCCGCCCCGCCGTCGGCGAGGTCGTCGCGGTCGACCGCCGTCAGCACGAGATACGTCCAGCCGAGCTCGGCGACCGCTTCGGCGACGCGCTTCGGTTCGAGCCAGTCGACCTCGCCTTTCGGCGAGCCGGTCTTGACGTTGCAGAAGTGGCAGCCGCGCGTGCAGGTGTCGCCGAGGATCATGATCGTCGCGGTCCCCGCGCCCCAGCACTCGCCGAGGTTCGGGCACATCGCCTCTTGGCAGACGGTGTGCAGCTGCAGCCGCCGGACTTCGCCGAGGACGTGCTCGTACGACTCGCCGGACGGCAAGCGCACTTTCAGCCACTCGGGTTTGCGGCGGGGCGGTTCGGGCGTGATCAGATCGATGGAGGTCATGCGGATTCCGGGATTTGGTTCGACGGGAACGGAAGGGGCGCCCCCGGCGCGAGCTCCTCGCGGTCGAGCTCGACGCCGAATCCGTCCGCAAGGGACTCGAGCACGGCGTCGCGCGCCTCGGCCCACGAAACCTCGCGGCCGACCTGCGCGGAGATCGAGGTGATGCCGAACTGCGGCGTCCCGCACGGCGTGATCAGGCGGTCGTAATCGAGCGCGGTGCACGCGTTCAGCGCGAGCCCGTGCATCGACGTCATCCGGCGCACGGCGAGGCCGATGGCGCAGATCGCGTCGTCGCCGACGTAGACGCCGCGGTGCTCGCTGCGCGGCTGCGCCTCGATGCCCCAGCGGTACAGCGCGCCGGTCACCGCGTTCTCGATCGTGTTCACCAGCGGCACGACCTCGCGAAAGCGCTCGAGCCTGCGGATCGGGTAGACGACCACTTGCCCCGGCCCGTGGTACGTCACGTCCCCGCCGCGCTCGATCTCGACCACGTCGACGCCGCGTGCCGCGAGGAGCGGCCGCGGGAGCAGGACGTTCGCCGCCTTGGCGTTCCGCCCGAGCGTGACGACCGGCTCGTGCTCGACGACGATCCACGTCTCCGGCTCGCGGCCTTCGGCCACCGCGGCATGGAGAGCGCGCTGCAGCTCGAGCACCGGCGCGTAGCGCCGGCGGCCCAGGTCGAGCAAGCGCGCGCGGGGTGCCATTCCGAGGGCATGACCGCATGCGCTCCGGGCGCGGTTGCCGCGTCCGGTAGCTTACCCTTGGAGGCAATGGGGCCTTCCGCCGATAACGTTCCGCTCTTGTCGGCGCACAGGTCCGGATTGACCGGCTCCCAGGACGAGCTCGATCTGAGCATCGTCATCCCCGCCTTCAACGAAGCCGAGAAGATCGAGCGCGACATCCGCGCGGCTGCGGCGTTCTTGCGTGCTCGCCGGCTGGCGGGCGAGATCATCGTGGTCGACGACGGGTCTCCGGACGAGACGGCCGCGATCGCGCGTGCGTCGATGTCCGAGCATCCGGAATTGCGCGTCCTGAGCTACACCCCGAATCGCGGCAAGGGGTACGCGCTGAAGCACGGGATCACACGCGCGCGCGGCAGGAACATCTTGTACGCCGACGCCGGGCTGTGCGTCCCGTACGAGATCGCGACGATCCCGTTGCTCATGCTCGATCTCGAGATGTGCGATATCGCGCACGGCTCCCGCCGGATGCGCGGTACCGTTACTCGGCCGCAGCCGCGCTACCGCCGGATCGGATCGGGCGTCTTCAAGGTCATCGTGCACACCTTCATGGGCATCCCGCTCTATATCTCGGATACGCAATGCGGGTTCAAGGCGTACCGCCGCGAGATCGCTCATACGCTGTTCTCGGAGATCTTCACCAACGGCTTCATGTACGACTCGGAAGTCATCATTCGAGCGTTACGGCGTCGCTATCGCATACTGGAGTTTCCGGTCATCTGGAGCAACGACGCCGACACGCGCTTCGACCCCGTGAAAGGATCGGTCCGCATCGCGGGCGAGCTGCTCCGGATTCGCTTCGCGCTGCTCTTCGGTCCGCGCGCCGGCGCGCTCACGCCGGTCGTCGAGCGGTAGCCTAGCCGAAGCAGTGCCGATGCCGGGAGAGATCAACGCGACATATACACGCGACGATCATGCGTTTCGAGCGATCGACCCATATGCGAAGGCCAAGTACGATCTGACGCTCCGGTGGTTGGACCGCAGGGCGCGTCCCGGCGATCTGCTGTACAATATCGGGGTCGGAAGCGGGTACTTCAACCACCTGGCCGTCGCCCGAGGGATGCGGGTCGTCGGTTGCGAGCCCGACCCGACTGCGTTCCACATCGCGCGCGCCGCTGCCCCTGCCGGAACCGAAGTTTTCAATTGCGGCCTTCTGGAGTTTGCTCGCGGCCGTGAGCCGGCGCGGTTCGTGGTGATGCACGACGTGCTCGAACACATCGAAGACGACCTCGCCGCCGTTGCCGCGCTGCGCTCGATCGTCGCCGAGTCGGGTACTGCGATCGTCAGCGTCCCCGCTTTGATGAGCTTGTTCGGAAGGCATGACCGGGAACTCGGCCATTTTCGCCGCTATTCTGCGCGGAGTCTACGGAACGTGTTGGAGTCGCGCTTCACCATAGAGAAGCTGAAGTGGTATGGGGCGGCGAGCATCCCGATCGTCTGGTATTTCTCCCGATTGAGGCGGCTACCGTACCCTATGGCAGTCGCCAAAACCGCGGCCGGCGCGGCCTACGGAACGATCTGCCACGTAGAGACATACCTCTGGGAGCCGGTCGGCACATCGCTCCTCGCGCAGATCGTCCCTCGTGCGTGAGCAGGTCGCACCGATCAGACTGCGGCGGGTTGTTTCGCGGGTTTGGGGTTCAGGATGTGGATCGCTTTGCCGTGCATGTACTCGGCGGTGTCCATGATCGACTCGGTCAGCGTCGGGTGCGGGTGGATCGAGAGGCCGATGTCTTCCACGGTCGCGCCCATCTCGAGGGCGATCACGCCTTCGCCGATCAGCGACTCCGCCTGCGGGGCGACGATGTGCATCCCCAGCAGCAGGTCCGTCTTCGCGTCGCCGACCAGCTTGATGATCCCGTCCGTCTCGTTCATCGTGCGCGCGCGGCCGGAGGCGATCAGGTTCATCTTGCCGACGCGCACGTCGTAGCCGGCGGCCTTCGCCTCCTCCTCGGAGAGGCCGATCGTCGCGACCTCCGGGTCGGTGTAGACGCAGTTCGGGATCGCGACCGGATCGAACGCGCTCGCGCGGTCGCCCGAGATCACCTCGGCCGCGACGACGCCCTCCTTCATCGCCTTGTGCGCGAGCATCGGCGCGCCGGTGACGTCGCCGATCGCGTAGATTCCGTCGACCTTCGTGCGGCGCTGCGCGTCGACTTCCAGGAAGCCGTGCTGCGTCGTCTGCAAGCCGGCCGCGGCAAGGTTCAGGGTGTCGGTCACCGGACGGCGGCCGACCGCCACCAGCACCTGGTCGAACTCGACCGTCTCCGGCTTGTTGCTCGTCGCCTCGCCGTTGATCGTGACGCGCACGGTCTGCGGCCCGGTCTTCTCCATCGACTCGACCTTCGTGTTGAGGTCGATGCGGACACCTTGCTTCTTCAGGATGCGCCCCAGCGTCTTGGAGATCTCCGCATCGGTCCCGGTCAGCAGCTGCGGGAGCATCTCGACGACGCGCACCTCCGCGCCCATCCGCGTGTAGACCGTCGCGAATTCCAGCCCGATCACGCCGCCGCCGATGATCAACATCTTCTTGGGGATCCGCTTGATGCGCACGGCGTCGTCGCTGTTGATGATCGCGTCGCCGTCGCGCGGCCAGGCCTTGACGTCGACCGGCGCCGAGCCGGTCGCGATCACGATCGCCTGCGCGGTGTACTCGTCGGTCGTGCCGTCGCGCTTCTTCAGCGCGACTACGTTCTTGCTCACGAACGATGCGTCGCCGTATTGGAACTCGACGTTGTTGCCCTTGAAGAGCTGGCTCACCCCGCCGACGTTCGCCTTCACTACCTTATCGGCGAACTTCGCGACGCCTTCGCGGTCGATCTCGGCCTTCGGCACCTTCAGCCCGAGGTCGGCGGCGTGGTCGATCTGGCGCGTGATCTCCGCGACGTGCAGCAGCGCTTTGGTCGGGATGCATCCCCAGTTGAGGCAGACGCCGCCGACCTCGTCGCGGTCGAAGCACACGACCTTCTTGCCGAGTTGGCCGAGCCGGATCGCGGCGTGATAGCCGCCCGGGCCGGCGCCGATGACGAGCGCGTCCACAGTATACGAAGCCATGCCCGGCTCTTCGTCCCGCGCCGCGGCAGCCCCCGGCCCGCGCCGGGAAACGCTTGCTCGGGAGGGCCGCCGTGCGCTATACGACCGGCTCCAGCACCGCGACCGGGAGGACAGCGAGCACGCCGGCGAGCGGCAGCATTGCGCGGCCGTCGCGGTACTCGAGGTTCACGACGCGGCCGGTCAAGAGATCGCGGTACGACGCGGCCCGTTCGCCGTTTCGCAGATCGAGCGTGGTATCGCCCCACACTTCGCCGAGCGGCGGCGCTTCGCCGGAGAGCGTGCGCGGCAGGCGCGGCACGACGACGATCGCCTCGCCGCGCGCGTACGCGACGACGTGCTCGGCACGCTCGCCGCTCGCGCTCAGCGGCGCGTACGCGCCGTCGGGCCACGCACCGGCGCCGCGGCGGCGCAGCAGCGTCGCGAGGATGTACTGCTTGATGCGGCCGTCGGGCCATGCAGCGAGCAGATCGCGCGCGATCGCTTCGCGCGGGACGCCGGAGGCGATCGCCTCGTCGAGCGCGCGCAGACCGGAGACGCGCACGCCGTAGTTCACCGGGCGCCGGTTGTCGGGGTCGACCAAGCTCAGATCCCACAGCTCCGTCCCTTGGTAGGTGTCGGGGACGCCGGGCGCGGTCGCTTTCAGCACCGCTTGCGCGAGGCCGTTGATCATCCCGGTCGCGGCGAGGCTGCGCGCGCCGGTGCGCAGGCTTTCGAGGAACGCCGGCGAGCGCTGCGGATCGAGGATCGCGTGCACGAACTCGTCGAGCGCCGGCTCGTACTCGGGATCGGCGTTCGTCCAGCTCGTGCGCAGCTTCGCTTCGCGCGCCGCCTTGATCGCGTAGACGCTCACGCGCTGCGCGAACTCACGCAGCGCCGTCTCGTCGAGCTCCGCCGAGAGCAGCTCGACGGGCCACGCGCCGAGTACCGTCTGGTAGATCTGGTACTCGTCGAGCGGCGAGACGGCGCCGCGGTGCTTGCGGTTCAGCCGCGACCAGCGCGCGAGCGCGCGCCGCCACTGGTCGGGGACCTCCGAGATCGCGGCGAGCCGCGCGCGCACGTCCTCGCCGCGCTTCATGTCGTGCGTCGCCGTCGCGAGCAGCGCATGCGGATGCTCGGCGGCGCGGCGCGCGTTCTGGCGGTGGAACTCCGCGACCGAGGTGCCGAAGCGCGCCGGGTCGCCGCCGACCTCGTTCAGCGCGACCAATCGCACCGAGCGGTAGAACGCGGTGTCCTCGACGCCTTTCGCGGTGACCGGCGCCGTAAGCTGCTGGAAGCGCATCGCGAACTCGACGTAGCGCTCGCGCTCGGCGTCCTCGTCGTGCTCGTGCAGCAGCACGCGCCGCAGAAACGAATAGACCGAGCCTTCGCTGGCGGGGTCGTGCTCGCGCGCGCTCGCGATCGCGCGCTCGATGAAGCGGCGGTCGGCGGCCTGGACCGGCGCGCCGGTGACGTAGGTTCGGTAGACCGGGAAGGCGGCGATCGTCTCGAACAGCGCGCGCCGCAGCACGCCGAGCGTGAAGTCGCGGGTGCGCGGGTCACGCTGCGCGATGCGGTCGAGGCGCAGCGCGAGCACGTTGAGCTCGCCCGAGAGCGCGTTCTCCAGCACGAACTTCTTCGAGGCGTGCGCGACCTCGTGGAACGTGTGCGGGTCGCGGGTGAAGCGCCGGTAGACGCGGTCGAACGGGCGCTCGTTCCGCGACTCGACGGCGAGCCCGGTCACCGCGTTCATGAACTCGTAGCCGGTCGTCCCGTCGACGTTCCAGCGCTCGAGCAGCTCCTGGTTCGGCGCGAGGATCTTCTCGATGACGAGGTACATCGGCGTCCCGAGCAGCTCGGCGCGCGAGCGGAGCAGATCGCAGTAGCCGATCGGGTCGAACAACCCGTCGACGTGGTCGAGGCGCAGGCCGTCGACGTCGCCGCGCGCGACCAGCTCGAAGACCAGCCGGTGCGCGTCGCCGAAGCAGTTCGCGTTCTCCATCCGCAGCGCGGCGAGCGCGTTGATGTCGAAGAAGCGCCGGTAGTTGATCTCCTCCGCCGCGACCTTCCACGACGAGGGGCGCCAGTGCTGCGCCTCGACGACGCGGTCGATCAGCGCCTTCCCTTCGGGCGTCTCGCGCGCCGCGTCGAGCCGCTCCGCGAGCGCGTGCGCGTTGGCCGACTCGGTCTCGCCGAGCAGCCGTCGCAGCGAGGCGCCGGCGTCGCGTCGCGCGACGTGCTCGGGCATCGTGTCGAGCGCGCCGAAGAGCGGCGCGAACGACGCCAGCGAGGCCGGTTCCGCGCCGTCGAGGACGAGGGCGTACGTCGGCGGCGCGAGCGGGAAGCGGTGCTCGTAGTAGCGCAGCGCGAAGCCGTCGCCGTCGTACTCCCAGCGCAGCTCGCCGTCGTCGAGCACGTCGCCGTACTGGCGGCCGAGGAACGGCAGCAAGATCTTCCCTTGCAGCTGCGCGCGCAGTGGGCACCAGTCGACGTCGAAGTAGTCGGCGTAGTGCGAGTCCTCGCCCCAGG
>DATAQE010000064.1:0-15891 GCA_036264835.1 Candidatus Elarobacter sp.
CTTCGGCTTGCGCGCCTCGAAGATCTCCTCGACGCGCGGGAGACCGGTGATGATGTCTTCCTGCGCGACGCCACCGGTGTGGAACGTGCGCAGCGTGAGCTGCGTACCGGGCTCGCCGATCGACTGCGCCGCGATGATCCCCACCGCCTCGCCGATGTCGACCTTCAGACCGGTGGCGAGATTGCGGCCGTAGCACATCGCGCAGACGCCGTACTTCGCCTGGCACGCCAGGGTCGAACGGATCTTCACGGTCGTGATGCCGGCGGCGATGATCGCCTTGGCCTTCTCCTCGTCGATCTCTTCGTCGCGCTTGACGAGCTTGTCGCGCGAGTTCTCCGGGTTGCGGATGTCCTCGGCGGCACGCCGGCCGATGATGCGGTCGTAGAGCGGCTCGATCGTCTCCTTGCCGACGGTGATGTCGGTGACGGTGATCCCGTTCGCCGTTCCGCAGTCTTCCTCGCGGATGATGACGTCCTGCGCGACGTCGACCAGACGGCGCGTCAGGTAGCCCGAGTCCGCCGTGCGCAGCGCGGTGTCGGCGAGACCCTTGCGCGCGCCGTGCGTCGAGATGAAGTACTCGAGGACGGTGAGGCCTTCTTTGAGCGACGCCTTCACCGGGATCTCGAGAATCCGGCCCGACGGGTCGGACATCAGCCCGCGCATACCGCCGAGCTGCTTGACCTGCGCGATCGAACCGCGCGCGCCGGAGGTCGCCATCATGAACACCGGGTTGAGCGGGTTCTGCGCGGCCTGCATCGCGACGGTGACGTCGTCACCGGCCTTCTGCCAGATCTCGATCGTCTTGTTGTAGCGCTCGTCGTCCGAGATGAAACCCTGGTCGAACAGACCGTGCAGCTCGTCGACCTCGCCCTGCGCCTTGTCGAGCAGGTCGTGCTTCGACTGCGGCACGATGATGTCGTTGATCGAGACGGTCGTCCCGGACTGCGTCGCGTAGCGGAACCCGAGCGTCTTGATCGCGTCGAGGAACTCCGCGGTCGCGGCGTTGCCGTACTTGCGGTAGCACTCGGTGATCAAGCGCTTGAGCGCCGTCTTGTCGAGGATGTGGTTGAGGTACGGGTAGTCCCACTCGGCGGGGAACGCCTCGTTGAGGATCACGCGCCCGACCGTGGTCTTCAGGCGCTTCCCGTTGAAGCGCACTTCGATCCACTCGTGCAAGCCGATCAGACGGTGCTCGTACGCGATGATCGCTTCCTGGCCGTCCTTGAACGCCGGCAGCATCGCCGAGCCGTCCTCATTGCGGCGCGTCGCGCCGTTCCGATCGACCGGCGAGGAGTACAGCGCGTCGGAGTCGAGGCGCGCCTTCGCAGGCCCCTTGTACTCGTCGGGCTGGAACGTGAGCCAGTACAGACCGAGGACCATGTCCTGGGTCGGGATCGACACCGGGTTCCCGAACGACGGCTGCAGGATGTTGTTCGAAGACAGCATCAGGATGCGCGCCTCCGCCTGCGCGCCGGCGCTCAGCGGAAGATGCACGGCCATCTGGTCGCCGTCGAAGTCGGCGTTGTACGGCGTGCAGACCAGCGGATGCAGATGGATGGCCTTGCCTTCCACCAGCACGGGCTCGAACGCCTGGATGCCGAGACGGTGCAGCGTCGGTGCGCGGTTGAGCAGCACCGGGTGCTCGCGAATCACTTCGTCGAGGACGTCCCACACCTCCGGACGCACGCGCTCGACCATGCGCTTCGCGCTCTTGATGTTGTGCGCCTGACCGCGGTCGACGAGCTTCTTCATCACGAACGGCTTGAAGAGCTCGAGCGCCATCTCTTTCGGCAGCCCGCACTGGTGCAGCTTGAGGTTCGGGCCGACGACGATGACCGAACGGCCCGAGTAGTCGACACGCTTGCCGAGCAGGTTCTGGCGGAACCGGCCCTGCTTGCCCTTCAGAATATCCGAGAGGCTCTTGAGCGGACGATTGTTCGGCCCCGTCACGGGGCGGCCGCGGCGGCCGTTGTCGATCAGCGCGTCGACCGCTTCCTGCAGCATGCGCTTCTCGTTCTTGATGATGATCTCGGGCGCGCTCAATTCCAGCAGCCGCTTGAGACGGTTGTTGCGGTTGATGACGCGGCGGTAGAGATCGTTCAGGTCGGACGTGGCGAATCGGCCGCCGTCGAGCTGCACCATCGGGCGCAGTTCCGGCGCGATGACCGGCACCGCGGAGAGGATCATCCACTCCGGCTTGTTGCCGCTCGCGAGGAACGCTTCGACGACCTCGAGCCGCTTGATCGCCTTGATGCGCTTCTGGCCCGACGTCTCTTTGAATTCGCGGCGCAGATCTTCTTGGAGCTTGCGCAGGTTCAGGTCGCGCAGTAGCTCGCGGATCGCTTCCGCGCCCATCCCGGCCTTGAAGCGCGTGCCGTACTTCTCACGGCTCTCGCGGTACTTCTGCTCGGTGAGGATCTCGCGCTTCGTCAGCGTCGTGTCGCCGGGATCGGTCGTCACGTACGCCGCGAAGTAGATGACCTTCTCCAGCTGGCGCGGCGACATGTCGAGCAGGATGCCGATGCGCGACGGCACGCCCTTGAAATACCAAATGTGCGTGACGGGCGTCGCGAGCTCGATGTGGCCCATCCGCTCGCGGCGCACTTTCGCGCGCGTGATCTCGACGCCGCAGCGGTCGCAGATCATCCCCTTGAAGCGGATGCGCTTGTACTTGCCGCAGTGGCATTCCCAGTCTTTGGTCGGGCCGAAGATCTTCTCGCAGAAGAGGCCGTCGCGTTCCGGCTTGAGGGTCCGGTAGTTGATCGTCTCCGGCTTTTTGACTTCGCCGAAAGACCATGCGCGAATTTGCTCGGGCGAGGCGAGCCCGATTCGCATCGCGTCGAAGTTGTTGACGTCGAGGAGGTTCATCGATTCCTTTGCTCAGCGCGTCGGCGAGACAGAGGCGGCCGAGGTGACGTCGCGAGCTCGATGCGGCTGGGGCTCAGTTGTTCACCCGGAGGTGTCACACAACAGAAAGAGACCCCAGGAGGCGCCGGTCCGACGTTCCTTGGGTCCGCGTTATCGGCCGAAGGGCATAGGCAGGTATTGTAGCAGAGAGGGGCCCGAAACTCAAGGCGGTAGGTAGGGAGTCGATGCTCGCTCGCTTCTTCCGCCGCGCGCTGCTCGCCGTGCTCGGGCTCGTGGGGCTTCTCGCCTTGCTCGTCCTGCTCTACATGGGGCGCGTCGCCTGGGCGACCCGCACCGCCGTCGCCGCGGCGGACGGCACGCGGAGCGGTGTCCCGGTCGAGGGACCGGTGACGATCGCGCGCGACGCGCGGGGGGTGCCGCACGTCCGGGCCGGGTCGGTGCACGACCTGTTCGTGGCCGAGGGCTACGCGATGGGGTCGGACCGGCTCTTCCAGATGGATGTGACCCGGCGGTTCGTCGACGGGCGGCTGGCGGAGCTGCTCGGAAACCCCGTCGTGCGCGTCGACCGCCGGATGCGCCTCTACGGCATCCGCGCTCTGGCGGCGCGAACGTACGCGGTCTGCAGTCCCGAGGAGCGCGCGAACCTGGTCGCGTTCGCCGACGGGATCAACGCGGCCGCGGCGCACGAGCCGCTCCCCCCCGAGTACGCCGCGCTGTTCGCCGGGTTCGAGCCGTGGCGGCCGGAGGACGCGCTCGCGGTCGGCTTCGCGACGGTGCTCGACCTCGACGACCGGCCCGACGACGTCGTCGTCCGCGACCGCGTCCGGCAGCTGCTCGGCCCCGAAGGGACCGACGCGCTCTACCCGCTGACCGACCCGCGCTACGACGTCCCGACGAACGGCCGCGCCCCGGGCGCGATCGCGAAGCTGCCGGCGCTCTCGCCGGTCCCGGAGCCCTCGCGCGAGGACGCCGCGCGCTCCGGCGTGCCCGCGCCCGGCCGCATCGGCGAGCTCACGTCGCCGATCCCCGCCGAAGAGCGTGCGCCGACCGGGAGCAACGCCTGGATCGCCGGCGCCGGCCGGACCGCGAACGGGCGCGCGATGCTCGCGAACGACCCGCACCTCGACCTCGGCATCCCGGGGATCTGGTACCTCTTCGAGGGCAGCGCGCCGGGGATGCACGTCGCCGGCGCGGCGCTCGCCGGAACGCCGGGCGTGACGCTGGGCCACAACGAGCACGTCGCGTGGGGCGTCACCGCGGGCGAGACCGCGGCGATGCGCGTCGTTCGCGAGAACGTCCTCGGCAACCAGTTCCGCGAGCACGGGCGATGGGTGCACGCGCGTCATCGCCACGAGGCGATCCGCGTTCGCTTCGGCGGCACCGTCGACGCCGACGTGCTCGAGACGGGGAACGGAGTGATGATCGCGCGCAGCACGGACGGCCGCGACGGGTACGTGATGCAATGGCGGCTGCGCGATCGTCCCATCTCGACGCTGGCGCCGTTCTTCGCGCTGCTGCGCGCGCGCAATGCCGCGGACGGCGTCGCCGCGATGCGCGCGCTGCCGGAACCGGCCTTGAACGTGATGCTCGCCGACGACGCGGGACGCGTCGCGTACCACTTCGCCGGCGGCGTCCCGCTCGACGCGGCGTTCGGGCGCTGGGCCGACCGCGAGCCGCCCGCGCGCGAGGCGATGCTGTCGTACGACGCATCGCCGCACGTCGATCCCTCGCGCGACGCGCTCGTCGTGACGTCGAACAACCGCCCCGACGGCGCCGGCCCGCGGCTCGCGCCGTTCTGGCCGCCGCCGTATCGCGCGTACGAGATCCGCCGCGCGCTGCTCGCCGCCGCCGGCGCGCACGGAAAACTCAGCGAAGCGCAGTTCGCCGCCCCGCAGCACGACCTGCGCTCGCCGGCGGAGCGCGAGTTCGCCTCCATCGTGCTCGCCGCGGCGTCGCGTTCGCACGCGGAGCGCGACGCCTCGCTGGCGCCGGTGCTCTCGGCGCTGCGCTCGTTCGACGGAACGCTGGCGCCGGAGTCGCGCGGCGCGACGGCGGTCGTCGCGCTGCGGCTCGACATGCTCGGCGCGATCGCGGCGGCGCATCTGCCGGCCGAGCTCGCGCGCGCGTTTCCGCCGACGAGCCCCGGCTTCGAGATCGTCCTGCGCGCGCTGCGCGAGCGCCCGCGCGGCTGGGTCCCGGGCGACGACTACGACGCCTTCGTCACCCGCTCGCTGCGGCGCGTCGCGAAGCGGTTCGGCAGCGAGATCCCCGCATTCGGCATGTACGCCGCGCAGCCCGACGCGCACCCGCTCGCGCCGTTCGGGTTCAAGGTGTGGAACGGCCCGACGTTCCCCGGGCGCGGCGGAAGTTTCGCACCCGCGGTGCAGTGGAACGGACACTCCCAGTCGTTCCGCGCGGTCTGGATCGCCGGCGACTGGGACCGCGGCACGATCGACATCCCGGCCGGGGAGTCGGGCGAGCCCGGTTCACCGCACTACGCCGACCTCGCCGAGGACTGGATGCACTTCGCCCGCACCCCGCTCCCGTTCTCCGACCAGGCCGTCCGCGCCGCAACACGCTCGACGCTCACCCTAACGCGGTAATCGGCAGCGCCGGCAAACGCATATCTGAAACGATGCCGCGCCCCCATGTCATCCTGAGCTTGTCGAAGGATGCGCCGCAGCCGCGCACCGTGCCCGCGCGAGCTCCCGAACCGCATCCCAATCGCCGCGAATGAGCGCCTCTTTCTTCGCCCGGCTCCATCCCTTCACACGCTTTTCCACGAAGATCGCCTCGTCCGGCGTCCCGAACGTCGCGCTGAATACGAGCTGCACGGGGCGACGTCCGAAGGTATAGCACCACGGATCGAGTCCCGCCTGATGCTGCGCGACACGAGTCTCTAGCGCGGACGTAACGCCCACGTAGTACCGCCCGTCGCCGCATCGCAGCATGTAGACGTAGTAGTGCCGCACGTAACGCTACTGTGACCACCGCATGTCGCGGCTAGCGGCTTCGGCGCATCCTTCGACAAGCTCAGGATGACATTGGGGCGGGCGACGTTCGGTGGCGTCGTTCCGAGGTTAGCGGTGCTCGGCGCGGACGTACGCGTCGGCGGCGGGGACGAGACGGTCGCGCAAGGCGAGTGAGAAGCGTGCGCTCTCGATCGCGCGCGCGACGAACGGCGCGGGCGGCGCCGGCCGTTCGTGAGCGGTCACGAAGGCTTGCAGCTCGGTGAGCGGCGCGGCGTCCCAGAACGCGTTCGGGACGTTCGCGATCGCGAGCGCGGCCTCGAACTCGGAGCGGCTCGCGTTGAGCTCGTCGGCGTGCAGCTTGTAGAACTGCCACACCGTCTGCGGCGCGTTCGGCTCCATCGCGCTGACGAGACGCGCGCGGATGCCCGCGGCTTGCGGCGGGATCTCCGGCGACATGACGATCGCGAGCGCCTGCTGCATCAGCTTCGGATCGCGGACGTCGGCGAGCGCGCCGTAGTAGCGCCGCACCTCGGTCTCGTTCGCGGACCCCTTCGCGATCGCGTGCAGCCGGTCGAACGCCGCCTGATCGGCGTGCTGCGCGACGATCGGCAGCACGACGCCCTGTTGCTCGGCGTCGAGCAAGCCGCGGTTCGCGACGAACGCGGCGAAGCGGCGGCGCGCCTCCGCGACGACCGCGGGATCGTCCCACGCGCCGAGGTGCGCGACGATCGCGCGCCGCAGCGCCTGGCGCTCCGGCGCTTCGCCCGGCCGCGAATCCCAGCCCAGCACGGCGAACGCCGGCCGCGCGACGGAGCGCGCGAACGCGGTGAACGCCTCGTGCCCCGGCGTTCCGCGCTCGTCGCGCTCGATCGTCGAGAGCGCGCTCAGCGCTTGCTCCCACGCGCGCAGGTCGAGATCGGTGCGCAGCGCGGAGGCGAGCGAGAGGTACGCGCTCAGCGGCGCCTGGTTCGCCTCCGCCAGCGCCCACTGGTCGTCGAGCAGCGCGATCTTGTCGCCGTTCGGCAGCGCGGCGAACGCGCGCCGGTTCGCGGCCAGCGTCGGCGCGTCGTACGCGACGCGATAGAATCCGACGGTCCCGGCGTTCGCGCTGAGCGGCTCGCCGCAGCGGCCCGCCGCGAACTTCTGCCCGTCCGTCGTGAACAGCACGCGGCGCGGCGCCCCGCTCGCGCCGGAGCGGACGTCCATCGGGATGCTCCACCGCTCGCGGTTCGGATCGCTTCCCGCGAACAGGAACCGTTTCTGCGCGAGCGCGATCGTGCGCGCGCCGCGCGCGTCGCACGACGCGCGCACGCTCACCACCGGGAACCCCGGCTGCGTCGTCCAGCCCGACGCGAGCTTCTCGACGTCGCGCCCGCTCGCCGCGGAGAGCGCCGCCCAGAGATCGCCGCTCGTCGCATTGGAATACGCGCGCGCCTTGACGTAGCGGCGCACGCCGGCGCGGAAGGCGTCCTCGCCGAGATACGCTTCGAGCATGCGCAGGAACGCCTGCCCCTTGTTGTACGTGATCGCCGAGTCGAACGAGGCGCCGGCCTCGATCTCGTTGGTGACGTGCTGCTCGATCGGGTGCGAGTTGAGCCGCGCGTCGGCGTTCATCGCGGTCTCTTTCGAGCCGTCCTGGCGCTCCCACCAGTTCCATGACGGGTTGCGCAGCGCGGTCTCCTTCGCCGCCATCCACGACGCGAAGCTTTCGTTGAGCCAGATGTCGTCCCACCAGCTCATCGTGACGAGATCGCCGTTCCACTGGTGCGCCATCTCGTGCGCCTGGATGCTGAAGACGCGCTGCCGCTGATCGAGCGTCGCGCCCGGCCCGAGCAGCAGCGCCTGATCGTTGTACGTGATCGCGCCCCAGTTCTCCATCGCGCCCCCGAAGCCGCCGGGCACCGCGATCGAGTCGAGCTTCGGCAGCGGGTACGGATAGCCGAAGTACGCGTCGTAGTCGGCGAGGATCACCTGTGCGTTCGCGAGCGCCTGCGCGCCGAGCCGTTCCTGACCGCGCACCGCCCACACGCCGAACCCGCGTCCGGCCGCGCGTGCGTCGACGTGCGCGAGATCCCCCGCGGAGAACTCGAGCAGATACGACGGCATGCTCGGCGTGCGCTGAAAGGCGATCGTCGCGTTCGCGCCGTTCACGCTGCGCGACTCGACCGGCATGTTCGACGTCGCGCTCCACGCTGCCGGAACGGTAGCGCTCAGCTGGAACGTCGCGCGGAACGCCGGCTCGTCCCAGCACGGGAACATGCGGCGCGCGTCCGTCGCCTCGAACTGCGTCGAGAGCATCGTCCCGCTCGTCGCGCCGCTGCGGTACGGCTGCACGAACAACCCTTGCGGCGCGGTCTCGAGCCGGCCGGTGTACGCGAAGGTCAGCGTGTGGTTCCCCACCGCGGCGGGGCTCGCGAGCGTCAGCGTGGTCATCTGCTTCGCGTCGTCGCTGCTCACGCTCGCGACCGGTGCGCCGTCGAGCTTCACGTCGCTCAGCTGCTCGTGCAGCGAGTTGAACGCGATCGTCGTGACCGGCTTGCGCATCCGCAGCGCGACCGTCTCGCTCCCGGTCAGAGTGCGCGCGGCGACGTCGGGGACGATCGCGACGCGGTAGTCTAGCGGCACGACGTCCTTCGACAGCCGGCCCGGCGCGGTCTCGAAATCGAACGGCGGCTTCGCGGTCCCGATCGACACGGCGGACACGACGAGAACGAGCGCCAGCGCGGCGCGCAGAAGAGCGGACGGCATCGCCCGGCAGTTTCCGAGCGGTTTTCGGTTTACCCTAGCGAGCGCGGTGCTGGCGGAACGTGACGTTCAGGCGCTCGCCCGTGAGGCGCGGATCGCGCCTGACCCGGTGCTCCCAGTAGAGCTGCGTGTCGCCCGCCATCACGATCAAGTCGCCGTGCGCGACGTCGACGCTGATCGGGTCGTGGCGCAACCCGCTCTCCTTCTTCGGCCGCAGCTGGAACGTCCGCGTCGCGCCGAGCGAGAGCGAGGCGACGACGAGCCGCGCGTCGCGCGTGCCGTCACGGTCGCCGTGCCACGCGACCGCGTCGTTGCCGTCGCGGTAGCGGTTGAGGAAGCAGTAGTCGTACGTGGTCCCGGTGTGGCGCTCGACCATCTCGCGGACGAGCGCGAGCGCCGGCGTCCAGGGCTGCGGCATCTTCTCGCCGCGGCCGGCCGTCTCGCGCGGGACGAGGACGCGCTTCCCGTACATCACGCGCGAGTCGGCGCGCCAGCGCGTGTCGGCGCGCAGCTCGCGCACGACCGCGTCGGCGAGCGCGCGGTCGAGGAACTCCGGGACATAGGTGACGTCGCCGCGGTCGCCGACGAGGCGCGTCGGTTCCGCGGCGGAGGCGAAGAGCGCGAGCTGGCGCGACGTGGCCGCCATGACGAACATATGTTCGCCGCGGCGGCCGGGATCCCTAGCGGCCGGCGCGGGCCTTGCGCGTCTCGCGGTCGTTCGCGCGCTCGATCGCTTCCGCGACCTCCGCCTTCTTCATGTGCGTGGTCACGTGGGCGCCGAGCTTGCGGGCCTCGTCGAGCAGCTCGTCCTTCGTTTTCCCCTCGACGTCGACGCCGCGGTACGACTCCCCCTTCGGGTTCGGGCCGTGGCCCTCGGCGCGCGGGTCGGAGGGGCCGCGCTCGTCCTTGGGCTCCCAGTGGTCGCCGACTTTCTCGAAGGAGTGCTTCACCGAGGCCCAGGCCGCGCGGTGCGCGCGCTCCTCGTCGCCGTCGTACGTCTTCTCCGCGCTCTCGAGCGTCTTCTCGTAGGTGTCCTGCGCCTTCTTCGGCGAGCGTTCGAGCGTCGACGGAAGGTCGGCGTACTCGCCGTTCTTTCCCTTTGCTGGCATACGGAGTTCGTACCCACCGGGCGGGTACAGGACCGGCATGAACGACGACCGCTCAACCGCCGACGACGCGGATACCGACGACGAAGCGACGCGCGAAGACGCGTTCGACCAGCACGACGACGCGGTGCTCGCCGCGGATGCAACCGGGATGCTCGCGGGCGAGCGACTCATCACCAACGCTGAGATCGACGAAGCGTTGAACCCCGGTGACTAGCGTTAGTATCTCCTGACCATTCATACGAGCGATGTCGGCCCAAACGGCCGACATCGTCGTTTGGGAAGGTGACGTGTAACCCGTGACGTAACCGGATCGGACGTGAACGGAACCCGGAGCGCGCGCGCCAATCTCTGGGAGAAGGCCATGAGTCTTCCAGTGGCGCGCGACGAAGATTTTTTCGGCCCCAACCGGCGGCCGGTCGGTGTCGACCCCAAGCATCTGCGCGTGATCAACGACACGGCGCTGCGCTCGCGACTCATCATGGCGGGGATCGCGGAGGGGTTACAGTCGCCGAAAGGCCCCCAGCGCATCAAGTCGATCATCAGGTTGTATCCCGACTTCGACGCGCCACGGCCGACCAACAAGCCGCGCGTCGTCCGCGCCGCGCAGCCGTCGGCGCAGGAGCCCTCGCGCGCGGCGTTCGGCCTGCCGACCGTCGAGCAGCTGAACGCGTTGCTCACTCGCATCCACCAAGCGGAGCGCGAGGTGAGCCACGAGATGCAGGGCCGGCTCAACGGCGACATCAGCCGGCTCAAGAAGCAGATCGCGACGCTCGAGGGCGACGAGTTCGAGCGCGCCTTCCGCGAGCTCGACAACGCGATGCGGCAGCGGCGTGAGATCGGCAACCAGATCCGCGAGGAAGCGTTCCGCCGCATCGACGCCGACAGCTCCTTCGAACCGCGCCGCTACCTGCGCCTGATCGCCCGAGAGCGCGGCTAGGCGGCCGGCGGCGGCTCGGGCGAAGCCCGAACGCGAAGGCTTCAGCGCAGCTGAAGCCACTCATTGCATCGGGGGGATGCCCTCGTCGGCGGCTCGGTCGCACTGCGGGTGCCCGCAGAGGCAGGCGCCGTCGCCGGGCTCGCCGTTCGCACGGTCGGCACAGCGCGGGCTGCAGAACTCCGCGTTCGGGTCGAGCCGCTGCGTCGAGGTCGCGAGCGCCTCCTTCGGGTAGGGACGCGTGCAGAGACACGCGTCGTGCGCGCACTGTTCCGGCGAGCTGGTCATGACGGCTTCGTACCCTGCCCGAACGGGTACGATGGACGCTATGTGGGGGTGACGACGCAAGCGTACCAAACGGCCGATATAGACTATGGTGCATGCTTGCGTCACGAGGGGTGTCCTCCGCCCGGGGAGTAGGGATCGCGTAAGTGATCCGTAGCATCGCGGCCGACGGGCGTCCCGATCTCGGCGGAGTTTTCCGTCCGATCGATCGTCCGCGCGTCCTCGAGCGCCTCGCGACGGCCGCGCAGTACCGCATCGCGGCCATCATCGCGCCGGCCGGCTTCGGCAAATCGGTCGCGGTGCGGCAGTTCCTCGCCTCGATGCCGGAGGCGGTGGTCTACGACGTTCCGCCCGACGCCGGGACGCTGATCCCGTTCGTCCGCGGCTTCGCCGACGCGCTGGAGACGGCGGTCCCGGCGCTGCGCCGTTCGCTCGCGACCGCGCTCGACGGCGCGCGCAACTCGGAGACGCCGGGGCGCGACCTGGCGGCCTGGGTCGCGACGCACATCCGGACGCTCGACACGCTGATCGTCGTCGACGACCTGCACAACGGCGAGGGCGATCCGGAGATCTCGCGCTTCATCACCGCGATGGTCGACCGCACGAAGGACGGCCCGCGCTGGCTCTTCTCCTCGCGCAGCCCGCTGCAGTTGCCGGTCGCGTCGTGGCTGGCGTACGGCGAGTCGGATCTGGTCGTCGACGCGGTCGACCTGCGCTTCACGATCGACGAGGCGAAACAGAGCGCGCGCTCGACGCGCGTCGCGGTGCGCGAGGAGGAGCTGGAGCAGATCCTCGGCTTGATCGACGGCTGGCCGGCGGCGCTGACGTTCGCGCTGCGCACGTCGACGCGCGCGAGCGACCTGCGCGCCGTCTCGGCCGGGACGCGCGAGATGGTCTACCGGTATCTCGCCGAGCAGGTGTGGCATTCGCTCGACGACCGCATCCGCGGCTTCCTGCGGACGGCGGCATTCCTGCCGCGGCTCGAGACGCGCCTCGCGGTCGCGGCCGGATTCGACGACGCCGCGGCGATCATCGAGTCGCTGCGCGAGCGCGTCGCGTTCGTGAGCGTGCAGGACGCCGGCGTCTACAAGCTGCACGACCTCTTCCGCGACTTCGTGCAGCGCCAGGTGCAGCTCGAAGGCGACGAAGCGCTGCGCGAGGCGCAGGTGACCGCAGGCAAGCTGCTCGAGCGGATGGGGATGTTCGGCGAAGCGCTCGAGCGCTTCTCGGAAGCGCGAGCGGTGCGCGAAGTCGAGCGCGTTTTGGCCGAGTACAACTTCAGCCTGCTCGAGAAGGGCTGCTTCGACATCGCGGAGCGCGCGCTGCGCACGCTCCCCGGCATCATCGCGACCCGGAACGCGCGCGTCCTCGCGCTGCGCGCCGCATTGGAAGACGCGCATGGCCGCGTCGACCAGGCCGAGCGCTGGTACAGCGCGGTCATGGAACAGATCCGCGACGACGACATCGCCTTCGGCGTAAGCGTCGCGATGCGCTACGCGCTGCTGCTCTACCAGCAGGGCCGGTTCGACGCCGTCCCGATCCTGGAAGCGTTCCGCGAACGCCCCGACCTCGACGCACCCGAGCGCACGTCTGTCCTCGGCATGCTCGCGATGACCTACGCCGCGCAAGGACGTCACGACGAAGCGCAGACTGCGATCGCCGAGGCGATCGAGCTCTCCGAGTTCTCGGACGACGCGCTGCGGGCGCGCACCTACACGCGCGCTGCGGCCGTCGCGTTCTACGCCTCCGACGATGCGAACGCGGAGAGCTATACCCGCGAAGCGAGCCGGCTCGCGATCGACCTCGGCGAGTTCGGCATGGCGGCCCGTTCGTTCAGCACGCTGACGTCGCTCCACTGGTTCGCGGGTCGCATCCCCGTCGCGGCCTGGTACGCCGCGCAGGTCGCGGCAAACGCCGAAAAGGCCGGCGATCCGCTGGCGCGCGTGAACGGCCTGCGCAATCTCATGGCGCTCGAGGCCGAGCGCGGCAACGACGAGCGGGTCGCCGAGATCGACCGCGATCTTTCGACGATGTCGTACCGCGGTCCGATGGCGCTGTGGGCCTACCTCGTCGGCAAGGCGATGCTCCTCACGTGGTCGGGGCAGCTCCGCGAGGCACATCTGCTCCTCACCAGCATCTCCGAGAAGGATCTGCTGCCGTACCAGAGCCGGATGAGGTACGCGTTTCTCGCCGCGATCCTCGGCAAGCTCGGCGCTCGCGGTGAAGCGGTGACGGCGCTCGCGAAGTACGAAGCGACGACGGACGACGATCCCCGCTCGATCTTCGACCGGATCCGCGGGATGGCCGAACGCTTGGCGATCGTCGCGAACGTGACGCTCGACCGGAACGCGCTCGCCCAGCGAGCGTTTCGCTCGCTGCATTCGATCACGGCGGATTTCAAGCCGTTCGACGCTGCGCTCGCCGCGCTCATCAACCGCGTCCCGGAGGACTTCGAGAACGGGTTGCGCGACATGAGGCTCGCCGGTATCGCGGGATATGCGCGCATGCTCGAAGCGCTCGCGGGCGAGATTCGGCCGTCTCGCCAAGAGGAGGCGCCGAGCGAAACCGTCGTCCTGACGCCGGTCGAGCTCGAGGTCCTGCGCGCGATGGCGAACGGGCTGAGCAACCAGGCGATCGCGGACACCCAGCACCGGGCGATGAACACGGTCCGCACGCACGTCTCCTCGATCCTGCGCAAACTCGGCTGCGCTAATCGGGGTGAGGCGGTCGCGACCGCGCGGCGCCGGCAGCTCGTCTAGCGCTGCAACGGACTCGTCCTTTCGGACGAGTGTGGCCTAATCGGGGCCTTGATAGGGTGGAGTCGTCCCCCGCGCCATCAAGGAGTACCCGGTGTTCGACGCTCTTCTCGCCGCCCTGACCACGATTCCGTTCACCCCCCCGATGGGGATCTGAGCGAGCGTTTTTGACCGTGGAAGCACGTACCGCGCTGGCGCGGAGCCTGGTCGACGGAAGAGCGCAGATCGCCGCGAAGGTGATGGAGCGCCTCGGGCCTCGCTCCACCGGGCAGGCCTCCGCGCTGATCGTCCGATCGCTGGTCTCGGCGCTCGGACAGTCGGTCGACGCCGCCACGCCGGAGCCGGTCGTCTCCTGGGCGCGCATCGCGCGCTCCGGCTGCAGCCTCCCGGTCCTCCACGACCTCGTCACCGCGAGCTGCGAGGTCGCAGCCGAGACCGGTGAGCCGCTCGAGCTGGACTTCTCCTCGCTCCTGGTCTTCCTCGAGATCGTCAAGACGAACTTCGCCGAGACGTTCCCGCTCGCGCCCGGCCCTCGCCCCGAGGAGTCGCAGCGCACGGCGAACGGCGTGATCGAAGGCGTGCTCGCGATGCTGCAAGCGCGCGACGAAGCGACCTGCGCGCACTCGCACGCCACCGGCGCGTGGTGCCGCCGCCTCTCCGAGGCGATGGGCCTCTCCGCGGCGACGACCGACATCGTCGTGAAGGCGGGCGTCCTGCACGACATCGGCAAGATCGCGACGCCGGACTCGATCCTCTTCAAGCCCGGTCCGCTGACCGACGAAGAGTGGGACGAGATGCAGAAGCACGCGGCGTACGGCGCCGACATCCTCGCCGAGCTGCCCGCGCTCGCACCGTACGCGCCGATCGTGCGCGCGCACCACGAGCGCTGGGACGGTAAGGGCTATCCGTACGGCCTGAAGGGCGAGCAGATCCCGTTCGAGGCGCGCGTCGTCGCCGTCGCCGACGCGTTCCACGCGATGATCAGCGCCCGCCCGTATCGACCCGCGATCGCGCAGCGCGAGGCGATGGAGATCCTGCGCGAAGGCCGCGGCACCCAATGGGACGCGGAAGTCGTCGACGCGATGATTGCAATGTTGGATGCGCCACGAGCCGTCGGGCGTCGGGACGTGGCACTCGGGTAGGCCCCTATCGGGTGTGGGCCGGAAAAGAGGACCGTGCGCGCGGGGTGCGCCCGGTCCTCTTCCGCTTTTGAGGGAGAGGGACGACGATCAGTAGTCGTCGTCGGTCGAGTGGGCCAGAGGACCCTCGTCCTCTTCCTCCTCTTCCTTGTAGTCCTCGTCCTCGTCTTCGAGGACGTAGCCTTCTTCCTCGTCCTCTTCTTCCGCGACCGCAGGGACCTCTTCGTCGACGACTTCGTCGACGACGATCTCGCCGTCGTCCGTCATCGTCGCGCGGAGACCGCCGACCGGACTCGCCGGCAGCAGATCGTCCTCGAGCGCGCGCCCGCGAGCGGGTGAAGCGCTGACGAGCGGAGCCGCATCGTCGAGCTCTTCCTCTTCCTCTTCGGGTTCCTCCGGCTCGACCGCGCCCGCGGCGACCTCGCCTTCGGCCTCTTCGTCTTCCGCCGGCAGCCCGACCGCCGAAACGGCCGCCGCCTGCGAGAGACGCTCGCGTTCGGCTTCGCGCTCCGCGAGAGCGGTCTGCGAGAGACGAGGATCCTCGTCGCCCATGAGCAGCCCGATCTCTTGCGCGCGCTCCGCCATGTCGTCGTCCTGAATCCGGATCTCGACCTCTTCGCGCTGCTCGGTCAACACCTTGACGTCGAGCGCGAGCGACTGCAGCTCCTTGATCAGCACCTTGAACGACTCGGGGACGCCCGGCTCGAGCACGTTCTCGCCCTTGACGATCGCCTCGTACGTCTTCACGCGCCCGACGACGTCGTCGGACTTGACCGTGAGCAGCTCTTGCAGCGTGTAGGCGGCACCGTACGCTTCGAGCGCCCAGACCTCCATCTCGCCGAAGCGCTGCCCGCCGAACTGCGCCTTACCGCCCAGCGGCTGCTGGGTGATCATCGAGTACGGACCGGTCGAGCGCGCGTGGATCTTGTCGTCGACGAGATGCGCGAGCTTGAGCATGTAGATGTAGCCGACGGTGATCGGACGGCCGAAACGGTCGCCGGTGCGCCCGTCGCGCAGCCACGTCTTGCCGTCCGCGGGGAGACCCGCGTCCTGCAGCCACTCGCTGATGTCTTCCGCGTGCGC
>DATAQE010000081.1:0-17770 GCA_036264835.1 Candidatus Elarobacter sp.
GTATGCCGAACGAGCACGTCGCGATAGATGGACCGGTTGCCTCGGGGAAGACCGTCAACGGGAAGACCCTCGCCGCGGAGACCGGGCACCTGTATCTCGACACCGGGGCGATGTATCGGGCGGTCGCGTATCTCGCACTGATGAACGGCGTCGATCTCGACTCGGAGGCCGCGCTGGTCTCGATGCTCGCGCACCACGCGATATCGATCGTCGCCGATTCGTCGACGCCGGCGGGCTATCGCGTCGTGATCGACGGCCGGGACACGGGCGATCGGCTCTTCGATCCGGACGTCGCGTCCGCGGTCTCTTCGGTCGCCGCACGCCCGGCGATCCGAGCTGAGCTCGTCGAGCGGCAGCGGGCGATTGCGGCGCAGGGGCCGGTCGTGATGGCCGGGCGCGACATCGGCACCGTGGTCCTCCCCGATGCGCGGTTCAAGTTCTTTCTGACGGCATCGGTGGACGAGCGCGCACGGCGGCGGCAGGCGGAGTTCCACGAGCGCGGGCTGGACGTGCCCTTCGAGGAGGTGCGCGCGCAGATCGTCGAGCGCGACCGGCTGGACTCCACGCGCGCCGTCTCGCCGCTGCGCGCCGCGCCGGACGCGATCACGATCGACTCGACCGACATGCGCCCCGGCGAGGTCGTCGCGAAGATGCGGGCCGCGATGGACGCCGCCAGGGCGTGACGTTCTACGACTTCGCCAAGGCGGTCGTCACCGCGATCGTGCGGACGACTTTCCGCTTCCGCGTGGTGGGCGCCGAGAAGGTGCCGCGGACCGGCGGCCTGGTCGTCGCCGCGAATCACCTCTCGAACTTCGACCCGCCGATCCTCGGCATCGCGCTCCCCCGCCCGGTCTCGTACATGGCGAAGAAAGAGCTCTTCGCGATGCCCGTCATCAAGCAGCTCATCCCTCGCCTGAACGCGTTCCCGGTCGACCGGGACGCCGGAGGAACCGCGGCGCTCCGCGCCGCGTTGCGGATGCTGAAGGAAGGCCGCTGCGTCGGCATCTTCCCGGAGGGCGGCCGCAACGTGACGGGGACCAACGAAGAGAAAGCGGGCGCGGCGTTCCTCGCCGCGGCCTCCGGCGTGCCGGTCGTCCCGGCCGCGATCGTGGGGACGCGCAAGCTCCGCCCCTTCGCCCGGGTGAGCGTCGTCTTCGGCGAGCCGATGACCGTCAAGCGCGACCGGCAGTCGGACGGAGCCGACGTGGAGAAGGGAGCAGCCGAGATCATGCAGCGGATCCGCACGCTCGAGGAGAGCATTCGGTGATCATCAAGCGGGCGAAGACCCAAGGGTTCTGCTTCGGCGTCGCGATCACGGTCAAGAAGGCCGAAGAGGCCGTCGAGCGCCTCGGCGGCGGCGTCACCACGCTCGGCCACGTCGTCCACAACCCGCAGATGGTCGCGCAGCTCGAGGCCAAGGGCCTCAAGAACGCGAGCAGCGTCGAGGAGGTCGACACCGAGACGATGTTCGTCCGCGCCCACGGGCTGCCGGTCGAGGTCCTCGACCGCGCCAAGGAGCGCGGCCTCACCGTCATCGACGCGACCTGCCCGATGGTCACGAAGATCCACGTCCAGGCCGAGAAGCTCCGCGACGAGGGCTACAAGATCGTCGTCGTCGGCGACCCGAACCATCCCGAGGTCAAGGGCACGCTCTCGCACGTCCCGGGCGCGTGGTGCATCACGAGCGCCGACGACGTCGCCGCGCTCCCCCGCGCGAGCCGGGTCGGCGTCGTCGTGCAGTCGACCTGGAACGGCCCCGGCTTCACCGAGATCGTTCGCAAGCTGAGCGAGAAGTACTACGAGGTGCGCGCGATCAACACGATCTGCACCGACACGAAGAACCGGCAGAGCGAGGTCGAGGCGCTCTCGCGCGAGGTCGAGGTCATGGTCGTCGTCGGCGGCAAGACCTCCGCGAACACCAAACACCTAGCCGAGCTCGCCGCGATGAACGGCGCCCGGGCCTACCACATCGAGGGCCCGGACGAGCTGCAGCCCGAGTGGTTCGCGGGCGTCGGCACCGCCGGGCTGATGTCGGGGGCCTCGACGCCGGGCTGGCTGGTCGACCGGGTCGCGGACCGGATCGATGAGCTCGCCGGCAGTCTTCGATAACCTGGAAGCCGCGCTCGAACGGGCCGTGGCCCGGTTCGACGACGGCTCAGCGACCAGCGAGCAGATCCGCTACCACTTCGGCTTCGGCGAGGCGGCGGGTCGCCGCGGGAAGCGGATGCGCTCGCGCCTCGTCTTGGCCGTCGCGGAAGAAGAGGGCGGGCGGCCGGAGGACGCGCTCGCGCCGGCCTGCGCCGTCGAGATCGTCCACGAGTTCTCCCTGATCCACGACGACATCGAGGACGGCGACCGCGTCCGCCGCGGCCGCGAGACGCTCTGGTCGCGCTACGGGCTCGCGCACGGGATCAACGCCGGTGACGCGCTCTGCTCGGTCGCGTACCTGACCCTGCTCGACGGGGAGGCGCTGCCGCCGGAGCGGAAGCTGGCGATGAACCGGGTCTTGCTGGCGGCGCACCTGGAGATGTGCGGCGGCCAGGGACGGGACATCGCGTTCGAGACCGAACCGCGGGTGACGATGGAGGACTACCGGGCGATGATCGGCGGAAAGACCGCCGCGCTCTTCGGCGCGGCCTGCGAGCTGGGCGCTCTCGCCGCCGGCGCCGACGCCGCGCGCGCCGCCGCGTACGCCCGGTTCGGGCGCGCGTACGGCTCGGCGTTCCAGATCGAGGACGACGTCCTCGGCACGTGGGGCGACGCCGCGACGACCGGCAAGCCGTGCACCGATCTCGCCAACCGCAAGTGGACGTTCCCCGTCGTGTGGGCGCTCGCCGGTCCGCCGTCCGAGGCGCGCGAGGCGATCGCCGCCGCCTACGCGCGCGGCACCGCGCTCACGCACGCCGACGTCGTCGCGACCGTCTCCGCGCTCGACCGGCTCGGCGCGCGCGAGGCCGCGCACCGCGCGGCGCGGGCCGAGCTCGCCGAAGCCGGCGCGCTCGCCGCCGCCGCGGGGATCGACCGGCGCGGCCGGGTCCGCGCGTTCTTCGAGGGCGCCGCCCGGAGGGTCGCATGAGCGCTTCGGCGCGCGCATCGGGCGCCTCGTTCGCCGCGGCGGGGAGCGCCGTGCGCAGCAGCCTCGCGCCGCTCGGCGTGATCCTCGGGATCGGGCTGATCCTGCGGCTGCTGTTCATCATGAGCACCGGCTTCGACAACGACGTGCAGGCGTTCGAGTCGTGGACGCTCACGCTGCGCGACAACGCGCCGTGGCTGTTCTACACGAAGGCCGGCTTCGCGGACTATCCGCCCGGCTATTTCGTCGTGCTCTGGGTGCTCGGGCGCATCTACGCGCTGATCCCCGGCGCCGCGGCCGACCCGTCGCACGGCTACGCGATCCTGCGCGTGCTGATCAAGCTGCCGGCGATCGCGATGGACCTCGTCAACGCGTACGTCGTCTACCGCATCGCGCGGCGCTACGCGTCCGAGAAGATCTCGCTCTTCGCCGCCGCGCTGCTCGCGCTGAATCCGGCCGCGATCTACGTCTCCTCGTACTGGGGCCAGGTCGACTCCGTCTCGTGGGGCCTGATCCTGATCGCGCTGTGGATGGTGCTGCGCGCCGGCGACGAGCCGGCGAAGACCGTGCAGCGCCTCGCCGGCGCGTGGGTCGTGCTCGCGTTCTCGGTGCTCATCAAACCGCAGGGCGCGACGCTGGCGCTGCTGTTCCTCGCCTATCCGTTCGCGACCAGCGATGCCGCACTGCGCGCGCGCCGGCTCGTCGGGACCGTGTACGGTGTCGTCGCCTCGTTCATCGTCGCGGGTGTGGTCGGGCTGCTCTTCCATCCGGCGGCGGACGTCTTCGGCTGGCTGTTCGGGCGCTACGCGTTCGGCAGCGCGGTCTACAAGTACACCTCGGTCAACGCGTTCAACCTGTACGCGCTGCGGATGCCGTTCTGGCGCGAGGACGACCAGATCATCTCGCTCTTCGGCGTGCCGCTCGGGACGTTCGCACTCTGGGGCATCGCGCTGGTCCTCGCCGCGACGGCGCTGATCGTCGGGCGCTATCTGCAGCGCCGTGACGACCGCGCGCTGCTCGAGGGCGCGATGCTCTGCGCGCTCGCGTTCTTCGTGCTCGCGACGCGGATGCACGAGCGCTACGTCTACGGCGCGTTTCTGCTGGCGATGCCGCTGGTCGCGTTCGGCCGCTCCGGCATCTGGTCGTCGCTGGTCCTCACCGTGACGATGTACCTGAACCTCTTGTATTCGTTCGCGTACTTGATCGCGATGCGCGACCACGTGCCGAACGTCGACACGGCGGATCTCTGGCCGCTGATCTCGCACCCGGCCGCGCTCGCGAACGTCGTGCTGTTCTTCTGGATGGGCTATCTGTATCTGGGCGGCGCCGAGCAGCCGGCGGACGCGCCGGCGAAGGAGCCGTGGATCGAGCGCGTGGTCTCCGCCGCGCTGGCGAAGGCGCGGAGCTGGTTCGACCCGCGCGAAGGGATCGTCGCGATGGACCGCCGCGACTGGATGTTCGCCGGCGGCTTCACGCTGCTCGCCTTCCTGATCGCGGTCGCGAACCTCGCCTGGCCCACGGAGAAGATCTTCGACGAGGTCTACTTCCCGCGCTCGGCGGCGGAGTACCTCAAGCACGTTCCGCAGTACGAGTGGACGCATCCGCCGCTGGTGAAGCTCGTGATCGCCGCGTCGATCGGGATGTTCGGCGACAACTCGTTCGGCTGGCGGTTCCTGAACGTCGTCGCCGGCGCGGTCGAGGTCGGGCTGCTGTACGTCTTCGCGAAACGGCTCTTCGGCTCGACGCTCTTCGCCGCGCTCGCCGCCTTCCTGCTCACCATGGACGGCTTCCACTTCGCCGAGCAGCGCATCGCGACGGGCGAGATCACGATCGCGATGCTGATCGTCCTCGTCCTCTATGCCCTCTACCGCTTCTGGCTCAGCTCGCAGGTCGCCGTCTCGGTGCGGGTTCGCCGCGAACCGCTCCTCGTCGCGCTCGGCACGCTGGCCGCCGTCCCCGTCGCGGCGGCGTTCTCGTGGCTCGCGAACCTGCAGCCGCCGGTACACCGGCCCGACGCGATGATCGCGAACGGTATCTACAACACGCCCGGCCCGGACGCGACGTCGTACGCGGTCGCGTTCGTGTACGCGATGATCGGCCTCTATCTGCTGGTGCGGTTTCTGGTGAACCGCTTCGGAACGCGAACGCAGACGGTCACGAGCTACGCGGACGGCGCGTACGTGCGCGTGCTGCCCGGCGCCAAGCCGGCGACCTACGTCCCGCCCTCGGACGGCGGCCCGGTGAAGCGCAAGATGCAGCCCGACGGCCGCTACGAGTACGCGACGCCGGTCGCGACCGCGCGCTTCACGCCGGACGGCACGATGGTGGTCGACGAGCGGCGGACCGACGCGCGCTCCGCGAAGGTGTGGCTCGCGGTGCTGGTCGTCGCGCTCGGGCTGCTGATCTCGTGCAAGTGGAACGGGTTCTACGACCTCGCGCTGGTCTTCGTCGTCCTCACCGCCGTCGTCGCGCAGCGCTTGTTCACGTCGGCCGCGCAGTGGGGGAACCCGCGCGGGTTCGCGCTCGACGTCGTCCTCGGGCTCTGCGTCTTCGTCCCGGCGACGATCTACGCGCTCTCGTACTTGCCGACGTTCCTGCTCGGGACGGGGCACTCGCTCGCGGACATCATCGCGCTGCAGCACCAGATGTTCTGGTACCACACCTCGCTGAGCGATCACACGCATCCGTACCGCTCGGCGTGGTGGCAGTGGCCGATCATGCAGATCCCGATCGTGTACTACTATCACGACTTCCGCACCGGCAACATCATGAATCAGAGCGGCGCGGCGTGCTGCGTCGCGGAGATCATGGCGCTGCCGAACCCGCTGGTCTTCCTGCTCGGGCTCGTCTCGGTGCCGTTCACGGCCTGGCTCGCGTGGCAGGAGAAGAACAAGGGATACGCGCTCCTCGTCCTCGCCTATTTCATGCAGTGGGTCCCCTGGATGCGCTCGCCGCGCGAGCTCTTCGAGTACCACTTCTTCCCGAACCTCGCCGTGATCGTGCTGTGCGACGTCGTCCTGATCGCTTGGCTCTGCCGCCGTTATGCGGCGAGCCCGAACACCATGCGCGTCTTGGCGGTGTATGCGGCCGCGGTCTTCGCCGCGTTCGTCTTCTTCTATCCGGTTCTCGCGGGCACGCCGATATCGTACGATGCCTGGTCTGCGCGGATGCTGCCCGACGCGTGGCACATCCCGCACACGAGCTGGATCATGCCCCAGAGGAACTGAGAGGTCCATGTCCGGTCATTCCAAGTGGCACAACATCAAGCTCAAGAAGGGCAAGGTGGACGCGCAGCGCGGCGCGCTGTTCACCAAGCTCTCGAAAGAGATCATCCTCGCGGCGAAGAACGGCTCGCCCGATCCCGAGGCCAACTACCGCCTCAAGATGGCGGTCGACAAGGCGCGCGAGAACAACATGCCGCAGGACAACATCAAACGCGCGATCGCGCGCGCGACCGGCGGCGCCGGTGAGCGCGAGATCGAGGAGATCCGTTACGAAGGCTACGGGCCGGCGGGCGTCGCGGTGATCGTCGACGCCGCGACCGACAACCGCAACCGCACCGCGTCCGAGCTGCGGTTCCTGTTCAGCCGCAACGACGGGAACCTGGGCGAGACGGGGAGCGTCGGCTGGATGTTCGCTTCGCGCGGGGTGATCGAGCTCGATCCCGGCAAGCTGAGCGAGGACGAGCTCACCGAGAAGGCGCTGGTCGACGGCGTGATCGACGTGCGATTCGACGCGTCCGAGGACGCGGCGCCGTCGGCGGAGATCGTCACCGAGCCGACCGCGCTGATGGCGGTGAAAGACGCGCTCGAGGCGCAAGGGCTGCGCGTGCGCTCGGCGCAGCTCGCGATGGAGCCGACGCAGACCGCGCGGCCGAGCGGCGCGGACGCGGAGAAAGTACTCACGTTCCTCGACGCGCTCGAAGAGCACGAGGACGTGCAGCGCGTCTTCAGCAACGCGGAGTTCGACGAAGCGCAGCTCGAGGCGCTCGCCTGATGCAGCTCGACTCCGCCGAGGCCGCGCCGGCGGTGCGGCCGCGGCGGCGCTTCGCGCCGCTGCTCGACCGCGACTGGCTCTTCGCGCTCGCGCTGGCGCTCGCGGTCGGCGTGCTGGTGTGGTTTGGGCGCTCGATCAAGGAGTTCTTCGCGCCGACCGCCGCGACGGTCTACGTGCCGGCGTTCGCGGGGCAGACGAACGCCGACGCGCACAGCGAGTGCGCGCGGCTCCGGCTGCGCTGCGTGGTGATCGCGACCCAGCCCAGCGACCGGTATCCGAAGGACGTCGTGATGAGCCAGCAGCCGCCCTCCGGCGGGCGCGTGCGCGAGGGGCGGACGATCTCGCTGGTCGTCAGCAGCGGCGTGGTGATCTTCCCGATGCCGGACCTGCGCTTCGAGTCGCTGCGCAACGCGGGGCTCGACCTGAACCGCTTCAAGCTGCAGCTCGACAAGACGACGTACGTCGCCGACGACAACGTGCCGCGCGATCACATCGTCGCGCAGGACCCGGCGCCGCTCTCGAGCGTGCGGCAGGGCTCGAAGGTCTCGTTCACGCTGAGCAAAGGCCCGCCGTCCGGCGTCAAGGTGCCGAACTACACCGGGATGGAGATCGACGCGGCGCGCCAGCAGGCGCAGCGCGACCGCGTCCACCTCGGGCAGATCGTGTGGACGCCGTTCGGTCCGGGCGGTCCGCCGCGCGGCGTGATCGTGCGGCAGAATCCGGGTCCCGGCGCGACGATCGATCCGTTCGAGGAAGTCTCGCTGCAAGTGAGCGCGGGTCCGGGTGAGTACGGCTATCTGATCCGCCAGGTGCACGCGAGCGCGACGGTTCCGCCGCGCGACGACTCCGCGCACGTGCGGATCGAGATTCGTGACGACACCGGGACGTGGAACGTCTACGACGGCTTCGCGCAGGGCGGGCAGAAGCTCGACTTCAACGTGACGGCCGTCGGCTCGGCGGAGATCGACACGTACATCAACAACGAGCTGCTGAACCAGACGGTGATCGGCCGCGAGCCCGCGCGCTGGATCCCGACGCCCGGCCCGGCCGGCGGCGACAAGCCGAGCCCGAAGCCGAAGAGCACGTGAGTGCATCGCCGGCGCGGCGCCGCCTGAAGATCGCGCCGTCGCTGCTCTCAGCGGACTTCGCCGACATCGCCGACCAGATCCGCATGGTGGAGAGCGCGGGCGCCGACGAGCTGCACCTCGACTCGATGGACGGCGTCTTCGTCCCCAACTTCACCTGGGGGATGAAGATCGTCGGCGATCTCCGCAAGCTCACGCGCTTGCCGTTCGACTGCCATTTGATGATCGTCGAGCCGGAGCGGTACGTCGAGCGGTTCCGCGAGGCGGGCGCGGACGTGATCACGTTCCACTACGAGGCGACGCCGCATCAGCACCGGCTGCTGCGCCGCATCCGCGAGCTCGGCGCGAAAGCGGGGATCGCGATCAACCCCGGGACGCCGTCCGCGATGCTGGTCGATCTGATCGAGGAGATCGACCGCGTGCTGGTGATGAGCGTCAACCCCGGCTTCGGCGGGCAGTCGTTCATCGAGCGCGCGCTGGCGAAGATCGCCGAGGTTCGCGCGCTGCTCGACGAGCGCAACCCGGCCTGCGAGATCGAAGTCGACGGCGGGATCGGGCTCGAGAACGCCGAGCGTGCGGTGCGCGCGGGTGCGAACGTGCTGGTCGCCGGGAACTCGGTGTTCGGCGCGGACGATCCGCCCGAGACGCTGCGCGAGCTGCGCCGCCGCATCGACGCGGTCGCGTCGCCGGCGTAGCGCCGCCGCGGGCCGAGCGCTTTTCGTGACCGAAGACGAGCTGGTCGCGCGCATCCGCGAGCGGCTGCGCGACGTCGCGGCGCACCGGCTGCTGGTCGGGATCGGCGACGACGCGGCGGCGTGGCAGCCCTCGCGCAACAACCGCAGCGTCATCACCACCGATGCGCTGGTCGAGGGCGTGCATTTCACCCGCGAGACGATGACCGCCGAGGACGCCGGCTGGCGCGCGCTCGCAGCGAACTTGTCGGACATCGCGGCGATGGGCGCGCGCCCGGTACTGGCGACGATCGCGCTCGGGTTCCCGCGCGAGACCCAGCCCGAGTGGATCGAGGCGTTCTACGGAGGCATCGCCGCACTCGCGAAGCCCGCGCGCTGCGCGATCGCCGGCGGCGATCTGACGCGCGCGCCGGCGATCGTCGTGTCGATCACCGTCGTCGGCGAAGTGCGCGCGACGAACCTGAAGACCCGCGACGGCGCGCGCCCCGGGGACATCGTTGCGGTGACCGGCCCGCTCGGCGCGAGCGCCGCCGGACTGTGCATCGCGCGCGACTATGGGGGCGGCCGCGATGATCGCACAAGCGAGCCCCTGGTGGAGGCTACCCTCTCGGCGTTTCGGCGGCCGGAGCCGCGGCTGCGCGAAGGCCGGTGGCTCGGCGCGTCGCGCCACGTTCGCGCGATGATGGATCTCTCGGACGGGCTCTCGACCGACCTCGCGCGGCTCTGCGCGGCGTCCGGAGCGGGCGCGACGATCGAGCAGGTTCCGGTCCACGAGGAGGCCCGGCGCGTCGCCGAGCTGACCGGGGATGACCCGCGCGAGTGGGCACTCGGGGGCGGCGAGGACTTCGAGCTGCTCGCCGCCGTCGACAAGCGGGCATTCCGCCATCTGGCTCTGCGGTTCCGAGCGCACTTTGGCCGGGAGCTGCTCGCGGTCGGGCGGATCACCGAGGGCGAGGGGGTTCGCCTACCGGACGGGACGCCGGTCGGGGCGACCGGCTGGGACCACCTGCGCTAGCCGAGCCGCGGTCGCACGGACGCGGGGGCGGAAAAAGAGCGCCGGCCGTAGCCGCGCCCTTCGCGTTCGATCGTGCCTGGCGATCGAGATCGCCGGGAGGGACTAGACCGTGCCGACTCGCTTGACGCGCTTGCTGCGCAGGCAGTTGGTGCAGACGCGGGCGGTCTTGTGGGTGCCGCGGTCGTCGACGCGGACGGCCTGGAGGTTCGGGAGCCACCGGCGCTTGGTCTTGTTCATCGCGTGGCTGACGTTGTTCCCGGACATCGGTCCCTTGCCGCACACATCGCATCGCTTGGCCATAACAGGCGGATCGTATCAGAAAACCGGGCGGCAGGACAAGGCCGAGGTCGCAGGTGTCGCAGGGCGCGGCCCGTCCGCGCAGGAACGCGAGGAGCGCTCCATGGCAGTCACCCAGCTCGACGGGCGTGCGTTCGAGAAGTTCGTCGCCGCCGGCACCTACTTCCTCAGGAAGTACCGCGGCGTCCTGAACGACCTCAACGTCTTCCCGGTCCCGGACGGGGACACCGGGTCGAACATGTTCCTGACCGCCAAGGCAGCCTTGCGCGAGGCCGGCAAGGTCCGCGACCAGCCGCTCAGCGTCGTCGCCTCCGCCGCCGCCAACGGCTCGCTCCTCGGCGCCCGCGGGAACAGCGGCGTCATCCTCTCCCAGATGCTGCGCGGGTTCGCACACAGCGTCCGCCACCGCGAGGCGATCGACACCTTCCAGCTCTCGCTCGCGATGCGTGAAGCGGTCGGCGCGGCGCGCGCCGCGCTCACGAAGCCGGTCGAAGGGACGATCCTCTCCGTCGCCGGCGCCGCCGCGGACGAAGCCTATCGCCTCGCGGTGCGCGAGCCGGACTTCTACCGCCTCAACGAGGCCGTGCTGCGGGCGGCGAACGACGCGCTCGACCGCACGCCGGATCAGCTGCCGGCGTTGAAAGAGGCGGGCGTCGTCGACTCGGGCGGCGCGGGGTTCTGCTACTTCCTCGAAGGCGTGCTGCGGTTTCTCCCCGAGGAGACGGCGCGCACGACCGCGTTTCCGCGCCGGCCCGTGCGCTCGTCGGCGTTCACGCGGCAGCAGGTCGTCGGCGAGAACCGCTGGTGCACCGAATTCGTGCTCGAAGACGCGCGGATCGACGCGTTTCCGCTGCGCGACGAGCTCGAGCGGTACGGCGACTCGCTGCTCGTGATCGGCGGCATCCCGACCATCAAGGTGCACGTTCACACCGCCGAGCCCGAGACGGTGAAGTCGATCGCGGCGAAATACGGCGCGGTGACGCGCTGGAAACGCGAGGACATGGCCGAGCAGCACACGCTGCTCGTCGTCGACGCGCCGCCGAAAGCGGTCGGCGTCGCGGCGGTCGTCTCGGGCGCCGGGTTCGACCGCATCGTGCGCGAGCTCGGCGCCGACGTGACGATCCCGGTCCCCGACGGCGTGAACCCGTCGGTCCGCGATCTGCTGGTCGGCGTGAACGCCTCGCTCGCGCGGACCGTCTACCTGCTGCCGAACGATCCGAACGTCGCGCTCGCCGCGCGCGAGGTCGGCGCGCTGACCGCGAAGAGCGTCGTCGTCGTGCCGACCGCCGATCCGGTCGCGGGGCTCGCCGCGCTGCTGCAGCTCGGCGGCGCCGATGAACCGCTGCCGGAGGAGCGCCTCGCGCGCGCGCTCGCCGAGGTGCGCAGCGCGTCGGTGTTCTTCGCCGCGAAGGATGCGAGCGTCGACGGCGTCGCGGTGCGCAAGGGCGCGCCGTCGGCGGCGATCGGGAAGCGGCTGCTCACCGCGAGCACGCTCGACGACGTGATCGCCGACACCGTGCGCGCGCTGGGCGGCGACGACGGCGGGCTCGTCACGCTCTACTACGGTGGCGCGCAGAAGGAGCGCGACGCGCAGAAGTACGCGGCGGTGATCGGCGAACGGTTCGCCGACGTGGACGTCGAGTATTACTACGGCGGGCAGCCGTCGGTCGAGTACTGGATCGGCCTTGAGCGCTAGCACGGACGGCCGGGTGCCGGTGGTCGCGGTCGACGCGATGGGCGGCGATCACGCGCCGCGCGCGATCGTCGACGGCGCACTGCTCGCGCACCGCGACGGGCTCGCGAAGATCGTGCTGGTCGGCGACCGCGCGCGGATCGAGCCGCTGCTGCACGGCGCGCAGGGGATCGAGATTGTGCACAGCGACGGCGAGGTGCCGATGGACGCGCACGCCTCGCAGGCCGTGCGCAAGTCGCAAGGGACCTCGCTCGGCGACGCGGTCGATCTCGTGCGCGACGGCCGCGCGGATGCGGTCGTCTCCGCGGGGAACAGCGGCGCGTTCCTCGCGATCGCGCTGATCCGGCTGCGCACGATCGCGGGGATCGCGCGGCCCGCGATCGGCGCCGTGCTGCCTGGGCGCGTCGGGCCGGTCGTGCTGTGCGACGCCGGCGCGAACGTCGACTGCAAGCCGGAGTGGCTGCTGCAGTTCGGGCTGATGGGGAGCGCGTACGCGCGCGCGGCGCTCGACATCGCGGAGCCGCGCGTCGGTCTGGTCTCGGTCGGCGAGGAGCCGACGAAGGGGAACGCGCAGGTGCTCGAAGCGGCGGAGCTGCTGCGGCGCGCGCCGGTGCGCTTCGTCGGGAACGTCGAAGGCAAGGACATCATGACGAACCACGTCGACGTCGTCGTCGCCGACGGCTTCGTCGGGAACGTGATCCTCAAGACGGCCGAGGGCAGCGGCCGCTACATCGCCGACGTGCTGCGCGAGTCGTTCGAGCGCGCGGGACCCGTCGGCAAGCTGGGCGGGCTGCTGAGCCGCGGCGTGTTCGACGCGATGAGCAAGCGCGTCGACTACTCGACCTACGGCGGGGCGCCGCTGCTCGGCGTGCGCGGCAACTGCGTCGTCGCGCACGGGCGTTCCGACGCGACCGCGATCCGCAACGCGATCCGCCAAGCCGCGACCGTCGCGACGCACGATCTCGTCGGCTCGATCGAAGCGGCGCTGCTCCCGGCCGAAGACCGGCTCTCGGGCTGATGGAGAGCTCCGGATCGAGCGTCGCGATCGTCACCGACTCGACCGCCGATCTCGACCCGGCCGACGCGCAGGCGCGCGGGATCACCGTGGTCCCGCTGTTCGTGAACTTCGGCGATACGCGGTTCCGCGATCGCATCGACCTCTCGCTCGACGAGTTCTACCGCAAGCTCGCAAGTCTCACGGTGCTCCCGACGACCTCGCAGCCGACGCCCGCGATGTTCGAGGACGCCTTTCGTCCGCACGCCGAGGCGGGCCGTCCGATCGTCTGCCTGACGATCATGAGCAGTCTCTCCGGGACGATCAACGCCGCGAACACCGCGGCGCAGTCGTTCCCCGGCGCGGAGATCCACGTCGTCGACAGCGAGACGGCGGCGGGCGGTCAAGCGCTGCAAGTGCAGCACGCTAGCGACGTCGTGCGCGCCGGCGGCGACGTGCAGGCGGTGCTCGCGGCGCTCGCGCGCGACCGCGCGGTGCTGCGCGGCTTCGCGACGATCCCCGACCTCTCGCACGCGGTGCGCACCGGCCGCGTCTCGCGCGCGCAAGCCTTCATCGGCTCGCTGGTGAAGATCGTCCCGGTGCTCCGCATCGAGCGCGGCAAGGTCGAGGAGCACGCGCGCGTCCGCACCTTCGCGCGCGCGATCGACACGATGGTCGACGCCGCCGCGACCGAAGCGAACAAAGCCGACGGCGCCCGCATCTGCGTGATCCACTCCCACGCATCCGACCTCGCCGCCGACGTCACCGCGAAACTCCGCGCGAAAATAACCAGGACGCCGCATTCCATCGAACGGCTCGAAGCCGGCCCGGTGATCGGCACGCACGCCGGCCCCGGCGCCGTCGGCATCTTTGTCATCCCCGGATGAGCGACGTCCTCGGGTGCATCGTCGTCTTGGCGATGTTCCCGGCTTGGTTCGCAATGGGCTACTACGTCGAATCGTTCCTGTCCGGCTGGCACGAGTTGCGCGAGCGCTTCCCCGACCGCTCGCCGATGCCTCGTGCGCGCGCGACGACGGCCTTCAGGTTCGGGCGCGACTACGGCCACGGCCGCGGCTACTACGTGACGATCGGCGTCGACGAGCGCGGTCTGCATCTGCGGACGCCGCTGCTTCTCGGGGCGCCCGGGCACAGGCCGCTGCTCTTTCCGTGGCCTACCGTTCAGCCGCGGCCGGCGATCACGTTCTGGTTCAAGCCCTGGGACGTCTACGGCGTCGGGTATTTCACCGCGATCGCGATCCCGCAGCGCTCGCGCGCCGCCTCGCTGGTGCGCGAATACATCGCCGGCCACCCGGGGTTGTGTGATCCCTGAGCGCGCGGGCGTCTACGTCCATCTGCCGTTCTGTCCGTATATCTGTCCGTACTGCGATTTCGCGAAGTGGGCATGGGACGACGAGCGCGCCGCGCGCTATCTCGACGCGCTCCGCGCGGAGCTCGCGGCGGCGCCGCACATCGAAGCGCGCACGCTGTTCTTCGGCGGGGGGACGCCCTCGATGTACGGGCCCGACGTCATTGCGTCGCTGATCGGCGAGGTGCGCGCGCGGTTCGCGTTGCCGCTCGATGCGGAAGTGACAGCGGAGGCGAATCCTGATCCTCTGCTCGCGGCGCGCATTCCGGGCTTTCGCGAGGCGGGGGTGAACCGGCTGTCGATCGGCGTGCAGTCGTTCGAGCCGCGCGAAGCGCGGGTGCTCGGGCGGCGGCATACCGCGCGCGACGTCGAGCACGCGATCGCGGTCGCGCGTGAGGCGGGGTTCGCGAACATCTCGGTCGATCTCATCTTCGGCGTGCCGGGGCAGACCGAGGAGAGCTGGGCGTTCTCGCTGGACCGTGCGGTCGCGCTCGGGGTCGAGCACGTCTCGTGCTACGGGCTCACGATCGAGGAGGGGACGCCGTACGCGACCTGGTTCGCGCGCGATCCGGCTGCGTTCGCGGACGACTCGCTCGAAGCGCGGCTCTACGCGCTCGCGATGGAGCGGCTGCGCGCGGCCGGGTTCGAACAGTACGAGATCTCCAACTGGGCGAAGCCCGGGTTCCAGTCCCAGCACAATCGCCTCTACTGGGCCAATGAACCGTATCTCGGGCTCGGCGTCGGCGCCGCGTCGTACCTCGGCGGCGTCCGCTCGACCCACACCCGCGACCTCGGCGCCTACATCGAGGCCGCGCTCGGGGGCGGGCGGATCCCCGGCGAGAGCGAGCGGCTCGAAGGGGACGCGCAGGCGGGCGAGGCGATCATGCTCGCCCTCCGGACCGCCGAAGGAGTCGACCTGGCGCGGTTCCGCGAACGGTACGGCATCGATGTGCGCGCGCGGTACGAGAAGGTGGTCGACGATCTGGTCGCGGCGGGGATGCTCGCCGCCGACGCCGAGGGCGTCCGCCTCACCGAGCGCGGCCGGTTCGTAGCGAACGATGTCTGTGGTGCGTTCCTCGCCTGAGCCGGGCCGCGGGATCGCGGGCGCGCTGCTGCGGCTCGTCTTCGCGGCGATCTTCGGGACGACCGGCTTCCTGCTCGGGCGCGAAGCCTATCTGAAGCTCATCTCGCTCCACGTCGCGAGCCAGTTCTGGCAGCTCGCGTTCTTGGTCGTCGCGCCGGTCGTCGGCGCGGTGATCGGCGTGCTGATCGTCCCGGCCGCGCAGGTCCTCTTCGAGACGGAGTTGCACCAGGTCGAGCGGGCGATCGACCGGCTGGCGCCCGGCGAGCTCGTCGGCGGCGCGATCGGTCTCGTCACCGGACTCGTCATCGCGTTCCTGGTGAAGAGCATCCTGTTCGAGTTCGTCGCGTTCGCCGGACCGACCGGCGGCTACATCGCGATCGCGCTCTACCTCGTCCTCTCGATCTTCGCCGCGTTCCTCGGCGCGCGCGTCGGAGCGAAGCAGCGCGTCGCGATCGGCCGCATCGCCGCGCAGGCGGGCGCGAGCGGCGGCGGCGGCGAGCCGAAGGTCCTCGACACCTCGGTGATCATCGACGGCCGCATCCTCGACATCGTGCGCAGCGGCTTCCTCGACGGCCCGCTGCTGCTGCCGCGCTTCGTGCTGCGCGAGCTGCAGCTGATCGCCGACAGCGCCGACCCGCTGAAGCGGACCCGCGGACGACGCGGTCTGGAGCTGCTCTCGACGCTGCAGCAGACCGTCCCGATCGAGATCGTCGAGCGGGACCCCGAGGATATCGCGCAGGTCGATGCCAAGCTGGTGCGGCTCGCGCAGGAACGCGGCGCGAAGCTGGTGACCAACGACTTCAACCTCAACCGCGTCGCGCACGTGGAGGGCGTCTCCGTTCTGAACATCAACGAGCTCGCCAACGCACTCAAGCCGGTCCTGCTCCCCGGCGAGGAGCTGCGCGTCGCGGTGATCCGCGAAGGCCGCGAACCCCACCAGGGCGTCGGCTATCTCGACGACGGCACGATGATCGTGATCGAGAACGGCCGCCGCCTGATCGGCGACACCGTCGACGTCGCGGTGACGAGCGCCCTGCAGACGAACGCCGGCCGCATGATCTTCGCCCGCCCGAAGGCGCGCGCGTGATCTGGGGCGCGGTGATCGTCGCCGCAGGGCGCGGGACGCGGTTCGGGCGGCCGAAGCAGCTGGTCGAGCTCGCCGCGAAGCCGATGATCGCGTGGTCGATCGAGGCGTTCGCGACGATGCCCGAGATCGCGGAACTGGTCGTCGTGACGGAACCGGAGTTCGTCGAGCGCGTCGAAGCGGTCGTGCACCCGCGCGTGCGCTACGCCTCGGTGCGCGTCGTGCGTGGCGGGCCGGACCGCCAGACCAGCGTGCGCTACGGGCTCGAAGCGCTCTCCGCGGAGATCGCCGCGGTGCTCGTGCACGACGGCGCGCGGCCGCTGGTGCGGACCGCCGACGTGCGCGCCGGAATGCGGCCGGTGCGGCCCGGGACCGCGGCGCTGCTCGCGACGCCGGTCGTCGACACGGTGAAGGTCGTCGACGCCGGCGGCAAGGTGACGCGCACGCTCGACCGCGCCTCGCTGTGGGCCGCGCAGACGCCGCAGTTCGCGACCGCGCGCGACTTGCGCCGCGCGCACGCCGACGCGGTGCGCTTCGGCCACGCGCCGGCGACCGACGACGCGGCGCTGCTTGAGCGCGCCGGCGCCGACGTGGTCGTCGTCGAGGGCTCGCCCGACAACTTCAAGATCACGCTGCTGAGCGATCTGACGCGCGCCGAGGCGCTGCTGCGCGAGCGCGGCGAGGACGGCCAGACCGAGGAAGAGATCCTGGTCGTCGAGTGCTACGTCGACCCGCGCGCGGTCGACCCGGTGCTGCTCGAGCTCGAGGCGCGCGATGCGCGCATCGACGAGATCGACCGCGATCTCCCGAGCGCGACGGTGATCCGCGCCTACGCGACGCGCGCGGCGCTGCGCGGCTTCGGCGCGCGCCTCCACGCGCTCGCCGGCGAGGACGCGCTCTTCACCACGCACCTCTCCCACCACGCCCCGCGCAGCGGGGCCTCGCTGGAGCGCGAACATTAGCTCGGCGACGAGCTCCACACTGAGGAGTCAGCCCCGATCCACAACGAGCATCGTGAACTGCTCTTTGAAACCTTCGTATGACGCCGACGGCTGTCTTCGTTCAACGGCTCGCTTTTTCCGCCGGCGACAGCGATGATGGTGCTCTCATTCGCTACACCGCTTGCCTAATTCACTATTGATGAGGATGCTTGTCGATCGAGTTCCTTGTACGCTGGGACGAGCTCCCTCAAGCGGCGCGCGCGCTGCCCTTCACCAGGGATCCAGTATGCGTGGCCGGCGTCGGATTCGCGTCTTGAAAGCCATGCCTGTGCCGATCCGTTCTTTCCCGCAATGTCGGCGTAAAAAAGTTTGAGCGCATAGCCGGACTCGCAGTCGTCATTGCGCGGATATGTGATCGTCAGCCAGTACCGCAGCTCTTCGCCGGGGGCA
>DATAQE010000082.1:0-93010 GCA_036264835.1 Candidatus Elarobacter sp.
CTCCTTCCACGCGATGGTGAGCGACCGTCCGTACCGCCGTGCGCTCTCGTACGGCGAGGCGATCGCGGCGCTCACCGATGGGCGCGGGCGCCAGTGGGACGCGGACGTCACCGACGTCATGATCGCACTGGCCGCCGAGGATCGCAGCTCCTCGGCGGATGCGAATCTCTCCGCGATTACGGGTGCGTATCGCGGGAGAGTCGCCCCGCGGCAGCTCTCCGCGGACGTCTGGGCGATCTGAGCTAGCCGAGCGCCTCGAGCAGCGCCCGCAGCGTCGGGAGCTGCTCCGCGGCCGAGCGCGCGGGAAGGTCGATCGTGATCTTCCCCTCGCCGAAGCGGAACTTGTTCTTGCTGATCGACTGCAGCTTCGGGATCGAGTCGGGATCGAGCCGGAAGCCGCTCCCGACGCCGAGCGTGAGCCGCTGCTCGTTGATCACCACGCGCGTCACGCCGGCCTCGAGCGCCATCACGCGCAGCCCCGTGATCTCGACCAGCGCGTCGAACTCCGGCGGCGGCGGGCCGAAGCGGTCGCGCACCGAGGCCACGGCCTCCTCGACCTGCGGGAGCGTCCGCGCCGCGGCGAGCTGCTGGTAGATCGCGATCTTCTGCGAGACCTGCGGGATGTAGTCGTCCGGCACATAGGCGTCGAGCTTCACGTCGATCACGGCCTCGCGCCGGTCCTCGGGCTCGTGCGCGACGCCCTTGCGCTCGGCGATCGCGTCGGCGAGCAATTGCACGTAGGTGTCGAAGCCGACCGCGCCGATAAAGCCGGACTGCGCCGCGCCGAGCAGGTTACCCGCGCCGCGGATCTCGAGGTCGCGCATCGCGATCTGCAGGCCGCTGCCGAGATGGGTGAACTCACGGATCGCCTCGAGCCGCGCCTTCGCCTCCTCGGTGAGCGCCTTGTGCGCCTGGTACAGCAGGAACGCGTAGGCCTGATGGTTCGAGCGGCCGACCCGCCCGCGCAGCTGGTAGAGCTGCGCGAGGCCGAACTTGTCGGCGTCGTTGACGACGATCGTGTTGACGTTCGGGATGTCGATCCCGTTCTCGATGATCGTCGTCGAGACGAAGACGTCGATCTCGCCGTCGATGAAGCGGTTCATCACCGGCTCGAGCTCGTGCTCGCGCATCTGTCCGTGCCCGACCGCGATCCGCGCCTTGGGCACCAGCTGCTCGAGCGCGCGCGCGACGCCGTAGATCGACTCGATCCGGTTGTGGACGTAGTAGACTTGGCCGCCGCGGTCGAGCTCGTTCGCGATCGCGCGCTGCACGACGGCGTCCGAGGCCGGGACGACGACCGTCTTGATCGACATGCGGTTCTTCGGCGCGGTCTGGATCAGCGAGAGATCGCGCACGCCCATCAGCGACATCTGCAGCGTCCGCGGGATCGGCGTCGCCGAGAGCGTCAGCACGTCGACCGTCGCCTTGAGCTGCTTGAGGCGCTCCTTGTGCATGACGCCGAAGCGCTGCTCCTCGTCGACGACGATTAGCCCGAGATCGCGGAAGACGACGTCCTTCTGCAAGATGCGGTGCGTCCCGACGACGACGTCGACCTTGCCCTCGGCGAGGTCGTTCAGGATCGCCTGCGCCTCTTTCTTGGTCTTGAAGCGCGAGAGCTCTTCGATGCGGAGCGGGAACGAGGCGAAGCGCGTCGCGAACGTGCGGTGGTGCTGCGCGGCGAGCAGCGTCGTCGGGCAGAGGACCGCGACCTGTGTGCGGTCGGCGATCGCCTTGAAGATCGCGCGGACCGCCACCTCGGTCTTCCCGTAGCCGACGTCGCCGCAGACGAGGCGGTCCATCGGGCGCGGCGACTCCATGTCGCGCTTCGCATCGTCGATCGCCTTCGCCTGATCGGGCGTGGGCTCGTAGGGGAACGACTCCTCGAGCTCGGCCTGCCACGGCGTGTCGGGACCGAACGCGTGGCCGCGCGCGACCTCGCGCTCCGCGTACAATTCCACCAGCCCTTCGGCGATCGCGGCGAGCTTCTCGGAGACGCGCGTCTTCGTGCGCGCCCAGTCCGCGCCGCCCATCTTCGAAAGCCGCGGCGCGGCGCCTTCGCTCGCGTTGTACTTGGTGACCTGGTGCATCTGGTGCACCGGCACCAGCATGCGGTCCGTGCCGGCGTACTTCAGGTCGAGGTAGTCGCTCGTCGCGCCGAGGATCGTCTCGGTGCGCAGGCCCAGGTACTGACCGATCCCGTGCACGGCGTGCACGACGTAGTCGCCGACCTTGAGGTCGGCGAGCGTGACCGGGACGCCTTCCTTGACCGCGCGCAGCTTGACGCGCTTGGCGGGCTGGCCGAAGATCTCGCGGTCGCCGAGGACGTGCAGGTGCAGCGCGGGGATCGAGAAACCCGCTTCGAGCGAGCCTTGGTCGACGTAGACGGTCCCGGTCTTGCCGGCGAGCGCGACGCCGTTCGTCCCCGGCGCGCGCAGATGGACGAACGGCGCGCTGCGCTGCACGCTCACGTTCGCCGCGCGCACGATCTCCGCGAGCCGCGAAGCGCCGGTCGTCACGAGCCAGATCGTCTCGCCGGCGTTCACCCACTCTCGCACCTGCTGCGTGAAGAGCTCGATGCGGCGGTTGAAGTGCTCGGCGGGCCGCGTCTCGAGAACGAATGCGTCGAGCGCGCGCGGGAGCCACGGGACGCCGGCGGCTTCGATCCCGCCGGTCAGCGTCAGCACGCGGCGCGAAGCGAGCCGCTTGCGGTAGTCGGCGAGCCGCGGGTACGGCGCGACGACGTCGGCGAGCAGCGCTTCGCCGACCTCGTCGTCGCGCACGTCGAGCTCGCCCGAGTCGACGCCGGCCATGAGCGCCTCGGCGCCGCGCGCGCGCTCCTCGTCGAGCCCGCGCTCGACGGTCTCCAGCATCCCGGGCTCTTCGAGCACGACGAGCGACTCGGCGTGCAGATAGTCGAGGACCGTCGCGCGCTCGTCGTACGCGAGCGCGAGCCAGGGCTCCGGGACGTCGTGCCCGCCCGCGAGATACGAGCGCAGCGCCGAGACGACGTTCGGCTCGCCGGCCGCGCGCGCGGCGACGTTCTCGCGCAGTGCCGGTTCGCGCAGGATCTCGAGCCACGGCGTGATCGTGAACCGCTCGAGCGTCCCGGTCGAACGCTGCGACTGCAGGTCGAACGGCCGGATCGAATCGACCTCGTCGCCGAAGAACTCGACGCGCAGCGGCTGCTCCGCGGTCGCGGGGAACACGTCGAGGATCCCGCCGCGCACCGCGTACTCGCCGGCGGCGCTGACGACGTCGACGCGCGCGTAGCCGAGCCGGTAGAGCCGCTCGATCGCCGCGTCCCAGCCGGCGGTCTCGTTCACCCGCAGCGTGAACGCGGCGTCCTCGAAGACGCGGCGCGGGATCACGTACTGGCGCAGCGCGGCGACCGGCGCAACGACGATCTGCGGCTTGCGCGCGCACAGATCGGCGAGCAGCGTCATCCGCGCGCTGCGCTCCGACGGAGACTCGAGCGCGCCGACCGTCTCGTCGCGCGCGCGGAGCAGCGCGACGCTCTGCGCCGCGTGCTCGCCGAGGTAGTAGGTGAGATCGGTGAACGTGCGCTCCGCGACGTCGGTCGTCGGCACGACGACGAAGATCTGGCCCTTCAGCGCGTTGTGCAGCGCCGCGAGCAAGTACGGCCGCGCGGCGCTCGTCGTCTCGTGCAGCGCGAAGGCGAGACCTCGCCCCTCCAGCGGCGTGCGAAGCCGCTCGATCAGCTCCGCGAGCGGGCGCGACGAGGCAGGGAGAGCACGGACGAGGCTCGGCGCGAGCGCAGCTTCAGGCACGGCCTACGAGTGTACCACGACCGGCGCAGTCATGCTCGCCTTTCCGGCCTGCTTCCGGCAGTTCTGGCAGAGTATTGACAGAAGTGCTAACGGTCGTTATCATGGCTATGTCAAAAAAATGGCCGCCCCGGTACCGAGGGGCGGTGACGCGATATCCGGAGGCAAGACAAGATTTCCATGGCTGACCTGATGGTTCGCCCGAACGGCGGCAGCCGCGGGCTCGTGAGCGATCTCTTCGGCTTCGACCCGCTCCGCGCGGTGTTCGGCTCGACGCCGTACGGCGGCGGCGCCGTGAGCGGCGACGTCACCAAGACCGAGGACGGCTGGAACGTCGAGATCCCGGTCCCGGGCTTCAAGCCGGACCAGATCGACGTGACCGTCGAGGACCGCGTCCTCACCGTCAACGGCAAGACCGAGCGGCGCTCGTTCCAGCGCTCGATCCTGCTCCCCGAAGAGGTCGACGGCGAGACGATCGAGGCGAAGGTCGAGCACGGCATGCTGACCCTGGGCCTGCACCTGCACCCGAAAGCGCAGCCGCGCAAGATCGAAGTCAAAGTCGCCAACTAAGCGGCCATACGAGGAGCCCTCGTCGTGAGACCGGGGCTTTTTCGTTCAGCGCTCGAGGCGGACGGGGACCGTGTAGCTCGTGGTGCGGCCGTCGCCGGTCGAGGCGACGAACTCGATCTGGTAGGTGCGGTTGAGCAAGAAGAACGGGATCGAGCTCGGGAGCTGGTCCTGGCCGGAGAAGTAGCCGGGGCCGCCCTGCGGGATCCCGATCTCGCGGCCCATCGTCCGGGCGACCACCGTGGTCACGTCGGCGCTGGTCGTCACGCGGACCACCAGCGGGCCGCCCTTGTGCAGGACGCGGTCGTTCAGCGCGATCTGGACGATCCGCGGTGCGCCGCTGGGGCCCGGCGTGGGGTCGACGACGTACGAGAACGGGTTCGGCGAGGTGCTCGGCTGCGGCGAGGGGCTCGGCGGAACGGGGGTCGTCGTCGCGGCCGGAGACGGTGCCGGCGAGGCCGGCGCCGCGGGCGCGGCGGTGGGGCCGGGCTGCGGGAGCGGCGAGGGCGCCGGGGCGGCGAGCGCCACGAGGAGCGGGACGGCGTAGAGCGCGAGCATGATCCCTCCGAGCAACGCCGGGTCCCGCAGGGCGGTTCCGGCGACGGCGTCCTGGAGATACCCCGCCGCGCCGGTGAACGACGCGGTCAGCAGCGCGAGCGAGGCGGGCGTCCGCCCCGCCAGCGCGACGACGGGGACGAGCCACAGCGCGTACCACGGCTCAGGGGCGGGGAGCAGCAGCCAGCCCGCGAGCCCGGCGCCGGCGAGGGCGTCGCCGCTTCGGAGCGCGCGCGCGACGGCGGCGATTCCGGCGAGCGCTAGCACGATACCGAGCGCGAACGGAACCGGTGAGTGCGACCATGTCGTGAGCGCGAGCGCGTGCGCGAGCGAGGTGCGCGGCGCCCCGGAGCCGTGGTCGAGTCCATTCGCGATCACCGACCGCAACAGTGGTGCATATGCCAGTGCTAGAGCGGCGAACGCGCAGACCGTCGCGGCGAGGCGCGATCGGCGCGGCGTCCGAGCCAGCTCCGCGATCAGCGGAACGACCGCGACGAGCTTCACCGCCGTGGCAGCGATGAGCCCCAGGAGTCGTGCCGGTTCGGCGGAGGTGCGTACGTCGTGCGCGATGATTTGCCCAGTCGCGGGTGATGCCGCGGCCGCCGACACGGCGGAATCCGGCCGCGAGAGGCTAGCGATCCGCGGCCGGGGGCGCGTCGCGGCCAACACGAGCGCGAGCCAGAAGACGTCGTTGTGGCCTTCGGCCGCGGCCCAGAGCACGACCGGGTGGAACGAAAGCAGCGCGGCGAGCCGCGGCCGCCACGGCTTGGCGCCGGCGCTCGAAGCGCCGCACAGCGCGATGCATGCGAGGAGCGCGGCCGCGGCAAGGACGCGCAGCACGAGGATCGTCCCGGCCGGGCCCAGCGGGCGCGCGGCCCCGACGACGAGAGCGCACGGCAGCGTGAAGAGCGGGCCGTAGACGTCGCGCGGGAGCGAGCCGTCCCACGCGCGCAGCGCCGCGTCGAGCAGCGGGTCGCGCAGCGGCCCAATCGCTGCGGCGCCGTACGCGTGCGCCCACGGATCGGCTCCGTGGCCGACCAGCGCGCCGTAGGCGGCGTAGGCCCAGACGTCGTCGGAGATCACCGGCAGCGCCAGCCCGCACGCGAGGGCGACCGCCGCGACAACCAGGCGCCGAGCGAACACCTCCAGGGCTTCGCGGGCCGTGCGCACGAATCCGCAGCCCGATGGACCTAGGCTGGCTGCGGCGTGCCCTGGCGACGAAGCGTGACGGCGGCGCGCTCGACGACGCGACCTGGGAGCAGATCGTCGACGGCTACGTGCGCGGCGAGATCGACGAGGCGCCGGTCGCGGCGCTCGCGATGGCGTGCGCGATCCGCGGCATGGCCGGCTCGGAGATCGCCGCGCTGACCGGCGTGATGGTCCGCTCCGGCGACGTCATCGCCTTCCCGCCCGGCCGGACCGTCATCGACAAGCACTCTTCGGGCGGGGTCGGCGACACCGTCTCGCTGATCGCCGTCCCGCTGGTCGCCGCGTGCGGCGTCCCGGTCGCGAAGCTCTCGGGCCGCGCGCTCGGCCACACCGGCGGGACGCTCGACAAGCTCGAGGCGATCCCCGGCGTGCGGACCGATCTCTCGCCGGACGCGTTCGTCGCGCAGGTCGAGGCGATCGGCTGCGCGATCGCCGCGCAGTCGGCGCGCCTGGTCCCGGCGGACAAGAAGCTCTACGACCTGCGCGACCGCACCGGGACGGTCCCGTCGGTCGGGCTCATCGCGGCCTCGATCGTCTCGAAGAAGATCGCCGCCGGCGCCGGCGCGATCGTCTTCGACGTCAAGGCCGGGCGCGGCGCGTTCATGCGCACCGTCGCCGACGCCGAGGTGCTCGCGCAAACGCTGGTCCGGCTCGCGGTCTCGTTCGGCCGCCGCGCCAGCGCGCTGGTGAGCGACATGGAAGAACCGCTCGGAGCCGCGGTCGGGAGCGGGATCGAAGCGGTCGAGGCGCGCGACTTCCTGCGCGGCGACGAGCGCGGCCCGCGGCTCGCCGAGGCCGTCTTCGCGGTCGCGCACGAGATGCTGCGCGTCGGCGGCCTGCCGGAGCCCGAGGTCGAGCGCCGCGCGCTCGACGCGCTGCAGTCCGGCGCGGCGTACGACAAATTCGGCGAGCTGGTCGCAGCGCAGGGCGGCGAGCCCGGCGCGCTGGAGCGCATCGCCGCGCACCCGCATCGCGCCAGCGCGACCGCGTCCGGCGGCGGCGTCGTCACCGCGATCGACGCGGCGGCGATCGGCGAGCTCGCGCGCGAGGCGACCGTCGCGGACGGACCCTTCGCCGGGATCCGCATCGTCGCGCGCGTCGGGACGCCGGTCCGCGCGGGCGACGTGCTGGCGGAGTGCGCCGGTCCTTCGCTCGACCCGCAGGCGGTCGCGCGCGCCTTCGCTGTCGGCGCCGCCGCGCCGGCGCCGCGCGCGCTCGTCGCCTCGGTGGTGAGGGATGCCGATCTCGCCGCGTTGGTGAACTGAACGTATGGTGACGGATCGCATGCAGACCGACGGCCGGATCAGCGGGCGCGTCGTCGTGACCGGCGCCGCCGGGCTGATCGGCAGCGCGCTGGTGCGGCACCTGAACCTCGAAGGCGTCGAGGAGATCGTCGCCGTCGACCGGCTCGGGACGAGCGAGAAGTGGCGGCATCTCGTCCCGCTGCGCTTCGCCGAGTACTACGACGCGGAGGAGTTCTACGAGCGGATCGCGCGCGAGCCCGGCGCCTTCGGCGAGATCGCGACGGTCTTCCACCTCGGCGCGTGCTCGTCGACGACCGAGCGCGACGCCTCGTACCTGGTCGCGAACAACGTGCGCCGCTCGCAGGAGATCGCGCGCTGGTCCTTCGCGCACAAGTCGGCGCGCTTCGTCTACGCCTCGTCGGCCGCGACGTACGGTGCGCTCGAGAGCGGGATGCGCGAGGACCTCGACCCGCACGCGCTGCGCCCGCTGAACATGTACGGGTACTCGAAGCACCTCTTCGACCAGTGGATGCGCCGCGAAGGGTTGCTGCAGCGCGCGGTCGGGATCAAGTACTTCAACGTCTACGGCCCGAACGAGGACCACAAGGGCGAGATGCGCAGCGTCGTCGCGAAGGCGTACGAGCAGATCCGCGCGCGCGGGACGATCGAGCTGTTCAAGAGCTACCGTCCCGAGGTCGCCGACGGCGAGCAGACGCGCGACTTCTTGTACGTGAAAGACGCCGCGGCGATCACCGCGTTCCTCGCGCGCGCGCCGCACGCGGCCGGGCTCTACAACGTCGGCTCCGGGACCGACCGCAGCTGGAACGATCTCGCGCGCGCGGTCTTCGCCGCGCTCGAGCTGGGGCCGCGCATCGAGTACGTCGAGATGCCGGACGTGCTGCGCGGGAAATACCAGTACCGCACCGTCGCGACGATCGACAAGCTGCGCGCGGCGGGCTACGCGCAGCCGATCACCGCGCTCGAGGACGCAGTGCGCGACTACGTGCGCACGTATCTCGTGACGGGGACGGTGCTCGGCGCCGAGTCGAGCCCGACGCCGACGTTCTCCGCGACGAGGTAGAGCGGACGCCCTTTGATCTCGTCGTAGACGCGGCCGACGTACTCGCCGAGGATCCCGACGGTGATCAGCTGCACGCCGCCGAGGAACAGGATCGCGAAGATCATCGAGGTGTAGCCCGGCAGGTTGTACCCGGTGAAGACGCGCAGCCCGACCTCGTAGAGCCCGACGACGAACGCGACGCCGCTGACGATGAAGCCGAACCAGGTCGCGAGCCGCAGCGGGATCTCGCTGAACGCGGTGATCCCGTCGATCGCGAAGCGCAGCATCTTCGAGAACGGGTACTTCGAGGTGCCGGAGTGGCGCTCGGCGCGCTCGTACTCGATCCCGGTCTGCTTGAACCCGACCCACGAGACGAGGCCGCGGATGAAGCGGTGCCGCTCGCGCGAGTCGCGCAGCGCCGCGACGACGCGCTTGCTCATCAAGCGGAAATCGCCGGTGTCGACGGGGATCGAGACGTTCGTCAGGCGCCGGATGATGCGGTAGAAGAGCGCGGCGGTGAAGAGCTTGAAGGGGCTCTCGCCGCGGCGCCGCTTGCGCGTCGCGTAGACGACGTCGTAGCCTTCGCGGAACTTCGCGAGGAACGCGTCGATCAGCTCGGGCGGGTCCTGCAGGTCGCCGTCCATCAGCACGACGGCGTCGCCGTGCGCCGCGTCGAGCCCGGCGGTCGCGGCGATCTGGTGGCCGAAGTTGCGCGAGAGCGAGATCACCCGCAGCTGCGGGTCGGCGTGCGCCGCGCCGAGCAGCTTCTCGAGCGTGGCGTCGCGGCTGCCGTCGTCGACGAGGATCACCTCGTAGGCGGCCGGCGGAACGGTGAGCTCCGCGACCACGTTCCGGATGCGGCGCAGCAGCTCGTCGACGTTGTCCGCTTCGTTATAGAGGGGAACGACGATGCTCAGCGTGGCGTCGGCGCCGCGCCGGACGGCGAGCTCCTGCGGGGGAGAGAACACCGGACTGACCTTCTGCTCGCTCCCCCGCGCTCACTCTCGCCGTACTCGGAGGTCCGCCCGCCCGTGAGATCGCTCGCCGCCGCGCTCGCCACGCTCCTCGCCCTCACCGCGTGCGCGCACGGCCCCACGACGACCACGACGACGGCGTCGAGCGCGACCGCCACGCCCTCCGGCTCGCCGGCAAACGCACGCGCGTCCGTGACGGCGCCGGCGCCCGCCTCGACGAGCGGTTCCTCTGCGCCGGGATCGACCGCGGCGTCCCGTCCGAAGCCGGCCGCCGCTCGCGCGCCGCGCCACAGGGCCATCATGCCGGTCGCGCGGACGACGCCGAAGCCCGCGCCGGTGGCGGTGATGCCGCAGATCCTCGGGGCGAGCGTGAGCCCGACCGTCGTGCGGTCCGGGACGACCGTCAGCGCGACGGTCCGTACGACGCCGGGCGTGGTGAGCGTGGTCGCCGTCGCGGGCGGGGCTTCGATGGCGGTCCCGCGCGTCGGGCCGGGGTTGTTCGCGGGGAGCACGACGCTGCCGCCGCTGCCCCCGTTCGCGCACGGGAGCTACGCGGTGACGTTCGTCGCGCGCGACGCGCGCGGCGCGACGACGCAGAGCGCGGTCGGCGTCACGGTCCGCTGAGGTGAACGTTCTCCCGATGCTCGCTCCCGTTCTCGGCCTGGCGCTCGCGCTCGGCGCCGGCCCGCCGGTCGCCGCCGACACGCTCACGCACGTTGGCCCGACGCCGCCGCCGCACGGCTATCCCGAGATCAGGTCGTTCACGATCTCCACGACCCAGGTCCATCCCGGCCGCCCCGTCCACGGCACCGTCGAGACCTCCGAGAACGTGCACTACGTCGAGGCGCGCATCGACTACCGCAACGTCGCGCTGCACGAGGACGCGCCGGGCCGCTTCTCGCTCAACTACACGGTCCCGTGGTATCTCCCGCCGTGGCTGCGCCACGGCTACACGCTGCAGATCGTCGCGCGCAGCGTCGACGGCGTCGAGGTGTGGCGCTCGGTCCCGATCACGGTTCGCTGACCGGTTCACCGCCCGCGCGGTCGCCGCGCGCGAGCCGCTGCAGCGCGGCGACGGTCTCGCCGAGGAATGCGTGCTGAAACGCGATCATGTCCGCGACGCCGGGGAAGCGCGGATCGCCGCGCCGCTCGCCGAGCGCGTAGCGGCCGCCCTCGTACACCAGCGTGCCGCCGTCGCTCAGCACGTCGAGCGCTTCGTCGACGCACGCATCGGGATCGCGCCGCAGCTCGGGATCGACGAACGCACCCGGCGGAAGGTCGTCGCGCAGCCGCCGCACGCCGTCGCGCGCTTCGGCGCGCTCGAACGGCAGATCGACCGCGAGCAGCCACTGCGCGAGCAGCGCGCTCGTCGTCACCGGGCGCGCGGCGGCGAGCGAGGTCGCGAGGTCGTGCGGATCGTACGGCTGCAGGACGCGGTAGAGCAGCGAGAGCCGTCGCCCGCGGAACGGGTCGAACGCGATCGCCGCGAGCCACGGCGTCGCGACCGCGACCAGATGATCGACGATCCCTTTCAGCGGCCGCATCGTCCCGTCGGCGCTGTAGAAACCTTCGGGCGTCACGAAGAACGTCACCCCGGCGCGCACCGCGCCGACGATCCGCGCGATGTCCGCATCGACCGTCGCGCGCAGCGCGTCGATCAGCTCGCGCCGGTACGGCTCCAGCACGTGCGCCAGCTTCACGCGCGTCTCGCCCGGGAGAAAGAACGCCGGCTCGAGCAGCTCGTCCAGCGTCGCCGGCCGCGCCGACGCGTCGCCGAGCGCGGCGAGCGCCTCCGGGCGGAACACCAGCGCGACCGGCAGATCGCCGTGCTTCGCGCGCACCTCGAGCGCGAGGCTGCGCAGCGGGCGCGACGACAGCTCGTTCTCGAGCGGCAGCATCCCGAGCGTCATGAAGAGCGGCCCCGCGTTCACGCCGCGCATCACCGGCGCGAGCCACGGCATCCGCACCGCGAAGAACCCCGGCTCGTACATTCGCCGCGACGACGCGGTGAAGAGCTGGCGCCACGGCCCCTGCACGAACGCGCGCTGCACGACGATCTCCGACTCGTCCTCGTGCTGGTGGTTCGCGATCAGCACCGCCGGGCCGCGGCGGAACGGCAGGCGGCCGAACTGGCGGACGCGCATGCGCGCCGTGATCAGCGGCTGGCGGATCGCGCAGGTCAGCGCGACCAGGAGCGTCCCGGGGAGGCTAATCGATGTCGGCCCAGGCGGCGACGTCGACGCGCACGTGCGCGTTCGGCTCGCCGCTCGCGACGTGCGCGGGCGGGAGCGCCCGCGCCGCGTCGCGCTCGGTCGTCCCGAACGATCCGCGCGTCACGCGGAACGCGACGCGCGCGCCGCGGTTGAGCTTGAGCACCAGCCGGAAATGCCGCGCCTCGACGCGGTCCATCCGCACCTCCGAGGGCGACCAGCCGCTGCGCTCGGTGCTCACGTAGATGTCGTCGCTCGGCGGCGTGCGCGGCGGGACGTAGACGTCGATCGTCGCCTCGACCTGCTGCGCCTCGTCGGCGTCGTGCTGGGCGGCCGGCGCGATCACGTACGCCGCGCGCGGGATCTTCGCCGCCGGGAGCGCGTCGAGTGTGAGCTTCTGCGGCGTCGCGCGGTTCTCGGCGTCGAGCGAGATCGCGATCGCGCGCCCCGGCACGACGCCGGCGCACGACGCGTCCTCGGCGAGCCGCAGCACGCCGGCGCCCGCAACCGCGAGGCGGTCGCCCGTGCACGAGAGCGGGACGACGCGGTAGAGCGTCAGCGCCGCCGCGGCGGCGAGCACGATCGCGGCGAGCGTCACGGCGTGATCGCGAAGCTCCAGCGCGGCGTCCAGCGCGTCCCGCCCCAGGCGAAGTCGTAGGCGCGCCCGACGTCGATCCCGACGTTCGGGAACGGTCGGAACGTCACGTCGGCGCGCGCCTCCCACTGCGGGCGCCCGTAGCCGTGGAACTGCGGAAAGTCGTCGGTGTGCACGACCGAGAGCCGGTACGACGTCGGCGTACCCGAACCGCGCGGCTGGAACTGTAGGTCCGCGTTCACCGCGCGGTACGTGCGCGCACCGCTGAACGCGACGATCCCGGTGTACGGCGTCCCGTCCGGCGCGATCAGCGGCGTCGCGGGCGTCGGGTAGAACTGCCCCTGCGCGCTCGGGTAGACGTCGGAGCTCCACGCGCCTTGATATCCTGCGAACAGCGTCAGATTGCGCAGCAGCGGCCGCGACGCGGTCGCGCTCCCGCTCAGCTGGTCGTAGTAGTGCGGGAACGCGTACCAGGTGCGCGAGGTGTCGAGCGTCGTCGCGAGCGAGGTTCCGAGCGGCCCGCGCACGACCGGGCTGGCGAGGAACAGGTCGAGCCCGTGCCGCCACACCGTCGCGTAGCGGTGCGCGTCGGGGAGTTCCCACAGCAGCCCGCCGCGCTGCGCGTCGAAGCCGAGGCTCCCGGTGAGGCGGTACGTGATCCCGCCGAGCAGCGGGCGGTCCGGCGTGCGCAGGCTCGCGGTGAGGGTCGAGCTCCCGAACGAGGTCCGCGTGTAGTCGAGCCCGCCGCCGGCCGCGCCGAACGCCGCGCGCAGACCGCCGCGCATGACCGTACCGAAGATCGTCTGGGTCGCGTCGGCGCTCAGCGTGAAGCGTCTCCCCATCCGCTTGTACGCGTTCAGCCCGCGCACCGAATAGCCGCGCAGCGGCGCGTCGACCGAGAGGTTCACGTACGCCTCGTCGCCCGAGACGATCTGCTGCTGCAGCGCGAGCGCGGCGCCCGGGCCGTCCTCCCAGCGCGCGTGCAGCGCGGTGAGCGAGGTCGGCGATCCCCACAGCCCGTACGGCTGGTCGAACGTCGCGCCCGGCAGGCTGCTCGACGCGAACCCCGCGCCGGTCGCGAACGTGTACAGGTACGCGGGGACCGGGACGCCGCCGACCGAGGTCGGGAACGAGGCCGGCGTGAAGCGCACGTCGGCGTGCGGCGTGATCGCCGCCTTGCGCGACTTGATGAACGCGAACCGGTCGTCGACCTCGGGGAACGCGAAGCGCTGCGCGTCGAACTCCGCCGCGACCGGCGCGCCGAGCGCGCGCGTCGTCCGCGTCACGCCGCTGCTCGCGTCGAGCAGGTCGACGCGGTCGCCGTCGAGGTCGACCACGATCGCATCGCCGCTCGCGCTCGCCTCGCCGCGCGTCATCCGCGCGTGACCGGCGAGCACCGCGCGGTCGGTCTTCAGATCGACGTACGCCGCGTCGGCGCGCGCGCGCGTCCCGTCGCCGAGCGCGAGCGACGCGCCGTCGCGCGCGATCACCGCGAGCGTGTCGGAGAAGAACACCATCGTCCCGCCTTCGAGCGTCGCCGTCGCCCGTGCGCTCGCCGCGCGCGGCGCAAGCGACGCACTCGCCATCGCAACGAATGCCAGCACGACCGCGCACCAGCGCGGTCGTGCCGGGTTCACGCGCAAGCGTGAAGCCATCAATGCGGCGGCGGGTTGTTGGGGAACGGCGTCGCGCGCGGCGTCGGGAAGCCGCCCGGCGGCGTCGCGGCGGGGCGCGGGAAGATCCCGCCCGGCGGGAACGGGTTCGGGTTGAACGGCGTCGGGATCGCGCCGGGCTGTGCGGCCTCGGGGACGTTCGCGCGGTTGTCGGACCAGGCGAAGACGTGGACCGTCGTCGTCTGCGCGTCGACCTCGATCGTCTCGTACTGCGTCGGCGCCGCCTCGAGCCCGTCGGGCCCGAGCGCGACCGAGTTCCACGAGCCGCGCGTGACGCGGTACGCGAACTTCGTCCCGGACGCGAACCGGCGCACCGCGCGGTACGTCTGCGCGTCGATGCGGTCGGTCTTGATCGCCTGCGGGTTCCAGCCGCTCACGTCGGTGCTGATGTAGATCTGTGAATTGAGCGGCGTGGTCGGCGGGACCACGACGACGAACGCGACGGCGACCTCGCGCCCGGTCCGGCGCTGGCCCACGATCTCCGGGGCGCGCTCGGTGGTCGGCTTCGTCGCGGAGAGCGGGTTCGGCGCGACGGCGTACGCGGCGTCGGTCGAGAGCCGCTTCGCGGTGAGGTCGAGCTCGACGACCTGCTTCGTCGCGGGGTCGATGATCGCGCGCGCGAACAGCTTGGGCCGCGGCTGCAGCGCGCTCGGCTTCCCGGTGTCGTAGTCGACGAGCTTCGGCGCGGCGGCGAGCTTGAACGAGTCGCCGCTGGTGAAGAAGACGTAACCGCCGCGCACGTCGAGCAGCTGACCCGTGAACCGCACGAGCTGCTGCTGCGCGGCCGCAGGCGCCGCCGGCTGCGCCGGGGGCTGCGGCTGCTGCGCGAGCGTCGGAAGCGCCGCGGCGAGGAACGCGAGGGCGGCGAACGGGGCCGCGAGGCGGACGGTCATGGCGAGAACTGGATCCCGAACTGCGGTTCCCACCGCTCGTTGGCGAAGTTGAAGTAATAATACCGGCTCAGATCGAGCAGCACTTGCCGCGAGAGCCGCATCCGCACGTCCGCGGTGAGCTGCCAGGGCGGCTGCCCGTAGACGCCCGGGACGGGCGCCGGGGTGTCGTAGAAGCGCGAGAGCCCGAGGTTCACGCCGAAATACTGCGTGGGCGTCCAGATCAGCGCCGAGGTGTAGCCGCGCGAGGTCGCGAGCCCGCGAAAGGCGTTCTGCCCGGAATACGTCCCGAACGGCGTCACGCAGACGTCGCCGCCGCAGCTGGTCCCCGGCGGGTACGCGGCGAGCTGCTGCGCGCCCCAGTAGTCGTCGATCGTCTTGACCTCGTACGTGACGAAGTAGCGGATCTGCTTCGGGTCGTACGCGCCGGCGAGGGAGAGCCGCAGGTCGCCGTTGTCGACGTGGTGCGGGACGCTGTACCAGAGCCGCTGGCGGTCGTACGAGCCGGTGAAGGCCAGCTTCGGCCCGAGCTTCAGCGACGTGGTCGAGAGCGAGCCGCCGGCGTACTTGTAGTAGAGGCTCTCCGGACCGGGCTGCAGGTTCGGGTAGCCGCCGTAGCCGTACGCGTCGTGCGCGTAGCCGATCCCGGCGCGCGGCCGCAGGTCGAGCTCGTACTTCCCGCGCGTCACCGGCGTCGGCCCGCCGGTGAAGACCAGCGACCCGTCGGTCGGGTGCTCCTTCCAGCGCGGGTCGAAGTCCAGGGTCAGCGTGTTCAGGTCGGTCAGCCCTTTCGGGAGCCCGAGCAGATACTGCCAGTAGTTGTCCTGGGTGACCGTGATGCTCGAGCCCTTGAAGCCGCCGGTGACCTGGAGCTGAGTGAACCCGGCCGCGTTGATCGGGCGGTTGATGATCCCCGGCTGCGCCGCCGACTCCTGGAAGAAGACGCGGCTCTCGAACTTCGGCGACCAGCGCTTGTAGCCGATCAGGTTGTACTGGCGCTGCTCCTGGGTGAGCGGGTCGACCCCGATCGCGATCCAGTCGCGGTCCCACACGAAGTGCTGGTCGAACGCGAGATAGGTCCCGTTGTACTGGTCGTTGCGGATGTGGAGCGCGGTCAGGCTGTGCGCCGAGCCGTTGAACGGGACGCCGACGTCGAAGCGCCCGCCGGCGAACGCGTTCTCGTAGAAGTGCGAGTTGGGCGAGAACGTCACCACGTAGCGCGGCGAGGGCAGGTACACGCCGGCCGTGTAGATCCGCGCCTGGTCGAAGAGGACGTTCGTCTTCGGGACGATCCGCGCGCCGGCCGCGATGATGTACGGGCGCTCGCCGGTGAGGTTCGGGAAGAAGTACGCGTCGCCCGGCTGCTCGCGCCCGACGTGCGGCGTCTTCCAGTCCTGGCCGTAGAAGGTCACCCGCTCGGGCGTCCCGCTCGCGGGGAGGAAGTACGAGCGGTCGAGGTCCGTATAGCCGGCGAACGCCGCGCCCGTCTCGTGGATCGCCGGCCCGTCCAGGCGGACGTCGCCGGCGATCAGATAGCGGTTCAGCTTGAGGTCCATCGTGAACGTCTCACCGCGGACGACGGTGCCGTCGGAGAGCCGCACCCGCACGTCGCCGTCGGCCGTGACGACGTAGCGGTTCGAGTAGAAGTCGACGACCTTCGCCGAGACGTCGAGGCTGTAGGACGGCTTCGCCGCCCCGAGCGGCGGCGCCGCCGCCGCCAGTGAGGTCGCGCCCCCGAACAGTACGGTCGCGAACACGATGAGAGCCGGGAAGAAGCGCATGCGGAGCGTCACGCGTTCAGCGCTGCGGGAGGCGCGGTCCTGCGCGGAATGGAACGGCGGCGGACGGCATGCCGCGCATTCTCGCCTTCGTCATGGACTCCGCCGGCGCAGGTGCCCTTCCCGATGCGGACGCGTACCACGATTCGTCGAACGCCAACACGCTCGGAAACGTCGCGCAGCGGCTCGGCGGGCTCCAGCTGCCGAACTTCGAGCGGCTGGGGCTCGGCCACGTCACGCCGATGCGCGGCCTCTCCGCGGCGAACGCGCCCGCGGCGGCGGTCGGCCGGCTCCGCGAGCGCTCGAAGGGCAAGGACACGATCACCGGCCACTGGGAGATGACCGGCGTCGTCACCGAGGTGCCGTTCCCGACCTACCCCGACGGGTTTCCGCCGGAGGTCGTCGAGCGCTTCACCGCGATCTGCGGGAAGCCGCCGCTCGGGAACGTCCCGGCCTCGGGGACCGAGATCATCGCGGAGCTCGGCGAGGAGCACCAGCGCACCGGCCGCCCCATCCTCTACACCTCGGCGGACTCGGTCTTCCAGGTCGCGGCCCACGAGGAGACGGTCCCGCTCCCGACGCTCTACGACTGGTGCGAGAAGGCGCGCGCGATGCTGGTCCCGCCGCACGAGGTCAACCGGGTGATCGCGCGGCCGTTCGTCGGCAGCCCCGGGAGCTACGCGCGCACGGCGAACCGCCGCGACTACGCGATCCCGCCGCCGCCGACGGTGCTCGACCGGCTGGAGCGTACGGGTGTACCCGTCCACGCAGTCGGGAAGATTTGTGATATCTACAGCGGTCATGGGATCGCGTCGTCCGTCCGCGTCGCCGACAACGGCGAGGCGGTCGACCGCGCGATCGAACTGGCGCGAGGCACGGATCACGGCTTGGTCTTCGTCAACCTGAACGACTTCGACACCAAGTTCGGACATCGCCGAGACGTCCGCGGGTACGGCGCTGCCCTCGAGCGGCTCGACGCGCGGATCCCCGAGCTGCTCGAGCTGATCCGGCCCGGCGACGCGCTGATCTTCACCGCCGACCACGGCTGCGACCCGACCCAGCCCGGGACCGACCACACCCGCGAGTTCGTCCCTTATCTCGAGTACGGGCCCGTCCCCGGCGGCGAGCTCGGCGTGATCGAGGGGCTCGGGCACGTCGGCGCGCGGTTCGAGGCGATCCTCGGGGCCGTCCTCGGAGCCGGCCGGTGAGCGTCGTCGAGCTGCGCCGGCCGACCGGGCCGGAGCCGCCCGACCTGCCGGTCGGGATCCCGTTCCCGGCGGCGCCCGCGCGGCCGGGCTGGTACCACGCCGCGAAGCGCGGGGCCGACGTCGTCCTCGCGGTCGCGATCCTGATCGTGACGGCGCCGGTCGTGCTGCTGGCGATGCTCGCGATCGTCGCGGTCAGCGGCGGGAGCCCGATCTACCGGCAGGACCGGGTCGGGCTCGGCGGGCGCCGCTTCCGGATGTTCAAGCTGCGCACGATGGTGCGCGGCGCGCACGCGATGCTCCCCGAGCTGCGCAAGTTCAACGAGGCGGACGGGCCGGTCTTCAAGATGCGCGACGACCCGCGGCTCCACGCGATCGGGCCGTTCCTGCGGCGGACCTCGATCGACGAGCTGCCGAACTTCCTCAACGTGCTGCTCGGCGAGATGGCGATCGTCGGCCCGCGGCCGCCGCTCCCCGAAGAGGTCGCGCACTACGACGGCTACGCGCTACGGCGGCTGGTCGTCAAGCCGGGGATCACCTGCCTCTGGCAAATCTCGGGCCGCTCGCACCTTTCGTTCGAGGAGTGGATGGCGCTCGACAACGAGTACATCGACCACTGGTCGCCGTGGTACGATCTCGCGATCGTCGCCCGGACCGTCCCCGCCGTGCTGCGCGGCGTCGGCGCGCATTAAGCACCGGCCCGTCACCCGCCGACCATAAGAGGACCATGTATCGTCTCGCGATCGTAGGGGCGGGCTATGTCGGGCTCGTCACCGGAGCGTGCTTCGCGGAGCTCGGGAACGCCGTCGTGTGCGTCGACAACGACGAGCGGAAGATCACGACGCTGCGCGGCGGCGCGGTCCCGTTCTTCGAGCCGCAGCTCACCGAGATGACGCAGCGGAACGTGCAGGCGAAGCGCCTCTCGTTCACGACCGACCTGCGCGCCGCCGTCGCGGAGAGCGACGTGATCTTCATCGCGGTCGGCACGCCGATGCGCGGCGACGGCTACGCCGATCTCTCGGCGGTGCGCGCCGTCGCGCGCGGGATCGGCGCCGCGCTGAACGGCCCGAAGCTGGTCGTCTCGAAGTCGACCGTCCCGGTCGAGACCGGTGAGCTCGTCTCGGCGATCATCCGCGAGAACGCGAGCGCCGATCACCCCGTCCGCGTGGTGAGCAACCCCGAGTTCCTGCGCGAAGGCTCGGCGGTCGCCGACTTCCTGCACCCGGACCGGATCGTGATCGGGACCGCCGATCCCGAGGCCGAGCGGATCATGCGCGATCTCTACGCGCCGCTGAACGCGCCGCTGGTCGTCACCGACGTGCGGACCAGCGAGATGATCAAGTACGCCGCGAACGCGTTCCTGGCGACCAAGATCTCGTTCATCAACGAGATCGCGAACATCTGCGAGCTGCTCGACGTCGACGTGCGCGACGTCTGCCGCGGGATCGGCTACGACCAGCGCATCGGCACCAGCTTTCTCAACCCCGGGATCGGCTACGGCGGCTCGTGCTTCCCGAAAGACGTCCGCGCGCTCGAGCAGCTCGCGGTCGCGCGCGACTACCCGGCGCCGCTGCTGCACGCGGTCGAGCTCGTCAACCGGCGGCAGGTCGAGCGCACGGTCACCAAGCTCGAGCGCGCGCTGGGCGGGCTGCGCGACCGCGTCGTGACCGTCCTCGGGCTCTCGTTCAAGCCGAACACCGACGACATCCGCAGCGCGCCGGCGATCAACGTCGTGCAGCGGCTGGTCGACCGCGGCGTCCGGGTCCGCGCGCACGATCCGGTCGCCGCGCCGCACGCGCGCCGCGAGCTGCCGGGCGACGAGATCAGCTTCCACGACGACATCTACGACGCGATCGCGGGCGCCGACGCCGTGCTGCTTGCGACCGAGTGGAACGAGTACCGCGCGCTGGACTTCGCGCGCTGCGCCGGCGCGATGCGCGGCGACGTCTTCGTCGACGGCCGCAACGTCTTCGACGGCGCGAAGGCCGCCGCCGCGGGGCTGCGCTACTTCGGCGTCGGCCGGCTGCAGGGGAACGCGCCCGCCGCCGCGCCGCCCGCGCCCTCGCGGCCCGCCGAGGTGCGCTGATGCGCACCGTCGTCATCACCGGCTCGGCGGGGCTGATCGGCTCCGAGGCCGCGGCGCACTTCATCGAGGACGGCTACGAGGTCGTCGGGATCGACAACGGGCTGCGCGAGCACTTCCTCGGCCCCGACGGCTCGACGCACTGGAACCGCGTCGCGCTGCAGACGCGCTACCCGAAGGCGTACGCGCACGTCTCGCTCGACATCCGCGACGCCGACGGCGTCGCCGAGCTGTTCGCGCGGATCGGCAAGCGCGTCGCGCTCGTCCTGCACACCGCGGCACAGCCCTCGCACGACTGGGCGACCGAAGACCCGTACACCGACTTCTCGATCAACGCCGGCGGGACGCTGGTGATGCTCGAGGCGACGCGCCGCCACGCGCCCGACGCCGTCTTCGTCTACACCTCGACGAACAAGGTCTACGGCGCGGTCCCGAACGAGCTCCCGCTGGTCGAGCTCGAGAAGCGCTTCGAGATCGATCCCGCGCACCCGTACCGCGCGGGGATCGACGAGCGGATGCGGATCGACCAGTCCGACCACTCGCTCTACGGCGTCTCGAAGCTCTCGGCAGACCTGATGGTGCAGGAGTACGGCCGGCGGTTCGGGCTCGCCACGACCGTCTTCCGCGGCGGCTGCCTGACCGGGCCGAACCACTCCGGCGCGAAGCTCCACGGCTTCCTCGCGTACCTGCTGAAATGCACGGTGACCGGGCGGCGCTACACGGTCCTCGGCTACAAGGGCAAGCAGGTCCGCGACAACATCCACAGCGCCGACTTCGTCGCCGCGATCGCCGAGGTGCTGCGGGCGCCGCGCTGCGGCGAGGTCTACAACGTCGGCGGGACGCGCTTCTCGAACTGCTCGGTCCTCGAAGCGATCGAGGAGTGCGAGCGCGTCGCGGGCCGGCGGCTCGACTGGACCTACGACGACGCGCACCGCTACGGCGACCACGTCTGGTACGTGACGGACATGACGAAGTTCAAGACGCACTACCCGGGCTGGCGCCAGCGCTACGACCTGCGCGGCCTGCTCGCCGACATGTACGCGAAGAACTGCGAGCGCTGGGGGATCGGCGAGCTGCGGGAGCGGGAGGCCGGCTGAGACCGGGCGCCCGCAGGCCGGGCGCTCGCCCGCGCATGGAGGCCAGGTTTTCCGGCGCATGGAACGCGGCGAACGCCATGCCAGGGGACGTGACGGGTACCGTACGTGCGCAATGACCCCCGGCGACTGACCGTCGTCGCGGAGGGCCGCACGCCGCGCCGGGTCGCGCTCTCGACGATGGTCGTGATGGGCGTGACGCTGGCCTCGACGATCCTGGGCTTCGTGCGCGAGGTCGTCTACGCGAAGTTCTACGGGACGTCGTGGGAGCTCGACGCGTTCCTGGCCGCCTCGATCGTCCCGGTGATCCTGTTCGGCGTCTTCAACGGCGCGCTCGTCACCGCGCTCGTCCCGCTGTTCACCGACTACGTCAACACCGAGCGCGAGGACGAGGCCTGGAAGCTCGCCACGACCGTGATCGTGCTCGTCGGCAGCGCGCTGGCCGTCTGCGCCGCGCTCGGCGCGCTGCTCGCGCCGTGGTACGTCCCGCACATCTACCGCTTCCATTCGCCGTTCGCGGTGCGGACCGCGGTCGAGATGACGCGCTGGCTGATGCCGACGATCGTCGCGACCTCGCTCGCCGGCGTCCTCGGCGCGCTGCTGAACGCGTACCACCGCTTCTTCGCCGCCGCGCTGCAGGGCGTCGTCGCGAACGCCTGCGTGATCGTCGCGGTCTGGTTCGCGCAGCCGCACTACGGCGCGTACGCGCTGGTCGGCGGCGCGCTCGCCGGCGCGTTCTGCTCGCTCTTCGCGCTGCTCCCGACGTTCTTCCGGCTGCGCCGCGTCCGGCTCGCGCTCGACCTGCGCCATCCCGGCTTGGTGAAGCTGATGCACCTGCTCGCGCCGATCGCGGTCGGCTCGGCGGCGGGGCAGGTCGCGCTGTTCTTCGACCGCTTCTTCGCCTCGGGGCTCCCCGAAGGGACGATCGCGGGGATGAACTACGCGGTGAAGGTCGTCGGCTTCCCGCAGCAGATCTTCGTGACCGCGATCGCGACGGTGATCTTCCCGCTCTTCGCGAGCCAGTTCGCGCACAAGAACCGTGCCGCGATGCGCAAGAGCGTCGCGACCGGATTGCAGATGGTGATCTTCCTGACGCTGCCCTCGGCGTGGGGGCTGTGCATGCTCGCCGGCCCGATCGTGCAGACGCTCTTCGAGCGCGGCGCGTTCACGCCGGTCGCGACCGTGCTGTGCGCGCAGCTGCTGCCGTACGCGGCGGTCGGGCTGGTCGCGCTCGCCGCCAACGTCGTGCTGACGCGCTGCCTATACGCGTGCGGGGTCGTGCGGACCGCGATCGGGATCTCGGTCGCGACCGTCGCGCTGAACGTGATCCTCTCGCTCGTGTGGCTGCCCTCGCTCGGCGCGCGCGGTTTGCTGCTCGCGAACGCGGTCTCGCAGACGCTGCAGACGATCGCGTACCTCGGCGTCGCGTGGCGCGCGCTCGGCGGGTTCCCGCTGCGCACCGTCGCGGTCTCGCTGCTGAAGGTCGGCGCGTGCTCGGCGATCATGGCGCTCGCGCTCGCCGCCGTGCAGGTGACGCGCACGCCGCCGGCCCCGACGATGCTGGCGCGCGTGACGAACCTGGGCGAGCATCTGCTCTTCGGTGCGTTCGTCTTCGTCGCGCTCGCGCGGATGTTCGACTCGGAAGAGCTGCACCTCGCGGTCGATCTGCTGCTGCGCCGCCGCCCCCGCGATCTCGTCCCGCTGCCGTGACGGAGTCATGCACCGCATGACAGGGTCACGCTTCGCGTGATCTTCCACCCCTGGACGGTCACGCTGCGCCACGAGGTGCACGTGCCGGTCGACACGCTCAGCGTGCTCGTCTACGTCGCGTGCGCGGTCGCCGTCGCGCTGCTCACGCGCCGCCGCCCCGCGCTCGGCGTCGCGGCGCTGCTCGTCCTCGCCCCGTTCGACCTCGCCCGCTACGTGGGCCCGACCACGATCACCACGCTGAAGGCGGGGCTGGTCGGGATGCTGTTCGGGCTGGTGTTCTTCACCCGCCCGGAGATCGCGGCGCTGCGAACCTTCCCCGTGCGCGCGATGCTGCTCGCGTTCGGCACGACGCTGCTCGCGATCGCGCTGAGCGCGACGCACGCGCAGCACCTCGGCGCGGTCGTGCGCGAGGCGTTCAAGGACGGTGAGTACCTGCTGCTCTTCCTCGGCGCCGTCGCGGCGTACGCGACCGATCCCGACGACCGCCCGTTCTGGCGCACGCTCGAGATCGCGGTCGTGCTGGTGTGCCTCTCGGCGCTCGCGGAGTACGTCATCGGCGCGCATAGCGGGATCGTCGTGCACGGCGCGGCGTTCCCGCGGATCGCCGGCGCGCTCGAAGGGCCGAACCAGCTCGCGGGCTACCTCGACGTCGCGCTCCCGGTCCTCGTCGCGCGCGCGCTCGTCCACCGCGACCGCGCGCTGCTCCTGGTGATCGCGCTCGCCGCGGTCACGGACGTGCTGACGATCTCGCGCGCCGGGATCGTCGGCGCCGCGCTCGGCGTGCTGGTCGTGATGCTCGTGCTGCGGCCGTTCTCCTCGACCGCGTGGCGCTTCGCCGGCGGCGCCGCGCTGCTGGTCGCGGTCGGGATCTTCATCGCGCTGCGCGCCGGCGTCCCGGCCGGGTACTTCTCGCTCGACCAGGCGACCTCGTCGTCCGATCACCTCGCGAACCGCGGCCAGCTCTTCCGCGCGGCGATCGCGCTCTGGGAGACCTCGCCGGCGGTCGGGGTCGGCGCCGGGAACTACGAGCTCGACCTCGACCAGGTCGGGCTGCACGGCGTGCGCACCCACGCGAACAGCATCTACCTCCAGAGCCTCGCCGAAGGCGGGGTCGTCGGGCTCGCCGCGACGGTCGCGCTCTTCGCGGTGACGATCGTGACGCTCGCCCGCAGCGGTGTGCGCCGCCCGCTGGTCGTCGGCGCGCTCGGCGCGACGGTCGCGCTCGCCTCGCACCAGGTCCTCGACGATCTGTTCTTCTTCCCGAAGGTCGCCTCGGCGTACTGGCTGGTCGTCGGCGTCGCGGTCGCCGAGGTCGCGGCGCGGCGCCTGTTCGAGCGGCGCCGTGCCGCTTCGTACGCCGCCGTACGGACGGTGAGCGCGACGTGACGGCGCGGGGCGCGCAGCGCGTCGCGCTGGTCGCGCCGTTCTTCGGGCGCGAGCTGCGCGGGCGGAAGGAGCGCTACGCCTTCGCGTACGCGACCCACCTCGCGCTCGAAGGGATCGCGCTCGAGGTCCTCACCACGACGACGACCCCCGACGCGCCGGACGCGAACTTCTTCCACCCCGGGCTCGACCACACCGAGCCGTTCCCGGTCCACCGCTTCCGCGTGAGCGCGCCGGACCGCGTCGCGTACGAGGAGGCGCTGCTGGCGGTGCGGCGCGGCGGGACGGCGCTCGCGGAGCGCGCGCAGGCGCTGCTCGACGAGCGCGTCCGCAGCCCCGAATTGCTGGCGCACGTGCGCGACTGGGGCGACCGCTACGACGCGTTTCTGTTCACCGATGCGACCGCGCCGACGACGGTCCACGCGCTCAAGGACGTCGCCGAGCGCGGCGTGCTCGTCCCGCTGCTCGACGACGAGCCGGCGGCGCGGCTCCCGGCGGTCGCGGCGGCGGTCGCGCGCGCCCGGCTGATCCTGTGCACGACCGATGCCGAGGCGATGCTGGTCGCCGAGCTGTACGGCCCGGCGGCGCGCGGGCGGACCCGGATCGTCGGGGTCGGCGCGGACGTCGTCCCGCGCGCCGAGCTGCGCGGCGAGGCGGTCCAGCGCGCGACCCGCGGGCGGCCGTACGTGCTCGCCGCGGCCGACGAGCCGGGGTTCTACGCGCAGGCGCGCGAGGCCGGCGAGGGCGCGCCGCTTGTCGTCCGGCTCGAGGAGATCGCCGAGCGCGACCGGGCCGCGTTCTTCGGCCACGCGCTCGCGGTCGCGGTCGCCGGGCGCGGGCTGGGGTTCGTCCCGGAGATCGTCGAGGCGTGGGGCTACGGGAAGCCGGTCTTCGCCGCCGACGACGCGCCCGGCGCCGCCGCGCTCGTCCGCGAGACCGGCGGCGGGATCGTCGTCGCGCCGGACGGCTGGGCCGCGGCGCTGCGCGCGCTCCCCGCGCCGGACGCGCTCGCCGAGCTGGCGCGGGCCGGGGCCGCCTTCGCCGCCGCGAGCGGCGGCTGGCGCCCCGTCGCGGTTCGGACCTCGGAGGCGATCGACGGGCTCGCGGGGCTCGAGGACGGCCAGTCGCGCGACGCGCTCCTCACCCAGGTCGCGTACCTCTACCCGCTGGTCCAGCGGCAGCGCCGGACGATCGAGGCGATGCGGGTCAGCCGCTTCTGGCGGCTGCGCGACACCTGGTTCGCCGCGAAGCGCCGCTTCGGGATCGGCCCGCTCGAAGACCCGGTCCGGATCGCGCAGACCGACGCGCGCGCCGTCGAGCTGGCCGCGCTGGGCGACCCGTACCAGCTCTTCCGCGAGCACCACCGGCTGCGCGGCGAGGACGTCGCGCGGATGCGCGCGATGGTGCGCTTCCTGCCGAAGACGGTCGCGTTCGGGCTGGTGATCGACCTGCGCCGCGGCGGGCTCGACGGCGTCGCGGCGACGCTGCAGTCGCTGCGCGACCAGGTCTACGAGCACTGGAGCGCGCGCGTCCTCGCCGGTCCGGCGTTCGGCGAGGCGGCGCTGGCGGGGCTGCACGCGCTCGCCGCCGAGGACCCGCGGATCGCGGTCGTCCCGCCGGGCGGCGACCGCTTCGGCGAGGCCGACGCGGTCGGCCCGCTCGACCCGCACGACCGGCTCGAGCGGCACGCGCTCTTCGAGCTCGCGCTGGCGCTCCAGGACGGCGCCGACGTCGTCTACACCGACGAGGACCGGATCGGCGAGCGCGGCGTCCCCGAGGACCCGTGGTTCAAGCCGGACTGGTCGCCGGAGACGCTGCTCACCCGCGACTACGTGGGGCGTCTGGTGGTGTTCCGGCGCGATGCGCTCGAGCGCGCGGGCGGCGTGCGCGACGTCTTCGAGAGCGCGGCCTGGTACGAAGCGCTGCTGCGCGCCGGCGAGACGACGGAGAAGATCGCGCACCTGCCGCAGGTGCTGGTCCACCGTGGTCCGAGCGGCGCCGTGCAGAAGAACGACCTCGCGCTCGCGGTCGAGGTCGCGCTCCGCCGGCGCGGCGAGGAGGCGTCGCTGCGCATCGTGGAGAGCGGCGTCGAGGTGCGCTACGCGGTCCCCGGCGACGAGCGCGTCTGCGTCATCGTGCCGACGCGCGACCGCGCCGATCTGCTCGGCCCGTGCATCGCCTCGCTCTTCGAGCGCACGGCGTACGCGAACTTCGAGGTGCTGGTCGTCGACAACGGGAGCCGCGAGCGCGCGACGCAGCAGCTGCTCGCGGAGTGGGAGGCGCGCGAGCCGGCGCGCTTCCGCGTGCTGCGCGATCCGGCGCCGTTCAACTACTCGCGCCTGAACAACGAGGCCGCGCGCGCGACGAGCGCCGAGTATCTGCTGCTGTTGAACAACGACACCGAGGTGATCGCTCCCGAGTGGATGGAGGCGATGCTCGGACAGGCGCGGCGCACGGAGATCGGCGCGGTCGGCGCGGTGCTGCTCTACCCCGACGGGACGGTGCAGCACGGCGGCGTCGTGCTCGGGATCCTCGGGCTCGCCGGACACGCGCACCGGTATCTGCCGGGGAACACGCCCGGCTACCACGGCGCGCTCGAGCTCGACACGAACTACCTCGCCGTCACCGGCGCGTGCCTGATGGTCTCGCGGCGCAAGTACCTCGAGGCCGGCGGGCTCGACGAGGCGCTCGCGGTCTCGTACAACGACGTCGATTTCTGCCTGCGGCTGCACCGCGCGGGCTACCGGAACGTCGTCGTGCCGCGCGCGAAGCTGTTCCACTACGAGTCGAAGAGCCGCGGCGGCGACGACACGCCGCGCAAGGTCGCGCGCGCGATGGAAGAGGTCGCGACGATCCGCAAGCGCTGGCCGGAGTGGGCGGCGCGCGACCCGTACTACAACCCGAACCTGACCGCCGACGCCGAGGATTTCGGGCTGCGCTTGTGACCGGCGCGACGCCGAGCCCGCACGCGCGCGTCGCGGCGCACGCGGGGATCACGTTCGCCGGGCTGATGAGCGCGAACGTGCTCGGCTATCTGTTCTACACGCTGGTGAGCCGCGCGCTCGGCGTCGAGGCGTACGGCGCGTTCGCCTCGCTGGTCGCGACGGTGCTGATCGTCAGCGCGCCGGCGCTGATCTCGCAAATGGTCGTCGCGAAGCTCGCGAGCGACTCCGCGCTCGATCCCGAACGGCTCTCGGGGCTCGTGCGCGCGGTCGACCGCGTGACGCTGGTGCTCGCGGCGGTCCCCTCGCTGCTGCTCGCGCTCGCCGCGGTGCCGCTCGCGCGGTTCTTCCATCTCGACGCGCCGCTGCTGATCGTCCTCGCCGCGTGCTCGCTCGGCGGCGCGATCGCGCTGCCGCTGCTGCGCGGCGTGCTGCAAGGCAGCTCCGCGTTCGGCGCGTTCGCGCTCTCGAACGTCGCCGAAGGGTTCGGCAAGGCGCTCTTCGCGCCGCTCGGCGCGTACCTGTTCGGGCTGCGCGGCGCGCTCGCCGGGATGGCGGTCGGGTACGCCGGCGCCGCGTTCGCGACGTACCTGTTCGGGCGCCCGCACGGCCGCGCGATCCCGGCGCACGTCTCGCTGCGCGCGATCGTGCGCGCGTCGGCGCCGGTCGCGCTCGCGGTGTTCTGCGTGAACGTGCTGCTGCTCTACGACGTCGTGCTGGCGAAGAGCTATCTCGGCGCGCGCACCGCGGGGCTCTACGGCGCGGCGGCGCTCGCCGGCCGCGCGCTCTACGCGGTCGTCTTCTTCGTCCCGACGGTGCTGCTGCCGCAGACCGCGGAGCGCTCGGCGCGCGGCGAGCGCACGCGCGTGCTGTTCTTCCAGGCGCTCGCGATCACGCTGCTGATCTGCGCCTGCGCGTGCGCGCTGTTCGGGCTCGCGCCGCGCTTCGTCGTCACCACGATCGCGGGCCGCTCGTTCGCGGACGCGGCGCCGTTCGCGTTCCCGTACGCGCTCGCGGTCTCGGCGCTCGCGACGGCGAACGTCGTCGCGACCTACAACATCGCGCGCGGGCGGATGCGCTTCGTCGTCCCGCTCGCGCTCGTCGCGCTCGGCGAGATCGTCACCGTCGTGCTGCGCCACCGCTCGGCCGCCGATCTGCTGCAGACGATCACGATCGGTCACACCCTGGCATTGCTCGCCTGCGCCTCGGCGCTCGGCGGGCGGACTCAGACGCGCGCGGCGGCGGAGCGGAAATAGTCGAGCGTCGCCGCGAGCCCTTCGCGCAGCGGGACGCGCGGCGCCCAGCCGAGCAGCTCGCGCGCCAGCGCGAGGTCGGGGCGGCGGCGCGCGGGATCGTCGGGCGGGAGCGCGCGCGGCTTGACGCGCAGCGGCACGCCGGCGAGCTCGGCGGTCACGTGCGCGAGCTCGGCGATGGTGTACTCGTCGTCGTTCCCCAGGTTCACGACGCGGCCCGCGAGCCCGGGCGCGGTCGCGAGCTTCAGCAGTCCGTCGACGAGATCGTCGGCGTAGCAGAAGCTGCGCGTCTGCGTCCCCTCGCCGTAGACGGTCAGCGGCTCGCCGCGCAGCGCCGCGACGCAGAAGGCCGGGATCACGCGTCCGTCGCCGGCCTGCATCCGCGGCCCGTAGGTGTTGAAGATCCGCGCGATCCGCGCGTCGACGCCGAGCTTGCGGACCGCGGTCGTCAAGTAGGCCTCGCCGAACCGCTTCGCCTCGTCGTAGCACGCGCGCGGGCCGACCGGGTTGACGTTCCCCCAGTACGTCTCGCGCTGCGGGTGCTCGAGCGGGTCGCCGTACGACTCGCTCGTCGACGCGAAGAGCAGAACTGCATCGTGTGCGCGCGCGCACGCGACCGCGTGCATCGTGCCGAGGCTGTTGACCGCGAGCGTCTCGAGCGCGAGGCGCTCGTAGTGGACCGGGCTCGCCGGCGAGGCGAGGTGGAAGACCGCGCGCGGCGCGCGCGCCGCCGCATCGAGCGAGGCGATCCACGGGTCCCACGGCTCCGCGGCGTCGGCTTCGACGAACGCGAACCGCGCGTTCGCGGCGGCGAGCTCGAGATTGCTCCGGTCGCCGGTCGCGAGATCGTCGATCCCGACGACGCTCCATCCCTCGCGCAGCAGCCGGTCGCAGAGATGCGAGCCGATGAACCCCGCGGCGCCGGTGACGTATGCGAACACCGGCGCGCGCATTCTGTCTCCCCGCCCTGAAGCCTCTCCGGGCTCAGCGCACGCGCAGCAGGTGCCGGAAGGCGACCCGTTCGAGCACGTAGGTGCCGGGGCGGGCGACGAACGTGATCGTGCGGACCGCGTGAACCGCCTCGCCCTCGAAGAAGCGCGCGACCTCGTCGTCGTCGCGCGGAGACGCCGAGACGATCATCCCGTCGCCGAGCGTCGCGGGGACGGTGCGATAGCGCCGTTCGGTTCCGTCGTCGAACCGCACGACGACGTCGAGCTGCGCGGGGCGCCACAGCGCCGTCGCGGCGCGCGTGCCGAGCGAGGGGTGCACCACCACCGAGGCGGTGATGAACGAGCTCGGCGAACCGGCCGGCGGAACGGTGATCGGTGCGTTGAGCTGCGCGGGAACGCTCCCCGCGGCAGACTCCAAGCAGAACCCGCCCGGGTCGCGCCGCAGCAGCAGGTACGGCTCGTTCGCGGCGGTCGTGACGCGCGGCGCTTCCGGCCAGTACCGGCACGCCAGCGCGGCGATCGTCGCCGGTGCGTCGCCGAACGGCGCGCGCCCGTCGATCGCGACGTAGCGGTACAGCACGTGCTCGGCGCCGTGCGCCGCGAGCGCGTTGCGGTCGAGCGCGTCCAGCGCGGGCGTGTACGCGCTGTAGGTTTGGAAGACGGGGAGCGGCGACCAGCGCAGGCCGTTGGCCTCGACGATCGCGGTCTCCCACGGAAGCACATCCGTGCCGCCGGGCCGCAACCGTGCGGCGAGCTCGGGCGAGAGCAGGTCGGGTGCGAGCGCCGCGCCGACCGCCGCGCGCGCCGCCGCCTCGGTCGCGACGGGATTCCGAAGAAACGCGAACCCGGCGGTGACCCGCGCGGCGTCGAGCAGGCGCGGCGGTGTGTTCCACACTTGCGGCCACACCCAGGCGAGCGCGCCGAGCGCGAGCGCGGTGGTCGCGAGGGCGAGCGCGCGCGCCGGCATCTTGCGCACCGCGATCGCGAGGATCGCCGCGATCGCGGGCGCGGTCGCGAAGTAGTAGATGACGTGCCCGTCCTGCCGGACGAAGCCGTGCTTCCACACGAGAAAGAGCAGGACGGCCGCCGCGGCGGCGACGCCCGCGCCGCCTTGGCGCGCCAGCACGGCGCACACGACGACGATCGCGGCGGCGACGATCAGCGCAACGGTGATCTGCGCGCTCGGTCCGGCGAGCCCCATCGCGCCGGAGAAGCCGGCCGAGATCTCGGCGGCGCCGCCCACGTACGCGCCGAGCGCGCGCGGGGAGAAGCCGAACGCGACGACGAGACCGAGCGCGGTCACGGTCCAGCAGCCCGCCGCCGCGAGCAGCGCGACGCGGCGCCGGCGGCGCGGGCCGCGGACGGCGTCGACCGCCCATGCGGCGCTCGCCGCGGCCAGCGCGTCGATCCCGAGCGTGTATTTCGAGAGGAGGCCGATCAGCGCGATCGCGCCGACCGCGACGCCGGCGGCGAGCGCCGTGCGCGGAAACCGCGCGGCGCGCGCGACGAGCGCGAGCGCGCCGACCGCGGCGACGTCGTCGATCGCGACGGCGCTCGAGAGCGCCAGCGCGGCGAGGACGAACGCGACCTTCGCGGCGAACCCGCCGCGCCCGCCGAGCAGCGTCACGACCCCCGCGACGGTCGCGACGGCAAGCACGCCCTGAACGAGCGCGGTCGCGACGGCGAGACCCGGGTCGGGGAGGCCTTGCAGCGCGTAGCCGAGCGGGCCGAACGTGAAGAGGATCTGCTCGCCGAACCGCAAGTGCTGCTCCGCGGCGAGGGTCAGCGCGACGCGCCACGACTGGTCGAGCCCGGCCGCGGTCCCGGCCGGCGGGCGGATCAGCGTCAGCCCCCACACCAGTGCGGCGAGCACGCCGAGTACCGCCGGTACGATACGAAGCGACCGAATCGTCGTCACCGCGCAACGGTTCGCGCCGTGCGGCGGCGTTGCCTCATCGTTTCGGCGTCGCGCGCGACGCGGCGGCACAGGAACGCCGCGCGCGAGCGCTCAACGGACGCGGCGACCGTGGAGCATCGTCGTGCGCGCCTCGTGCAGCGCATCCCCGCGCTGATCGCCGCGCTCGGGATCTTCCCGCTGCTCGCGATCGTCCTCAAACGCGCGGTCGACGTCCCGTTCGGGGACGAGTGGGAGTGGTCGGAGCTGATCTACGCCGCGCACGAGCACACGCTGACGTTCGCGCGGCTCTGGCAGCCGCACAACGAGCACCGCATCTTCATCCCGAACCTGCTCGCGGTCGGGCTCGACGCGCTCGGCGGCTGGACCCCGGTCCGCGAGCAGCTCGTCTCGGTCTTGCTGCTGGCGCTCACCCAGCTCGGGCTGTGGATGCTGTTCCGCCGGACCGTCCCGGCCGCGTGGCGCGGCGCGGCGTTCCTGGCGGCGACGGTGCTCCTGCTGAGCCTGGTGCAGTACGAGAACCTCGACTGGGGCTTCCAGACGGCGTGGTTCCTCTGCGACGTCTGCGCGGTCGCGGTCGTCGTGCTGCTGACCCGGCCGCACGCCGCGGCGCGCGATCTCGCCGTGGCCGCCGCGGCGGCGACCGTCGCCAGCCTGAGCTCTTCGCAGGGGCTGCTGGCGTGGGCGGCGGGGCTGGTCGCGATCGGGCTCGTCCCGCGCGCCCGGCCGATCCGCGCCGCGGCGTGGGCGGTGGCCGGCGCGGCGGTGTCGCTCCTCGTGCGGTTCGGCGCGCCGCAGGGCGACCCGCAGGCGCACGTCGGGCTCGCGCACGCCGGGGTGCTGGCGGAGTACGTCCTGGCGTACCTCGGCGCGCCGCTCGCGATGGCGTTCGGAACGACGGCCTCGATGCTCGCGGGCACGGCGGTGCTGGTGTGGTTGATCGCGCTCGCCGCGGCCGCGCTGCGCGGATCGCTCGCCCTCCGGCTGCGGCTCGCGCCTTGGGTCGCGCTCGCGGGCTATCCCGTCCTGGCCGCGGCGCTGACCGCGGCGGGGCGGGCGGGGTTCGGCGTCTGGCAGGCGACCTCGAGCCGGTACACCTCGATCGCCCTGCTCGCGTGGATCGCCGCGCTCGCCGGGACGGCGATCGTCGTGCGCCGCCCGCCGTTCGCGATCGCGGCCCGTCTCTCGGCGCCGCACGCGCAGGCGCTCGGCGGTGCGGTGGTTACGGCGGCCGCCGTCCTGCTGGTCCTGGCCTCGCTGAAGGAGAGCGCGGTGACCAACCGCGTCTGGCAGCTGCACGCCGTGGACCTGCGGGCCGCGCGGGCGGCGATCGCCGCCGGCGATCCGAGCGGCCTTTCGCCGCTCACCCCCGACGCGGACTACGCGACCGATCGGCTCGGCGAGATGGGGCGGGTCCGCGACGGCGTCTTCCGGCGCGCGCCGGGCACGCCTTAGCGCGGGGCGATCGCGAACCGCAGCGGCGTCGTCGGGAGCAGCGCGCCGCCGCGGTCGCCGGTCGCCAGCGTCAGCTCGTGCGGCCCCGGCGCGAGCCCGCCGGTCGGGACCTCGGCGAGGTAGCCGAAGTCCTCGGCGCCGGTGAGCTGCAACCTCGCCGCCACGTCGGGGCGGGCGAGGTGGTAGCGCGCCGGCCGCCACGGGCCCCCGTCGACGCGGTACAGGAGCCGCGCCGCGGGCAGCCGCGAGCGCGGGTCGAGCGCCCAGCCCCCGACCGCGAGCCGCTCGCCCGGCGCGACCGTGACGACCTGCGCGGCGTAGGGCAGACGCTGCGACCCGACGTCGAGCGTGTCGACCCACCAACTGCGCCCGTAGCGATGGTGGCTCGAGCCGTCCTGCGCGGCGAGCGCGATCCAGCGGGCCGCGTCCTCGGCCGGGAGCGGCGCGGGGCGGACCGCGACCACGGCGACCGCGCAGGTCAGCACCGCGGCCGCGAGCAGCCCGGCGACGGCGCGGTCGTAGCGATCGCTCACGCGCTCCCCGCTACGTGAAGGCGCGCGGCGCTTCCCCCGCGCATGCGGTACGCGCGCATGGCCGACTACGAAGCGATCCTGATCGCCGGCGGCGCCGGCTTCGCCGGCTCCAGCCTCGCCCTGCGGCTGCGCGAGCGCTATCCCGCCGCGCGCGTCGTCGCGGCCGACAACCTCAAGCGGCGCGGCTCGGAGTGGAACCTCCCGCGCCTCGCCGCCGCCGGGGTCGAGTTCGTCCACGCCGACGTCCGCCGCCCGGACGACCTCGTTTTCCCGAAGACCCGCTTCGGGCTCGTCGTCGACTGCTCGGCGGAGCCCGCGGTGCTCGCGGCCTACGAGGCCGGGCCCGGCTACGTCGTCGACACGAACCTGGTCGGGACGGTGAACCTGCTCGAGGTCGCGCGCCGCGACCGGGCCGACGTCGTCTTCATCTCGACCAGCCGCGTCTACCCGGTCGCCGCGCTCGAGGCGATCCGGGTCGAGGAGCGCGAGACCCGCTTCGCGATCGCCGCCGAGCAGACGCTCCCGGGGATCGGTCCGGCCGGGATCGCCGAGGAGTTCCCGCTCGAGGGCGCGCGCTCGCTCTACGGCGCGACGAAGCTCGCCTGCGAGCTGCTCCTCACCGAGTACGCCGACATGTACGGGCTGCGCACGGTCGTCGACCGCTGCGGTGTGATCACCGGACCGTGGCAGATGGGGAAGGTCGACCAGGGCGTCTTCGCGCTCTGGATGGGCAAGCACTATTTCAAGCGGCCGCTCAAATACATCGGGTACGGCGGGACCGGGAAGCAGGTTCGCGACTTCGTCGCGGTCGGCGAGCTGTGCGATCTGATCCTGCGGCAGATCGACGGGCTCGGGACGCTCCCGCAGCGCGTCTACAACGTCGGCGGCGGGCTCGGGTCCAGTCTCTCGCTCGCCGAGACGACCGCGCTCTGCGAGGCGATCACGGGGAACACGGTGGATATCGAACGGGTCGCCGAGAACCGTCCCTCCGACGTCCGCCTCTACGTGACCGACAACGCACGGGTCACGGCCGACACCGGGTGGTCGCCCCGGCAGACGCCGCGCGAGACGCTCGGCGAGATCTTCGAATGGATCCGCGCGAACCAACGTCTCGTCGCCCCGCTCTGGTCCTGAACGCACCGAAGGAGTCGCTCTCGAACGCATGTCCGTCGTCCTCGTCACCGGCTCCGCCGGGCTCATCGGTTCCGAGTCGGTCGCGTACTTCGCCGAGCGCGGTCACGAGATCGTCGGCGTCGACAACGACTTCCGCGCCCGCTTCTTCGGCCCCGACGCCTCGACCGCGTGGAACCGCCTCTCGCTCGAAGCGCGCTTCCCCAAGCAGTACACGCACGTCGCCGCCGACATCCGCGACACCGCCGCGATGGACCAGCTGTTCGCGCGCTACGGGAAGCGGATCGCGCTGGTGATCCACACCGCGGCGCAGCCCTCGCACGACTGGGCCGCGAGCGATCCGCAGACCGATTTCACCGTCAACGCGAACGGGACGCTCTCGGTCCTCGAAGCGGCGCGCGCGCACTGCCCCGAGGCCGTGTTCATCTTCACCTCGACCAACAAAGTCTACGGTGACGCGCCGAACGAGCTGCCGCTGGTCGAGCACGAGAAGCGCTGGGAGCTCGCAGCCGGGCATCCGCTTTGGAACGGCATCGACGAGACGATGCGGATCGACCGCTCGAAGCACTCGCTCTTCGGCGCCTCGAAGGTCGCCGCCGACGTGCTGGTCCAGGAGTACGGCCGCTACTTCTCGATGCCGACCGCGGTCTTCCGCGGCGGCTGCCTGACCGGACCGAACCACTCCGGGACGAAGCTGCACGGGTTCCTCGCGTACCTGATGAAGTGCAGCGTGACCGGCGAGCCGTACACGGTCTTCGGCTACAAGGGGAAGCAGGTCCGCGACAACATCCACAGCTTCGATCTCGTGCACGCGTTCGACCACGTCTTCCGCGCGCCGCGCTGCGGCGAGGTCTACAACGCCGGCGGGACGCGCCGCAGCAACTGCTCGATGCTCGAGGCGATCGAGCTGTGCGAGGAGATCGCGGGGCGAAAGCTCGACTGGACGTACACCGAGACGAACCGCATCGGCGACCACATCTGGTACATCAGCGACATGGCGAAGTTCAAGGCGCACTATCCCGGCTGGGAGCAGCGCCACGGGCTGCGGGATTTGATGCGCGAGATGTACGAGAAGAACGCCGAGCGCTGGCTGGCCGAGCGCGACCAGCGCACGCCGGCGTAAACGCCGTGCTCTCCGTCGTCATCCCGGCGCAGAACGAAGAGGGCGACATCGAGGCGACGCTGAGCGCGCTCGCCGAGCGGCTGAGCGCGGCGTCGGTCCCGTTCGAGATCGTCGTCGTCGACGACCACTCCGCCGACGGGACCGCGGCGGTCGTGGCGCGCGCCGCCGAGCGGATCCCGCAGGTGCGCTGCGTCCCCAACCTGCGCCGCCCGAAGGGCTTCGGGAACGCGATCGCGACCGGGCTCGACGAGTTCCGCGGCGAGGCGGTCTGCATCGTGATGGCCGACGCCTCCGACGACCCGGACGACGTGGTGAGATACTGGCGCGCGATCGAGTCGGGCTACGACTGCGCGTTCGGGACGCGCTTCACGCGCGCGGCGCGCGTCGTCGAGTACCCGCTCCCGAAGCTGGTCCTCAACCGCGCGGCGAACGCCTTCGTCGCGCTGCTCTTCGGGATCCGCTACAACGACGTGACCAACGCGTTCAAGTGCTACCGGCGCGAGGTGATCGAGGGCGTGCGGCCGATCCTCTCGCACCATTTCAACATCACCGTCGAGCTGCCGCTGAAGGCGATCGTGCGCGGCTACTCGTGGACCGTCGTCCCGACGAGCTGGTACAACCGCAAGCACGGCGTCTCGAAGTTCAAGATCAAGGAGATGGGGAGCAGGTATCTGTTCATCGTGCTCTACGCGCTGATCGAGAAGTGGCTCTCGCGCGGCGACTACCGCCGCCCGCCGCGCGGCGAGCCGGCGCTCCCGGCCGCGGGATCGGCGGCGAAATGAGATTCCTCGACCGCATCCTGCACCCGAAGCCGCGCGCGCGGTTCGCACCGGTCGCGCCGGACCCGCGCGTCGAGCCGGCGGCCGGGGAGTTCCGCGCGGCACGCTTCCCCGCCGGCGGGCCGGTGCCGTGGCTCGACCGGCCCGACGCCCCGCAGGCGATCGCGCGCAAGCTCGCAGCCGGTGCGATCACCGAGCGCGAGGCGGCGCTCGCGCGCGAGTGGGTGCGCGACGGCGTCGTGCTGCTCGAAGGCTTCATCGACGGCGCGCGCCTCGACGCGGCGTGGAGCGCGTACGAGCGCGCGCTCGAGGCGGGCGCGCTGACGCCCGACGCGCCGGCGAGCGAGACCGACCCGCTCCCGGGGCGCGTGCTGAACCCGCACTTCGGCGTCCCCGAGATCGACGCGCTGCTGCGCGATCCCGCGCTCGTCGAGCCGGTCTCGGTGCTGCTCGGCGCCGAGGCGCTCCCGTTCCAGACGATCATGGGCCACAAGGGCAGCGAGCAGCGCGCGCACTCCGACGCGATCCACATGACGACCTATCCGCTCGGCTATCTCGCGGCGGCGTGGATCGCGTTCGAGGACATCTCGGACGACGCGGGACCGCTGGTCTACTATCCCGGCTCGCACCGTCTGCCGTACGTGTTCTCGCACGACGTGGGGATCGATCCCGCCACGTTCGGCGAGATCGGCTACACCGCGTACGCGGAGCGCTACGAGCCGCGCATCGCGGCGCTGATCGCGGAGCACCATCTCGAGCCGCGCACGTTCACCGCGCGCAAGGGCGACGTCCTGATGTGGCACGCGAACATCCTGCACGGCGGCGCGCCGCGCGCGCGCGCCGGCTCGTCACGGCGCGCGCTGGTCTGCCACTACTTCGCGCGCGGCGTCGTGACGTATCACGACCTGGCGGCGACGCCTTCGCACCTCTACGCCGCCGGGCGATGAGCGGGGAGACCGGCGAGGAGCTGCGCGCGTACGTCCGCCGTCTCGAGGAAGAGCGCGCGCAGCTGCTCGAGCGGCTGGAGAACGTCGATCTGTGGGCCGAGCAGACGCGCGCGGCCGCCGAGGCGGTGCGCCCGCTGCTGCGCTCGATGCAGGAGAGCCGCTTCTGGCGCGCGCGCAACGCGTGGTTCGACCTCAAGCACCGGCTCGGGCTGCACCCGGTCGGCGCGCAGCCGCTGGTCGATCTGATCGTCGCCGATTACGAGCCGCTGATCGGGAAGCGCACCGAGTACGAGCGCTGGCTGCGCGCGAACGGCCTGCGCGCCGCCGACGCGGAGCTCGTGCGCGGGATGGTCGGCGTGCTCCCGCGCGCGCCGGTGATCAGCGTGCTGATGCCGGCGTACGACACGCCCGAACGCTATCTGCGCGCGGCGCTCGACTCGGTGCTCGCGCAGCTCTACCCGCATTGGGAGCTGTGCGTCGCCGACGACGCCTCGCCCGACCCGCGCGTGCGCGAGGTGCTGCACGAATATGCCGCGCGCGAGCCGCGGATCAAGCTCGCGCTGCGGGAGACGAACGGGCACATCGCGGCGGCGAGCAACAGCGCGCTCGCGCTCGCGACCGGAGAGTACGTCGCGCTGCTCGACCACGACGACGTGCTCACGCCCGACGCGCTGTTCCACGTCGCGCTCGCCGCGCTGCGCGATCCGGACGCCGGCGTGATCTACAGCGACGAGGACAAGATCGACGAGCTCGGCCGCCGCGCCGAGCCGTACTTCAAGCCCGACTGGTCGCCGGACTCGTTCCTCGCCCGGATGTACGTCGGGCACCTGCTCGCGCTGAAGCGCGCGCTCGTCGTCGAGCTCGGCGGGTTCCGCACCGGGTTCGAGGGGAGCCAGGACTACGATCTCGTGCTGCGCGCGAGCGAGCGCACCGAGCGCGTGCACCACATCCCGCGCGTGCTGTACCACTGGCGCATCCACCCGCAGTCGACCTCGTCGGAGACCGGCTCGAAGGCGTACGCGTACGAGGCGGGGCGGCGCGCGATCGAGGAGGCGATCGCGCGGCGCGGCGAGCCCGGGCGCGTCGAGCAGCTGCCGGAACCGGGCAGCTACGTCGTGCGCTACGACATTCGCGCCCCGCTGAAGGTGAGCGTCGTGATGCCGACGCGCGACCACGGCGAGGACGTCGAGCGCGCGCTGAGCTCGATCTTCGCGAACGCGGCGCCGTACGAGAACTTCGAGCTGCTGCTGATCGACAACGGCTCCACCGACCGCGCCTCGCTGGACACGTTCGCGGCGTGGGCGGCGCGCGAGCCGCGCGTCCGCGTCGTGCGCTACGACGTCCCGTTCAACTTCGCGCGGATCAACAACTTCGGCGCCGAGCAGACGGACGGCGCGTACCTGCTCTTCCTGAACAACGACACCGAGGTGCTCACGCCGGACTGGATGGAGGCGATGGTCGAGCAGGCGCAGCGCCCGAGCATCGGCGCCGTCGGCGCGAAGCTGCTCTATCCCGACGGCACGGTCCAGCACGCCGGCGTCGTGACCGGGATCGGGGGCGTGGCGGGACACGCGCACAAGCACGCGGACCCGAATGATGGAGGCTACTTCAACACGCTGCGCACCGTCAACAACTACTCGGCGGTGACGGGCGCCTGCATGATGGTGCGGCGCGAGGCGTTCGCGCGCGCCGGCGGGTTCGACGAAAAACTCGCCGTCGCGTTCAACGACGTCGACCTCTGTCTGAAGCTGCGAGCGCTCGGTCTGTACAACGTCTACCTCGCGCACGTGCAGCTGATCCACCACGAGTCGAAGAGCCGCGGCTCCGACGAGGACCCCGCGAAAGCGGCCCGTTTCCAGGCCGAGCGGCGCATCATGGAGGAGCGCTGGAGGACCGCCGAGCGCGCGGACCCGCACTACAGCGCGCACCTGACGCTCGTCTCGGAGGACTTCTCGCTGCGCGCTTGAGCGGGGAGGAGCCTCTCCTCCGGGGGGCCTATTGAGGGGATCGGCCCGCCTCGCGCGGCGCTTTTTACGATGGCTACTGCGACTTTTCCCGAACCCGCCCCCGGCTCGCGGCTCCCGCGTCTCGCCGAGCTGGTTCGCATCACGGCGTTCCGCTCGCTCAAGATCCGGTACCGCGGCACCGCGCTCGGGATCCTCTGGTCGTTCGCGAACCCGGTTCTGCTGACCGCGGTGTACACCGCGATCTTCGGGACCGCGTTCCGCCAGTACTACGGCGGGTCGGTCGTCCGGTACGTCCTCTCGGCGTTCGTCGGGCTGGTCGTCGTGACGTTCTTCCTGAACGCGACCGGCGAGTCGCTCACCACGATCGTCGCGAACGGGCTGCTGCTCAACAAGATCCCGGTCCCGCCGGTGATCTTCCCGGTCGCCTCGGTCGTCTCGAACGTCTTCCAGCAGCTGGTCACGACGTTCTGGATCGTCTTCGCCGTCTCGATCGTGTTCACGCGGGACCCGGTGCGCGTCGCGCTGGTCCCGGTGGTGCTGCTCGCGGTGATCCTGCTGGTCGCCGGGTTCTCGCTCGCGCTCTCCGCGCTGTACGTGTTCTTTCGCGATCTGCCGCACCTCTGGGGGATCGTCGGCTTCATCCTGTGGATGACGAGCCCGCTGTTCTACCCGATCGAGATCGTCCCGGCGAACGTGCGCCCGTACTACGACCTCAACCCGATCGGCGTCTCGATCAGCGCGCTGCGCGAGGTCACGCTCCGGCGCGGGCCGCTGCACCTGCACGAGATCGCGCTCGCGCTCGCCGCCGGGCTCGTCGCGCTCGCGCTCGGCGCGGCGTTCTTCCAGGCGACCCGGCGCGAGTTCATGGACCTGCTCTGATGGCGGCGGCGATCGAGCTGCGCGCCGTAACGCTGGTGCGGCGCACGCAAGAAGAGTTCCACTACGATCTGAAGCGGACGTTCTTCGACCTGCTGCGCGGGCGCGCGCGCCGCGCGCGCAAGCGCACGATCCTGGACCGCGTCTCGCTGCGCGCCGAGCGCGGCGAGAAGCTCGCGATCATCGGCGCGAACGGGAGCGGGAAGTCGACGATCCTCAAGGTGATCGCGGGGGTGCTGGCGCCGACGCGCGGGAGCGTGCAGGTCACCGGTTCGCTCTCGCCGCTGATCGAGCTCGGCGCGGGGTTCGAGCCCGAGCTCTCGCTGGTCGACAACATCGTCTACTACGGCGTCGTGCTCGGCCATCCGGAGCGCACGGTGCGGGAGAACGTCGACGCGATCCTCGACTTCGCGGAGCTGCGCGACATGCGCGACGCGCCGACGAAGACGCTCTCGTCGGGGATGGCGGCGCGGCTCGCGTTCGCGATCGCGACGCAGTTCCGCCCCGAGGTGCTGCTGCTCGACGAGGTCCTGGCGGTCGGCGACGAGCGCTTCCGGCGCAAGTGCGCCGAGCGGCTCGAGCGCTTCTGGGACGCGCACTCGACGATCGTCGTCGTCTCGCACGACATGCACTACATCCGCGCGACCTGCGAGCGCGTGATCTGGGTCGACCACGGCACCGTTCGCTTCGACGGCCCGGCGGCCGAAGGCGTGCAGCACTATCTCGACACGGTCCCGGCCGGCGCCGGCTTCGCGCGCGGCGAGGAGCTGCTCGATGCGGCGCGGCGCAGCCCGCGCGGCGAGATCGTCGTGCGCGGGACCTCGCCGACCGACCAAGGGCGCAAGGTCTTCCTCATCCGCGACGGGCGCCGCCACTGGGTCACCTCGCCCGACTGGTACGACAAGGTCGGATACGGCTGGGACGACATCGTGCACGTCGACGACACCGTCATCCTCGAGGTCCCCGAGGGCGAGATTCTCGTCTGACTAGCGCGGGTCGTAGTACGCGCGCGCGGTGTCCATCCCCAGGACGTGGAGGACCGAGCCGCGGTCGGGATCGCGCAGCAGCGCGACGTTCTCGGGGAGCGCGCTCCAGATGCGGTCCTCGGGCGGGGTGCTCTCGTCGCGCGCGTACTCGAGCAGCAGCGCCCAGCTCTTCCCGCGCAGCGGGAGCACGCGGAACCCCAGCGGCCGCGCGAGCAGCGCCATCGCCGCGAGCGAGTAGCTCACGATGTGGCCGCGCCGGTCCGGGTCGAGATAGGCGCGGTTCTCGGCGAGCACGTAGCGCGGCTGCCCGGAGTTCACGATGTAGAGCGCGCCGGGATGCGAGCGCGTCGCGACCTCGGCGAGCAGCGCGCGAAGCTGCATCGGCGTGAGCGCCTGCACGACCTCGATGCAGCTCCCCGCCTCGAACTTCTCGGCGAGCGCGCTCGCGGTCCCGGCGACGTAGTTCGGATGTGCGCTGTGCGGGTTCGGCGGGTAGAGCTCGACCCCGTAGAACGTCTCGCTGCGCGAGGGCAGATGCGTGCTGAGCGCGTCGAGCAGGAAACCGCGGCCGGTCCCGACGTCGAGGAAGCGCCGGATCGGCGTGCGCGCGTAGAGCACCGCTTCGGCGACGCGCGCGAGCGACGAACCGTACGCGCGGTCGCGCGCCGCGCCGATCTCGCCCTCGGCGCCGGCGCGATCGGTCTCCAGCTGCAAGACCCGGCCCGCGTCGATCTCGCGGATGACGTCGGGATCGATCGTGAGCGACGTGCACTGGCGGCAGCGGTAGTACTCGAACGAACGAACGGTCCACAGCGGTTCGAGCGTTCCGCGGCAGCAGGGGCACACGCGCCGATGGTTTCACGGTGTGCGCGAACCGACCTCCGGCCAGGATGCGGCGCGCCGCGCGGACAACGGCGCGTACCGTGCAACCCGCATCAGAGACGTCGCGCGCAGCCGTCGCGGTCGTCGACACGATCGCCGACGAGTTCGGCGGGCGCGTCGCCGCCGCGCCGGCCGACGCGCACGTCGTCGTCACCGGCTGGGCGCTCGACGACGGCGCCGCGGCGTTCGAGCGCGTCGAGATCGAGATCGGCGGCGCGCACGCGAGCGCCGCGTTCGGCGAACGGCGTCCCGACGTCGCCACGGTCTACGGCTCACCCGAGACGGTCGGCTTCCGCCTCGAGCTCGGGCTCGGCGGCGCCGCGCTCGGCCACCACGTCCTCGCGCTCACCGGCGTGCGCGCGAACGGCGAGCGCGTCGCGATCCCGGTCGCCGTCTCGTTCGACGTCGTCGCCGCGCAGCGCGCGCTCCCGCCCGGGGTTCGCGAAGGCGGGATGCAGGGCGCGGTCGACGAGGTCCGCCCGGAAGGGCGTCCGGGCGATGCCGGGCAGGTGCCGGCGCGGGTCGTGCTCGACGGGACGCTGATCGTCCGCGGCTGGGCGGCCTCGCCGGCGAACGTCCCGGCCGCCCACGCGTACGCCGAGATCGACGGGATCCGCCTCTTCCGCGGGATGGCGGGCCACGAGCGGCCCGACGTCGCGACCGCGCTCGGGACCGAGCGCGCCGACTACGGCTTCCGCATCCGCATCCCCGCCTACGAGCTCGGCGCGGGCCACCACACCGTGCGCGTGATCGCCGTCGCCGAGGGCGCCGCCGGGCCGGTCGGCGAGCCGTTCGCGGTCGCCGTCGACCCGCGGCCGCCCGCGGCCGTCTATCCCCGGGGCGAGCGCCTGCGCGGGCGGATCGACCTGGTCGGGCGGCTCGAAGGCGAGACGACGATCCGCGAGGAGCGCACCCACCTGCTGCTGGCGCCGGGCGAGCGCGCGGTCCTGACCGGCTGGTCCGGCGATCCGGTGCGCGGGACGCTCCCCGACCGGCTCGTCCTGACCGTCGACGGGGTGGCGCACGGGACGGTCCAGCGCGGGATCGAGCGCGAGGACGTCGTCACGGCGACCGACGCTCCGGGGCTCGCGCGCAGCGGGTTCTCGGCGGTGATCCGGGCCGACCGGCTCGGCGCCGGGTTCCACCGGGCCGAGCTGATCGCGTTCTTCGCCGACGCTCCGGCGGTCCTCGACGCGCTCTCGTTCGAGGTCACGTCCTAGGCGGGTCCTCGCTCCGGCAGCCGCAGCTCGCGCCAGAACTCGGCGCCGTCCTCGCGCAGGCCGGCCAGCTCGTGCTCGAGCGAGAACCGGACCAGCGCCTCACGCCGCGCGTGGTCGCGGAGCGCGTCGAGCTGAACCCGCGTCGCGAACAGCTCGGCGCCGGCCCGGCGAAGCTCGGCGCGCAGCTCGGTGATCGTCCCTTCCAGCGTACCGCCCTCCGGCGCCTCGACCGCGGCCCGGACCCGCTCGAGCTGCGCCTCGCGGTCGGCGAGCGCGGCGTCGCGGTCGCGCAGCGCGTTCTCGAACCAGGTGCGCTCGGCGGCCCGGTCGGCGGCGAGCGCCTCGCGCAGTGCGGCCGTCTCGGCGGCGTGCGCCTCGCGGAGCCGGGTCAGCTCGGCGGCGCCGTCCTCGCGCGCCCGCGCCAGCTCGGCGGCCTTCGCGTCGTGCAGGCGCACGCGCTCCAGCGCGTGGGCGGCGCGCTCGCGCGCGGCATGCGCGAGCGCTTCGTCGAGCCGCTGGCGCGTCTCGATCGCCGCGCTCTCGGCCGCGCGCAGGCGGTGCGCGAGGTCCTCGGCGCGCGCGGTCTCGCCTGCCAGTCCCTGGTCGAGCGCGTTCGCCCGCGCGAACGCCTCGTCGTGCCGGCGGTCGGCGTCGAGCAGCGCGTCGCGCAGCGCCGGCAGCTCGCGCTCGAGCTCGGCGAGCGCGTTCGCTCGCACGAGCGCCTCGTCGCGCTCGGCCTCGATCCTCGCCAGCTCGTCGCGCAGCGCGCGCAGCTCGCGGTCGAGCTCGGCGGCGCCGGCGCGCGCGGCCTCGGCGGTCGCGACGACCGCTTCGATCTGGCTGGAAGTGTGCTGCGCCGCGTCGTCGGCGGAGGTCCACGCCTCGTCACGCGCCGCCTCGGCGGCGCGGACTCGCTCGTGCGCCTCGTCGAGCGCGCGCTGCGTCTCCTCGAGCGCGCGCCGCGTCTCCTCGAACGCGCGCCGCGCCTCGGCCAGCTCGGCCCGCACCCCCTCGGCGGCCTCGGCGCGCAGCGCCTCGGCATCGGTCGCCGCGCGCGCCGCGCCGGCGAGCTCGCGCTCGGCGTTGCGCAGCCCGACCGCCTGCAGCTCGGCGCGGGCCTGGACGTCGTGGAGCCGGCTGCGCAGCGCGCCCATGTCCCAGACGCCGGGGAGCGGGATCGCGCGCACGACGAACTGGAGCGTCTCGCTCTCCGGGTCCTGGCGCGCGAGGCGCTCGACCTCGCCCGGCACGCGCATCAAGCCGACGTCGGGGACGAGATCGCTCGGCGTCCCGAACGGCAGCTCGGTGCGCAGGATGCGGTGCAGCCGGAAGCCGCTCTCCTCGAAGAGCGCCTCGACGCCCTCGCGGGTGAAGAAGCGCACGTGCGTGTCGTCGAGGATCCCCAGCGTCGCGTACGGCAGGCTCCCGGCGAAGACGGCGAGCCGGACCGCGGCGTGCGCGAAGTTCGGCACCGAGGCGACGACCGAGCCGCCCTCGTCGAGGACCGCACGGGCCGACTCGAGCAGGCGCCACGGCTCCTTGAGGTGCTCGAGGACGTCGGCGAATACGACGACGTCGAACCGCACGCCGGGGAAGAGCTCGGCGAGCTCGACCGACTCGAGGTCGGCGACGCGGGTCGCCTCGCAGTGCCGGGCCGCCTCCGCGAGCGCGGCCGGGTTCAGGTCGACGCCCCAGACGCGGTCGCCGCGCGCCGCGAGCCGCGCCGCGAGCCCGCCGCTCGCGCAGCCGGCGTCGAGGACGCGCGAGCCGGGCGGGACGAGCTCGAGGACCTTCGCGTAGCTCGAGCCGCCGTCGTTCGCGCCCTCGACCGGCGGCGCCGGATACCGCTTCGTGCTGCGCTTCCGGGGGCGCGGCGTGCGTTCCATCGCGCGAGTATTTGGGCGGCGCCGGGCGCGCGCCTTGCAGGACGGCAGTAAACCGGTCGCCGCGGCGTCGAACACACGCGCCGTGGCTGAGTCTCCATCGCTGGTACGGCGCCTCCTCAACCGCTTGCGTCGCGCCGCCGGCCGGCGAGGCGGCCCGGAGAACCCGCCCGGCGCTTCCGCGCCTGCGCGCGGAGTCGACGAGAGCGCGCTCGCGGACTGGCGCCGCTACGCCGCGGAGCTCGAGCGCCTGCTCGACGATCCCGCGCGCGTCCCCGCGCCGCCGCCGGTGCTGCGCTACGAGATCCTCCCGCCGCCGCCCGGCGCGGCCGGGAGCGAGGGCGCCGCGGCGCACAGCGAATTCGAGTTCGAGCTGAGCGCGGGCGCGCCGAGCGGGCCGCTCGTCACCGTGATCATCCCGGTCTACGACGACGTCGAGATGACCGCGTCGTGCCTGCGCTCGCTGGCCGAGTTCCCGCCCGCGCGCGCGCGCGCCGAGTACGTCCTGGTCGACGACGCCTCACCCTCCGACGTCGCGGGGCGCTTCACCGGGATCCGCGGTCTGACGGTGCTGCGCAACGCCGAGAACCTCGGTTTCCTGCGCACCTGCAACCGCGCGGCGCGGCTCTCGAGCGCCGACTACGTGATGCTGCTGAACAACGACACGCTGGTGCGCGCCGGCTGGCTCGACGAGCTCGTCGAGACCGCGGAGCGCGACCCGCGCGCGGGCGTCGTCGGCGCGAAGCTCGTCTATCCGAGCGGACGGCTGCAGGAGGCCGGCAGCATCGTCTGGCGCGACGCGAACGGCTGGAACTTCGGGCGCGGCCAGCGCGCGGACGACCCCGCGTACGAGTTCGTGCGCGACGTGGACTACTGCTCGGGCGCGGCGCTCTTGGTGCGGCGCTCGGTGTGGAACCGGGTCGGCGGATTCGACGAACGGTTCGCGCCGGCGTACTACGAGGACACCGATCTGTGCTTCGCCGCGCGGCGCGCCGGCTATCGCGTCGTCTACCAGCCGCGCTCGGTCGTCGTCCACCTCGAAGGCGGGAGCGGCGGGACCGACACCGGCGCCGGCGTGAAGCGGCACCAGGCGCTGAACCACCCGGTCTTCCGCGAGAAATGGCGCGAGGTGCTCGACGCCGAGCACCCGGTGCACGACGCGGCGGACGTCCCGCGCGCGGCGCGCCGGCATCAAGGTTCGCGGACCGTGCTGATCATCGACAACTACGTCCCGGAGCCCGACCGCGACGCCGGCTCGAACCGCATGGTGCAGATGATGCGGATCATGCGCGAGCTCGGTTACCACGTGATCTTCTTCCCGGACAACTTCCACGGCTCGCAGCCGTACACCGAGAACCTGCAGCGGCTCGGGGTCGAGGTGCTCTACCACATCGAGGGCGGCCCCTCGCCCGACGAGCGCCTGCGCGAAGCGCTCGATGCGGCGGACGTGGTGCGGGTCGCGCGCCCCGACATCTTCACGAAGTACCGGCGCCGGCTCGAGGCGCGCCCGGCGCTGCCGGTGATCTACGACACCATCGACCTGCACTACGTCCGCCTCGCGCGCGAGCTCGAGGTGCGCGGCGACGCCGCGACCGCCGACGACCGCCGGCGCCAGCGCGAGACGAAGGAGCTCGAGCTCGAGATCGCGCGCAGCGTCGACGTGACGCTGACCGTCACCGAGATCGAGAAGCGCATCCTGGAGTCCGAGGGGATCGACAACGTCCACGTCGTCCCGCTGATCCACGAGAAGCGCAAGCGCACGCTGGAGTTCGAGCAGACCGACGGGCTGCTGTTCATCGGCGGCTACAACCACACCCCGAACGTCGACGCCGTCGAGTGGCTGGTCCACGAGATCATGCCGCTGGTGTGGGAAGAGTTTCCGTCGATGCGCGTGACGCTGCTCGGCTCGAACCCGCCGCGCGCGGTGTGGGATCTCGCCCGCGACCCGCGCGTCGCCGTCACCGGCTACGTCGCCGACGTCGAGCCGCATTTCCAGGCGGCGCGCGTCTTCGTCGCGCCGCTCCGGTTCGGCGCGGGACTCAAAGGGAAGATCGCGCACAGCCTCGAGTACGGGCTCCCGGTCGTCACCACGCCGGTCGGCGCCGAAGGGTTCGAGTTCACCGACGGGCGCGACGCGCTGATCGCGGACGACGCGCCGCGCTTCGCCGCCGCCGTGCAGCGGCTCTACGCCGACCGCGTGCTGTGGACGCGGATGTCCGGCGCGGGCGCCGCCCGGCTCGCGCCGTTCTACCCCGAGCGCGTGAAGGAGAGCATCGCCGCCAGCCTCGACGACGCGATCGCGCGCCGCCGGCAGCGGCTGGCCGAACCCGCTCCCGTGTGACGCCTCCGCTCTCGTGGCGGCGCGCCGGCGCGCCGCCGCGTTCGCGCGCCGTCTTCGTCGACCGCGACGGCGTCGTCACGCGCTGGCTGCACGGGTTCGTGCTGAGCGAAGCGGAGATCGTCTTCAACGACGAGGTGATCCGCGCGCTCGGCGCGATCGACCGCGAGCGCTACGCGCTGGTCGTCGCCTCGAACCAGAGCTGCGTCGGCCGCGGGCTGCTGAGCGCCGAGCGGCTGCGCACGATCATGGACCGCGTCGTCGACGGGATGCGCGCGCGGGGCGCCGAGCTGGACGCCTGGTACTGCTGCATCCACGCGCCCGGTGACGGCTGCCCGTGCCGGAAGCCGGCGCCGGGTCTGCTGACCGCGGCGCGCGACGAGCTGGGGCTCGACCTCGCCGCGTCCTACTTCATCGGCGATCAGCCGAGCGACATGGAGGCCGCGCGGCGCGCCGGCGCGCACGGTCTGCCGGTCCGCGCCGACGACGCGGCCGGCGTGCGCGCGCGGCTCGCGAGCCTCAGCTCGCGCTCGCGCTGATCAGCATGATCGAGATCGGCGCGCTCGCCGGACCCCCCGGCGGGACGAACGTGCGCCCCATCGTGACGCTCACCGCCTGGCCGCCGGTCGCAGGCTTCGCAAGCGGGACGACGATCGTCGCGAAGCCCGGCCCGAGATGATCGCGCGTGGTCGTCGGGCCGCCTGCCACGGCGATCGTGACGCTGGCGGGGGAGCGGTCGTAGTCGCCGGCGCTCCCTGGGACGAAGAACTTGAACGCGAGCTGCTTCGCGCCGGCCGGCGCGGCGACGGTGAATCGCGCGGTCTTCGCGAGCCAGCAGCACGGGTCGTCGCCCTTCGCCTGCCGGTAGACCCCGGAGTGCGGGGCGTTCGTCGCGATCCCCTCGGGGAACGCGCCGCCCGGCCTGCCGCTACCGGACGCGCCGCCCGTCGCGCCGTCGCCCGTCGTGGTCGCGCCATGGCCGCATGCGGCCAGCGCGACCAGCGAGGCGGTGGCGACCGCTCGCAGGGACGTGCGGAGACGGCGGATCGGCGGATCGGTCGGCATCGCGCGACAACTCTGTCCGGCGACGCGGGTTTTCCTCCAGCGGCGGCCGGGAGGGTGCCGCCGCCGCCCGCACAACGATGCGGGTTCACCATGGGAGCTCGGGCGTGAAGCGGCTGGTCCGCAGCGACATCGGCCGTCACGGAGCGCTCGTCTTCGGCGCGCTGTTCGCGCTCAACGTCGGCAACTACGTGTTCTACGCGCTCGCCGGACGGGCGCTCCCGGTCGCCGAGTACGGCGAGCTGATGTCGCTGGTCGCGCTGACGCTGATCGCGACCGCGCCGGCGGTCGTCGGGCAGAACGCGCTCAGCAAGCTGGTCGCCGACGTCGCGGCGACGGGGAACGCCGACTCGGTCGCGCGGATCGCGCAGGCGACGCAGCGCTTCGCCTACACGCTCGCCGCGCTGCTCTTCGCGGTCGCGCTCGTCGCCCGCGAGCCGCTCGCGCGGCTCGTGCACGCGAGCGATCCGCTCCTCGTCCCGCTCGCCGCGGCCGCGACCGCCGGCGCGTTCGTCGTCCCGCTCCAGCGCGGCGTCTTCCAGGGCGCCGCGCGCTTCGGCGATCTCGCCGTCTCGATGCTGATCGAGGCGGGGACGCGGATCGTCGCGATCGTCCCGCTCGCGCGCGCCGCCGGCGTGCGCGGCGCGCTGATCGCGCTGCTGCTCTCGGTGTTCGTGCCGTTCCTCGCCTCCGCGGTCCGCATCCGCCTGGTGTGGCGGCACGTGAGCGCGCGCGGCACCGACCTGCGGCGCGCGCTCATCGCGGCCGCGGTCACCGGCGCCGGTTTCCTGGCGCTCACCGTGATGCTCTACTTCGACGTGATCCTGGTGCGCCATTACTTCGACGCGCAGACGGCCGGATTGTACGGCGCGGTCTCGCTGGTCGGCCGCGCGATCTACACCGGCGTCGCGTTCGTCCCGATGATCGCGATCCCGAAGATCGTCTCCCGCCGCGCCGGCGGCGTCTCCGCGCGGCCGGTCGCGCTGCTCGGCGCGGGCGTCGCGATCCTCGCCGCGCTCGGCGGGATCGGGCTGTCCGCACTGTTCCCCGAGCGCGTCGTCGCGCTCGTCGGCGGCGCGGCGTTCCGGCCCGCCGCGCCGTACCTGCTGCCGTACGCGGTCGCGGCGTCGGCGCTCGCTGCGGCAAACATCGCAGTCGCGGTGCGCGTCGGACTCCACCGCTTCGGCCACGTCGCGCCGCTCGCCGTCATCGCGTGCGGCGAGATCGCCACCGTCGCGGTGCGCCACGCGCGGATCACCGACGTGCTCGCGACGATCGTCGTCGGCCACAGCGCGGCGCTGCTCGCGACGCTCGCCGCCGCGGCGTTCGAGCACCGCGCGGCGCGGCGCGACCAGGAGATCGGGACCGCGGCGATGACTATGACGCTCCGGAGCAAATGAGGTATCTGGTCACCGGCTGCGCCGGGTTCGTCGGGAGCACGCTCCTCGACCGGCTGCTCGCCGACGGTCACGACGTCGTCGGGATCGACGACATGTCGACCGGCCGCGAAGAGTTTCTGAGCGAAGCGCGCGCGAACCGCCGCTTCGTCTTCGTGAAGGGCGATCTGCGCGACCCGCAGGTCTCGCTCGGCGCGGCCGCGCGCTGCGACGCGATCTTCCACCTCGCGGCGAACGCCGACGTGCGGTACGGCACCGAGCACCCGACGCGCGATCTCGAGCAGAACACGGTCGTCACGGTGAACGTGCTCGAGGCCGCGCGGCGCAACGGCGTGCGCGACTTCGTCTTCTCGTCGACCGGCTCGGTGTACGGTGAGGCGCCGGTGATCCCGACGCCGGAGGACGCGCCGATCCCGGTGCAGACCTCGCTCTACGGCGCCTCGAAGATGGCGGCCGAGGGTTTCGTCGAGGCGTACGCCGAGGGCTTCGGGATCCGCGCGCTGATCTTTCGCTTCGTCTCGCTGCTCGGCGAGCGCTACACGCACGGGCACGTCGTCGACTTCTACGCGCAGCTGCGCGAGCACCCGGACGCGCTGCGCGTGCTCGGCAACGGCTTGCAGCGCAAGTCGTATCTCTACGTCGGCGACTGCATCGACGCGATGCTGACCGCGCTGCGCGCGTCGCAGGGGAAGGTCGGCGTCTACAACTTGGGGACGGACGAGTACTGCGCGGTGAACGATTCGATCGGCTGGATCTGCGAGACGCTCGGCGTGCGGCCGCGCATCGAGTACACCGGCGGCGACCGCGGCTGGATCGGCGACAACCCGTTCATCTTCCTGGACTGCGCGCGGATCCGCGCGCTGGGCTGGCGGCCGACGATGCCGATCCGCGACGCCGTCGTGCGCACCGTGCGCTGGCTCGAGGCGCAGCCGCGATGAGGATCGCGGTGCTCGGACTGTGGCATCTCGGCACGGTGACGGCGGCGAGCCTGGCGGCCGAAGGCCACGACGTGATCGCGATCGACGACGCCGCGATCGTGGATGCGATCGCGGCCGGCTCGCTGCCGGTCGATGAGCCCGGGCTCGCCGAGCTGATCGCGCAGGAGCGCGCGAGCGGACGGCTCGCGTTCGCGAGCGATGCGCGCGCCGCGCGCGGTGCGGAGCTGATCTGGATCGCGTACGACACGCCGGTCGACGACGACGACCGTCCCGACGTCGAGTCGGTGCTCGAGCGCGCGACACGGTTCCTCGAAGCGTTCGAGGGCGACGCGGTCGTGGTCGTCTCCTCGCAGCTCCCGGTCGGGAGCGTCGCGCGGCTCGAGCAGCGTTTCCCCGGCGCGCGCTTCAGCTTCGCGTCGATCCCGGAGAACTTGCGCCTCGGCTCGGCGATCGCGTACTTTCGCGCGCCGGACCGCTTCGTCGCCGGCGTCCGCGACGCGCGCGCGCGCGCCGCGGTCGAGCGCGCCGTCGGCGCGTTCGCGCCGTCGGTCGTGTGGATGAGCGTCGAGTCGGCGGAGGTCACCAAGCACGCGATCAACGCGTTCCTCGCGACCTCGGTCACGTTCGCGAACGAGCTGGCGCAGGTGTGCGAGCGCAACGGCGCCGACGCGCGCGAGGTCGAGCGCGGTCTGAAGAGCGACGTGCGCGTCGGTCCGAAAGCCTACGTCCGCGCCGGCGAGGCCTTCGCCGGCGGGACGCTCGCGCGCGATCTCGCGTTCCTCGCGGCGCTCGGCGACCGCGACGGTCTCGCGCTCCCGCAGCTGCGCGCGACCGCGGCGAGCAACGAGCGCCATCGCGACTGGGCGTACGAGCGCGTGGAGGAAGCATGCGGCGGCGTCGCGGGGCGCCGCGTCGTGCTGCTGGGGCTCGTCTACAAGCCGGGGACGAACACCCTGCGCGCGTCGACCGCGCTCGCGCTCGCGCGCCGTCTGCACGCGGACGGCGCCGAGGTGATCGCGTACGATCCCGCGATCCCGGCCGGCGCGACGAGCGCAGGCGATGCGGTGCGTGTCGTCGCGTCCGCCGCCGAGGCCCTCGCCGGCGCCGACTGCGCCGTGGTCGGGACCGCGTGGCCCGAGTTCCGCGCCATCCCCGCGAGCGCGTTCGAGGCGATGCGCGCGCGCGTCGTGATCGATCCGCCGCGCTTCCTCGAAGACGCGCTCGCGGCCGTGCGCGATCTGCGCTACGTCGCGTTCGGGCGCGGCCGCGCGCCGCAGGCGGTCTCGTGAGCGAACGGCGGCGCGTCCTCGTCACCGGCGGCTCGCAAGGGATCGGCTTCGCGATCGCGGACGCGTTCGCGGCCGGCGAGTGCGACGTCGCGATCTGCGGCCGCACCGAGGACGTGCTGCGGGACGCCGCCGAGCGGCTGCGCGCGCGCCATCCCGACGCGCGCATCGAGGCGCGACGCGCCGACGTCGCGCGCGAGGACGACGTCGACGCGCTGATCGCCGGCGTCGTCGACGCGCTCGGCGGGCTCGACGTGCTGGTCGCGAACGCCGGCGTCTACGGGCCGAAAGGCGCGATCGAGGACGTCGACTGGGAGGCGTGGGTCGAGGCGATCCGCGTCAACCTGCTCGGCGTGGTGTACTGCGCGCGCCGCGCGCTCCCCGCATTACGGCGCAGCGCGCGCGGGAAGATCGTGATCCTCTCCGGCGGCGGCGCGACGAAGCCGCTGCCGAACCTGAGCGCGTACGCGGCGTCGAAAGCCGGCGTGGTGCGGTTCGGCGAGACGCTCGCCGAGGAGCTGCGCCCGGCCGGGATCGACGTCAACATGGTCGCGCCCGGCGCGCTGAACACGCGGCTGCTCGACGAAGTTCTGGCCGCCGGACCGGAGGTCGTCGGCGAGGCGTTCTACGCGAGCTCGCTGCGCCAGCGCGAGCAGGGCGGGACGCCGCTCGAGGTCGGCGCCGCGCTGTGCGCGTTCCTCGGCTCCCGCGACTCCGACGGGATCACCGGGAAGCTGATCTCCGCGCCCTGGGATCCGTGGCAGCGGTTCGCCGCCGAGCGCGAGCGGCTCGAGGGCGACGTCTACACGCTGCGCCGCATCGTCCCGGAAGAGCGCGGGTGGTCGTGGTGAGCCCGCGCGTCGCGATCGTCGGCTGCGGCCTGATCGGCCAGAAGCGCGCGCGCACGCTCGCGCCCGGCGCGCTGCGCGTCGCGTGCGACGCCGACGCCGCGCGCGCGAACGCGCTCGCGGGCGCGTACGGCGCGGAGGCGAGCACCGACTGGGAGCGCGCGCTCGCGCGCGAGGACGTCGACCTCGCGATCGTCGCGACCTCGCACGACGCGCTCGCGCGCATCACCGCGCACGCCGCCGCACACGGCAAGCACGTGCTGGTCGAGAAGCCCGCGGCGCGCCGCGCGCACGAGCTCGACGCGGTGCGCGACGCCGTCGCGCGCACCGGCGCGAAGGTGCGCGTCGGCTTCAACCACCGCTACCACCGCGCGTTCCGGCAGGCGCGCGCGATCGTCGACACGGGTGCGCTCGGCGAGCTCACGCACGTGCGCGCGCGCTACGGCCACGGCGGGCGGCTCGGCTACGAGAAGGAATGGCGCTTCGTCCCGGAGATCTCGGGCGGCGGCGAGGCGATCGACCAGGGGATGCACCTGATCGACCTCGCGCGCTGGTTCCTCGGCGACTTCCCGAACGTCGCCGGTGCGGCGCCGGCGTACTTCTGGGAGTCGCCGGTCGAGGACAACGCGTTCTTCCTGCTGCGCACCGCGCGCGGCCAAGTCGCCTCGCTGCACGCGTCGTGGACGGAGTGGAAGAACCTGTTCTCGTTCGAGCTCTTCGGCCGAACCGGGAAGCTGGAGATCACCGGTCTCGGCGGCAGCTACGGGCCCGAGCGGCTCGCGCACTACGCGATGACGCCGGAGCTCGGCCCGCCGCCGACGACGATCTACGAGTACCCGATGGCCGACGACTCGTGGGAAGCCGAGTACGCCGCGTTCCTCGAGGACATCGCGCGCGACCGCGTCCCCGATCCGAGCGTCGAGGACGCGCGCGCCGCGCTGGCGATCGTCGAAGCGGTCTACGCCGCGGAGGGGCGCGCGTGATCATCACGCGCTCGCCGCTCCGCATCTCGCTCGGCGGCGGCGGGACCGATCTGCCCTCGTACTACCGCGAGCACGGCGGGCAGCTGATCGCCGCGGCGATCGACCGCTACGTCTACATCACGCTGCACGAGACGTTCGTCGAAGAGTGCATCGTGAAGTACTCGCAGCTCGAGCGCGTCCGCACCGTCGAGGAGATCCAGCACCCGCTGATCCGCGAAGCGCTGCGGCTCACGAAGACCTCGCCCGCGTATCTCGAGATCACCAGCATGTCCGACATCCCCGCCGGGACCGGGCTCGGCTCCTCCGGGAGCTTCGGCACCGGATTGCTGCTCGCGCTGCACACGCTGAACCGCGAGATCGTCACCAAGGCGCGGCTCGCGGAGGAGGCGTGCCACATCGAGATCGACGTGCTCGGCGAGTCGGTCGGCAAGCAGGACCAGTACATCGCGGCGTACGGCGGGCTCACCTCGTTCCGGTTCAACCCCGACGACACGGTCGACGTCGAGCCGGTGCGCGTCGCGCCCGAGACGCTGGTGAACCTGCAGGACAACTTGGTGATGTTCTTCACCGGCTACACGCGCTCGGCGTCGAGCATCCTGCGCGATCAGGACGCGCGCACGCGCGGCGTCGACCGCTCGATGATCGAGCAGCTGCACCACGTCAAGCAGCTCGGCGTCGAGGCGGTGCGCGCGCTCGAGGCCGACGACCTCACGCGCTTCGCGGAGATCATGCACGAGCACTGGGTCGAGAAGCGCCGGCGCTCCGCCGGGATGACCAACGACCGCATCGACGACTGGTACGAGCTCGGCCGCGCGAACGGCGCGCTCGGCGGGAAGCTGATCGGCGCGGGCGGCGGCGGGTTCCTGATGTTCTACAGCGACGAGAAGACGCGGCTGCGCCGCGCGATGCGCGACGCCGGATTGCGCGAGCTGCGCGTCGGGTTCGACCGGCTCGGCTCGGCGGTCGTCTCGGTCGACTGACGCGCGTGCTGCCGCTTGCGATCCTCTGCGGCGGGCTCGGGACGCGGATGCGCCCGCACACGCTGCGCGTCCCCAAGCCGCTGATCGAGGTCTGCGGCGAGCCGTTCCTCGCGCACCTGCTGCGCTCGGTCGCGCGGCAAGGCGTGCGCGACGTGGTGCTGCTCGTCGGCTATCTCGGGCAGATGATCGTCGACGCGGTCGGCGACGGCGCCGCCTTCGGGCTGCGCGTGCGCTACTCGTTCGACGGCGAGCGCCAGCTCGGGACCGCGGGCGCGGTGCGGCTCGCGCTGCCGCTGCTCGGCGAGCGCTTTCTGGTCACGTTCGGCGACGCGTACCTCGACGTGGACTATGCGGAGGTCGTGCGCGCGTTCGAGGCCGCCGGGACCGCCGGGCTCATGACGGTCTACCGCTGGGACGGCGCCGGCGAGACGCGCCCGAACGCGGCGCTCGGCGAGCACGGCGCGCGCGTCACGCGCTACGACAAGGAGGCGCGGCCGCCCGACGTGCAATACGTCGACTACGGCCTCAGCGCGTTCCGCGCCGATGCGTTCGGCGAGCTCCCTCCCGGGGAGCCGGCCGATCTGGGGTACGTGAACCGCAGGCTCATCGCCGCGAACCAGCTCGCGGCCTACGTCGTCGAAACGTTGCCGTCCGAGGTCGGCTCGCCGGCGGGCCTCGCCGAGACCGAACGCCGCTTGAGGTTACCGTCCTGACTACCGACACCGTCCCCGCCGAACGTTTCACCGAGACGTTCCTCCGCGAGTCCCGCCGCGTCATCGACGAGCTCGACGCCGAATCGATCGAAGCGGTCGCGCAGGCGCTGGCGCGCGCTCGCGCGCGCGGCGGCCGGCTCTTCATACTCGGCGTCGGCGGGAGCGCCGGCAACGCGTCGCACGCGGTCAACGACTTCCGCAAGCTGGCCGGCTTCGAGGCGTACGCGCCGACCGACAACGTCTCCGAGCTGACCGCGCGCACCAACGACGAGGGCTGGGCGACGGTCTTCGTCGAGTGGCTGAAGGTGAGCCGGCTGCGGCCGGACGACGCGATCCTCGTCTTCTCCGTCGGCGGCGGCGACCGCGAGCGGAACGTGAGCCCGAACCTCGTCGCCGCGCTCGAGTACGCGCGCGAGGTCGGTGCGACGATCGTCGGGATCGTCGGGCGCGACGGCGGCTACACCGCGAAGGTCGCCGACGCGTGCGTGATCATCCCGACCGTGAACCATGCGCACGTCACACCGCACTCCGAAGCGTTCCAAGGCGTCGTGTGGCACCTGCTCGTCACGCATCCCGCGCTCAAGGCCGCCGCGACGAAGTGGGAAGCGGTCGCGGCGCGACCGGTCTGAGCCCGGCGGTCTTCCTCGACCGCGACGGCGTCGTCAACGCCGCGATCGTGCGCGAGGGGCGGCCGCATCCGCCCGCGACGCTCGCCGAGCTGCGCTTCGAGCCCGGTGCGGGGGCGTGCGTCGAACGGCTGCGCGAGCACGGGTTTCGCGTCGTCGTCGTCACCAACCAGCCGGACGTCGCGCGCGGGACGACGACGCGCGCCGCGGTCGAGACGCTGAACGCGGCGATCGGCGCCGAGCTGCCGCTCGACGGTCTGTACGCCTGTTATCACGACGACGCGGACGCTTGTCCGTGCCGCAAGCCGAAACCGGGGATGCTGCTGCGCGCGGCGGAGGAGCTCGGTCTCGACCTGGCCGGTTCGTACATGGTCGGCGACCGCTGGAGCGACGTCGAAGCCGGGCGCCGCGCGGGATGCCGAACGGTGTGGATCGAACGCGGCTATCTCGAACGCGCCGCGGAACACCCCGACGCGCGCGTCACCACCCTGGCTCAGGCCTGTGAATGGATCATCGATGACCACCGCGACGGATAGCGCTCCCGCCACTCCCTCGATCTCGTTTCTGCGCGTCAAGCTCTTCGCGGACGGTGCCGACCTGCCCGGGATCCTCGAGATGGCGGCGCTCCCGCACATCTCCGGCTTCACCACCAACCCGACGCTGATGCGCAAGGCGGGGATCGCCGACTACGAGGCGTTCGCGCGCGACGTGCTGCGGCACGTGAGCGACCGGCCGATCTCGTTCGAGGTCTTCTCCGACGAGTTCGGCGAGATGGAGCGCCAGGCGCGGCGAATCGCCGCGTGGGGCGAGAACGTCTTCGTGAAGATCCCGGTGACGAACACGCGCGCCGAGAGCGCGGTCCCGCTCGTGCGCCGGCTCGCCGCGGACGGGGTGCGGCTCAACGTCACCGCGCTGATGACCGTCGCGCAGGTGCGCGACGTCGCGGCCGCGCTCGCCCCGAACGTTCCGGCGTACGTCTCGCTGTTCGCGGGCCGCATCGCCGACACCGGGCGCGACCCCGTCCCGTACGTGCTCGAGTCGGTGCGCGTGCTCGAAGCGACGCCGGCTGCGGAGCTGATCTGGGCCAGCCCGCGCGAGCTGCTCAACGTCTTCCAGGCCGACGCGGCGGGCTGTCACGTGATCACCGCGACGAACGACATCCTCAAGAAGCTCGCGAACGTCGGCAAGGATCTGGACGCGTACTCGCTGGAGACCGTCCGCATGTTCCACGACGACGCGGCGTCGGCGGGTTTCCGGCTCTGACGCGCTAGCCGTTCGCCGGGACGCGCGCGAACGCCATCAGCTCGCCGATGTTCACGTTGACCGGCGAGCTGCGCACACCGGCCGGGATCACCTTCGAGGCGGCGCGGTACGCGCGCACGGCGAGCGGGAGATACATCGCGACCTGTCCGGCGAGATAATCGGCGGTCAGCGTCTTGGTCGCCGGCCCGATCGTGACGTCGTCGTAGCCCGCGCGCGCGAGCGCGAGCCGCAGCCCGCGCTCCGAGAAGAGCACGGTGTGCTGCATCGGCTGGAACATCGGCCAGCGGCCGCGCAGCACGTGGCGGAGCACGTGCCCGACGTCGGGCGTGGTGACGACGAGCAGCCCGCCCGGGCGCGCGACGCGGCGCACCTCTTGCAGGAACGCGACCGGGTCGAAGACGTGCTCGATGAGATCGAACGCGGTGACGACGTCGAACGGCTCGACGCCGCCGAGCGCGAGCGCGTTCACGTCGCCGAGCGTCAAGCGCGCGCGCAGCTCGGGCGGCGCCTTCGATATCGCTTCGGACGAGAGCTCGACGCCGTAGGCGTCGAAGCCCGCCTTCACCGCTTCGTCGACGAAGAACCCGCACGACGCGCCGACGTCGAGCAGCCGCTTCCCCGGCGCGCGCGGCGCGATGATGCGCGCGCGGCGCGCGAACGTCAGCGACTTCAGCTTCGCCGCCGCGACGTAGTCGTTGTAGACGCCCGACGCGTACTCGCGCTCGACGTACGCTTTCATCTGCGCGATCGTCGGCATCGGGTGCTGGAAGAGCGTCTCGCAGACCGGGCAGCCGTAGTAGACGGCGGGCGGAACGCGCTGCGCCGGCGCCGTCGGCACCCCGCAGATCGGGCAGAGGACGGCCGGTCGCGCGGACACGGCGGGTTCAGCTAGAGACGTCGGCATAGAGGCGTTCGATGCGGGCTCCCATGACCCGTGAGAAGAGCGGTCGAGTGATCGGAGGCAGCGACTCGTAGAGCCACGTCGCGAGGCCGAGCGTGCCGGGGACGTACGTGACGGGCCGCGCGCGCTCGATCGCGCCGATGATCGCGCGGCCCACGCGCTCCACGCCGATCGCGCTGCTATTCTCCGGCCCGCGCGTTCGCTCCCGGAAGGTCGGGTGGTCGAAGAACGGCGTGTCGACGCGGCCCGGGCAGACCGCGGTCACCTCGACCCCGAAGCGGCGCAGTTCGTAGCGCAGCGCCTCGGCGAGACCGAACATCCCGTGCTTCGCCGCGCAGTAGGTCGCGTTCGGCGTGATCGGGAGCCGTCCCGCGATGGAGGCGACGAACGAGATCGCGCCCGAGCGGCGCGCGACCATCGGTCCGAGCAGCCGCTTGGTCATGCGAACGTGGCCGGCGAGATTCACCGCGAGCAGACGGTCGATCTCGTCGACGTCCTCGGCCTCGAACGCGCGGTAGACGCCGTAGCCCGCGTTGTTGACCAGCACGTCGACGGGGCCGTCGGCGAGCAGACGTTCCGCGGCGGCGTCGATCTCGGCGCTGCGGCCGATGTCGCACGCCTGGTACGTCACTGCGGCGCCGGTGCGCGCGCGGATCGCCTCCGACGTACGTCGCAGCCGCTCGGCGTCGTTCGCGACGAGCACGACCGCGTTTCCGCGCGACGCCAGCTGTGCGGCGAGCTCGGCGCCGATCCCGCTCGAGCCGCCGGTCACGACCACGCGTTTTTGAATGAGTTGCAACGAGTTCTCCGCGGAGCGAGACGGTCCACGCTTGGCAGGATTTGCGCGCGGACCGGGGTGATTAGCAGAAAAATGCGTCTCTACCCTGCGCCGGCGCAGGAAGTTCGGCCGCTCGAACGGTGCCCTTCGTGCGCCTCCGACCGGCTCGAATACGAGTTCCGCACCGAGCGCGGGCGCATCTCGCGCTGCACCGAGTGCACGCTGCTGTTCTTCCGCGAACGGCCGTTTCCCGGCGCGCGCGCGGCGGTCGACTACGGCGCGCGCGTCGCGGAACGCCTCGCGCATCTTCGGCGTGCGACCGGAACGCAGCCGCGCCGCGTGCTCGCCGTCGTGCCGCCCGGCGCCTTCGGCAGCGCGGAGGGCGCCGAGATCGTCGCCGCCGACGCGCTCCCCGAGCAGGGCACGTACGACGCGGCCGTCGCCATCGACGCGCTCGACCGCGTCGCCGACGCGGACGCGCTGCTCGAGCGGCTGCGCGCGCTGCTTCCGCCGGGCGCGCCCGTCTCGGTCACGGTGCCGTCGGTGAGCAGCAGCGCCGCGCGCTACGCCGGCGCCGCGTGGACCGGTTTCACCGGCGGCGCGTCGCGTTTCTACTCGGTCGACACGCTGCAGTCGGCGCTGATCCGCCACGGCTTCCGCGATCCGAAGTTCTACGCCGACGGAGCGCTGCGCCCCGGCTCGCTGCGCGTGCGCACGGCGGCGGGAATGCTGCGCGCGGTCGGGCTGCGCCGCGCGGCGGTGCGCGCGCAGCGCCCTTCGCAGCTGCTCGACGAGTCGACCACGGCCGTTGCGGTGCGCGGCGAGCTCGTCGAGCGCCCGAAGCTCTCGGTGATCGTCCCGGTCTACAACGAGAAGGCGACCTTCGCGCGGCTCATGGACCAGCTGGTCGCGAAGGCGATCGACGGGATCGAGATCGAGATCATCGTCGTCGAGAGCAACTCGCAGGACGGCTCGCGCGAGGAGGTACTGGCGTACGCCGCGCACCCGCGCGTCAGCGTCGTGCTGCAAGAAGCGCCGCGCGGCAAAGGAAACGCGGTGCGCGCCGGCCTCGAGCGCGCGACCGGCGACATCGTGCTCTTCCAGGACGCCGACCTCGAGTACGAGATCGACGACTACGACGATCTGATCGCGCCGATCCGCGCCTACCGGCGCAACTTCGTCATCGGCTCGCGCCACAACAAGGGCAGCGCGTGGAAGATCCGCGACTTCAACGACGCGCCGGTGCTCTCGCAGGTCTTCAACGTCGGCCACGTCGTCTTTCTCGGCCTGCTCAACGGGCTCTACGAGCAGTCGCTGGCGGACCCGTTCAGCATGTTCAAGGTCTTCCGCCGCGACTGCCTGGCCGGGCTCAGCTTCGAGTGCAACCGCTTCGACTTCGACTTCGAGATCGTCATCAAGCTGCTGCGCAAGGGATACCGGCCGCTCGAGCTCCCGGTGAACTACCACTCGCGCTCGATCGCCGAGGGGAAGAAGGTCACGATGGTGCGCGACCCGCTCAGCTGGCTGCGCGCGCTGGTCCGCTTCCGCGGCGTCGACCTGTACGCCACCGACGCGTCGCCGCGCGAACGCTGAGCCGCGTGGCGACCACGGTCCCCGAAGCGCCGCCGGACGCGACGCGCCCGCGCGCGCCGCGGACGGCCGTCGGGATACGGACCTCGCCGGAGCGGCTCGCGGCGTACGCGGCGGCGGCGCTCATCGTGTTCTATCTGGTGCTGTCGGCGATCATGCTGGAAAAGCCCGGCCTCCAGCACGACGAGATCTTCCAGGTCAACGCGGCGCTCGGGAACCTGGACGGAGAGTTCGACGACTACCAGTGGTCGCTCTTCGGGCTGCACCTGCCGATCCAGCTCGCGCCGTACAGCGGGGCGCCGAAAGCGTGGATCCTCGCGCCGCTGCTCGCGGTCTTCCCGATGACGCCCGAGACCCTGCGCTGGCCGGGGATCGTGCTCGGCGCGATCGCGCTCGCGTTCTGCTACGCCGCATTCCGGCGGATGTTCGGGATCCGCGCGGCGCTGATCGCCGTCGCGCTGCTCGCGACCGATCCGTTCTACGTCTTCGAGGTGCGCAACGATCACGGACCGGTCGCGCTCGCCGACGCGTGCAAAGCCGCGGCGCTGTTCTTCCTGATCAGGTTCTGGCGCGAACGCAGGCCGCTCGACGGGTTCTGGGCGTTTCTGATCGTCGGCCTGGGTATTTGGGACAAGGCGAATTTCGGGTGGTTCCTGCTCGCTCTCCCGGTCGCGATGGTCGCGGCGTTCGGGATCCGCGGGTTCCGGCGGCTGAGCCGCGCGCAGTACCTCGCGTGCGCCGCGGGGTTGCTGCTCGGCGGCTTGCCGTTCATCGCGTACAACGTCGTGACGCTCGGCGGCACGTTCGCGGACCAGCTCGGCACGGCCGGCAGCCTGCTCGACCTGATCCGCGAGAAGCTGTTCGTGATCATCCCGGGCTCGCTGAACGCGGCCGCGCCGTACGTGCTCTTCGACGGCTTCGGCCCGCGGCCGCCGCTCCTGACGGTAACGGTGCAGCTCACGCTCTGCGCGCTGGTGCTCTTCGCGTTCCTGACGCTCGCCGCGCGGCGGCCCCCGCGCGCGCTCACGTTTCTGCTCGCGATCGTCGTCGTCATCGCGGCGTTCATCATCGTCCTGCGCCACGCGACCGGGCCGCATCACGTCGCGTTCCTGCTGCCGCTGCTGCAAGGCTTCGTCGCCGGGACGCTGGTGCTGTTCGCCGACCGGATCGCGGGCTGGTTCGGCGCCGGCTCGCTCGTGCACCGGATCGCGAGCGGGGCCGTCGGCGCCGCGGTGCTCGTCGCGATCGGCTTCAACCTCGCGGTCGACCGCGAGTACTATCAATATCTCGGGCGGTACGGCGGCGCGGGCGTGTGGTCCGACCAGATCTATCCGCTCGTCGACTACCTGCAGCACGAGAAGGTCGGCAAGGTCGCGGTGATGGACTGGGGCTTCGAGACGCAGATCAACGCGCTCTCGTACAACCACGTTCCGCGACTGCTGCTCAACTTCATGAACGGCGATCCGGAGAAGACGGCGGCGCAGCTGGAGCCGTACCGTGACCAGGTGCAGACGTGGCTGTTCCACTCGCCGCGGTACGCGGTGTTCTCGGAGCCGCGCGTCGCGTTCGACATCATGGCGCACCGCGACCGCCTGCGCGTCGTGCACGTGCGCGATTTCCGCCAGGGCGACGGGCAAGTCGTCTACGAGCTGCTCCGCCTCGTTCCGCCGCGCACTGCCGCGCGAGCGGCCGCCGCGCCCGCCGCCGCCGCGCCACGGCGCCTGCGCCGGCCCGCGCTGCCGCCGCTCCCGGGCGGCGCGTCGGTCGACTTCGTCCGCGCGTTCCGTGCCGGCGTGATCAACCGCGACGATCCGGCGGAGACGCCGAACGGGAAAGGCGCGCTGCTCGCCGACTGGCCCGCGCCGCGGGGGCGCTATCGCGCGCTCACCGTGCTCGGACAGTACGCATACACGTTCCCCGCCGTGCGCGTCTCGCGAGACTCGGTGCTCGAGTTCGACGTCGCGAAGGTCTACAGCCTCGGGATCGGCGCGCAGGCGTGGGTCGACGTCGGCGGCGAGGACGAGCCGCGCCGCGTCTTCACGGCAACGATCCCCGCCGCGCGCGACGGCGACGTCCCGGCGTGGCGCCATGTCTCGATCCGGCTGGACGCCGGCGACGTCGTCACCTCGCTCACGTTCGGGGCGACCTCGCTTCCCGGCGACGGCCTAGCGGACTGGATCGCATTCGCCCATCCCGTGCTGCGGCATGCGAAGCTCGCACGCTGAGCGCGTCGCACGGCGCGGGACAGGACGCCCTACCGTGTCGTTGAAGCGAGGCGCCTCCAGATGTACGCGGTAGTTCAGTTCGTCATCGGCATGCTGATCATCCATGCCGCGTGGTTTCTCTTCGCGACCGCCGGCTCGGTGATCGTCGTGCGCGGCGACGAGCCGGTCGAGCGCGGCGAATGGGGCCGAGCGTGGCTGCTGATCATCCTTTCGACCGCGGTCGGGATGGCGCTGTTCGGATTCGCCGGTTTCGCGCTCGGGCTCGTCGGGCTCCTGAGCTCGGTCGGCTTCGCCCTGGTCCTCGCGGGCGTCGTCGCGAGCACCTGGCTGGGAGACGCGCCGATCGTCTCGCCGGCGTTCTGGTCGCGGCGCTTCGCGATTCTGCGCGCGGCCGCCGCGCCCGTCCCGCTCACGCTCTATGCCGTCGTGCTGATCCTCGCCGTCCCGGCCGTTCTCCCGTTCATCGCCGCCGACGTCGGCAGCGGCTATCTCCCGTTCGCGATGCAATGGGCGCAGCATCACAGCCTCGTCGACGACGTCTTTCGGCGACTGCCGTACTACCCGAAGAACTGGGTTCTTCTCTACGCGTGGTTTTTCGCGCTCGGCGCCGGTCGCTACGTCGCGTACCTGTCGTGGCTCGGCGGAGGACTCTGCATCGTCGCGGTCGCCGCCTCCTTGCACGCGTTCGCGTCGCGTGCCGAGCCGCAGGCACCACGGCGGATCGATCTCATCGCGCTGCTCGCGGCCCTGCCGCTCGTGTTCTCCGCCGTCTACCTGCGCTGGCTGACCAGCGCGATGATCGATCCCGCCGAAGCCTTCGTGCTTCTCAGCGCGGTGATCGCGGCGGCGTTCTCCGTCCGGTTCCCGCGACAGCCGCAGTTCGCGGCGTTCGTCCTCTGCGGCGGATTCCTCGTCGGGATGAAGCTCTCGTTCGTGGCGCTGTTGCCGCTGCTCCTCGTCGTCGCGTTCGTCATCACGTCACCGGTCGCCGGCCGGCGCATCGCCGCGATCGTGTGTCTCGGACTGTTGCTCGCGTCGTCGCCTTGGTACGTTCGCGCGATGGTGTATACGGGCGACCCGGTCTCGCCGATCTTGAACATCGCCTTTCACGGGTCGGACCCGAACATGAGCAAAGGCGATCTGGAGGCGCTGAAGCAGGATCTCCATACCGGGCTGTCCCTGCCGCAGCGCATCGCGCTCCCGATCAGCGACGTCGTCGAGCCGAACGGCCAGACGTCGCCGTCCTTCCGCGAGTTCGGAACCACACCGCTGCTGCTGCTCACCATCCCCGTCTATGGGATCTTTCTCTTGGCCTTGCTCCGAGCGAGGGGACCCGCGCCGGACGTGCTGTTCGCCGGCGCGGCCGCCTACACCGTGACGTATTGGTTCGACACCGCGTCGCTCGGCAGGTACACGATCCTGTTCATGCCGCTTCTGGCGGTCGCCGGCGGGTACGTCGCGCTCTGGATCGCCGCACCGCGTTTCGGTGCGCGCGGGGTCGCGGCCGCCGCGGCGTTCTTGCTCCTGCTCGCCTTTCCCGTGCCGGGCTCGTGGAACTTCATCGAGCGGATGTACGAGTACCAGTACCGCACTCTCGCCGCGCTTTTCCCCGACGACCCGACGTATTTGAAGACGCACCTCACCGGCTACCAGGAAGAAGAGTACGTGAGCTCGCAGCTGGCTGCCGGCTCAGGCGATCCGGGCCGGGTCTACGTCTGTTCCGGCGATACGCTCGTCTACTACTTTCGCTTGCACGGCATCGAGCAGATCGGCGACGCGGTCGGGCCGGCACGCTTCGGCGATTTCAACGATGCGGTTCAAGCGCGGCGTCTGAACGAATACGTCGACCGCTTTCGGATCCGCGCCTTCCTGCTGCGCGCGCATGCGGCGGGCACCGCGTGCGATCCTACCGGCTTCGAGAGCCAGGCCGCGGAATTGGGATTTCGCGCCGTTCGGCGTCCGGAGTGGTATTACGACGTGTACGTGAGGGACCATGTCCTCTGAGTCACGGCGACCCGCCGCGGCGATCGCGGTCTGCGTTGCGGCCGGGCTGATCTTCTACGTCTTCCCGCTGCTCGGCGCGCTGGCGGTGTTGGCGCTTCTCATCGCGAGCGTGACCCCCCCGGGTACGCGGTTCCTCGCGAGGGTCGCGGAGTTGGGACGGAGGCCGGTCGTTCCGAACGGCGTCGCTCGCCGCGAGATGGCGCCGGTACCGGCCGAGCCCGAGACGGCGGATATTCCCTGCGACTGCCGCGTCGCGGTCGTGATCCCCGCGTATCGCGCGCGCGCGACGATCGCCGGCGTGGTCGAGAGCGCGCTGCGCGTCGCCGACCTCGTGATCGTCGTCGATGACGCCTGCCCCGACCGGTGCGGCGACCTGGTGCGCGGCGCCGGGCCGCGGGTCCGCGTCCTGCGCCACGAGGTGAACCGCGGCGTCGGCGGCGCGACGAAGACCGGGATCGTGGAAGCCCTCCGCCTCGGCGCGCGGTACGTCGTGAAGCTCGACGCCGACGACCAGATGGACACGGCGTTCGTCCCCGAGATGATCGCGGCGCTCGAGCGCTTCCCCGAGGTCGACTTGGTGAAAGGCAACCGGTTCGCCGATCCCTCGACGCTGCGCACGATGCCGGCGGCGCGCCTGATCGGGAACGCCGGCCTGACGCTGATGATCAAGTTCAGCAGCGGCTACTGGACGATCGTCGACCCCACGAACGGTTTTCTCGCCTTGCGCGCGGACGCGGTGCGCGAACCGGATCTCGCCGGGCTCGCGGAGCGCTACTTCTTCGAGATCGATCTGCTGTGCATGCTGGGTCTGCGCCGGCGCACGATCGCCGAGCTCGAGATGCCGGCGATCTACGCCGGCGAGCACAGCTCGCTCTCGATCCCGAACGTGCTCTTTACGTTCCCGCCGCGGCTGGCGGCGCGGTTCCTGCGCCGGCTGCTGGTGAACTATCTCGTCGTCGAGATCAACCTCGGCTCGCTGTGCGGGATCGTCGGGATCCCGCTGCTGCTTTTCGCCGTGCTCTTCGGCGCACACGAGTGGGCGGTCTCGCTGCAGTCGGGGATCGAGCGCCCGACCGGGACGATCGTGCTCGCGCTGCTGCTCTTCATGACGGGTTTCCAGCTCTCGCTGCAGGCGCTGATGTACGACGTGCAGTCGACGCCGCGCACGCTGAAGCTGCGGCCCTCGCGCGGCCACGGCGTGCGCGAAGCCGAGCCGGTCAGAACGTCTTGATCTTCACCAGCCCGCTCTCGGGCTGCCGGAAGATCGCTTCGACCGTCGCGATGTTGTCCGGCTTCGCGAAGTACGCGACGACGCTGCGGCCCGCTTGGAGCGCTTGCACGTAGTTGTCGACCTCGTCGTCGGGGATCTCCAGGTCTCCGAGCCGGTCGCTGAGCGCCTCGTTGCGGAAATACCGCGTTCCGTAGCCGCCCGCCGTCGGGACGCCGCTGGTGACGCCGGGGACCCCGGTCCCTTGGCCGCCGCCGGTCATGAGGCCGGGGTTGACCGTCCCGAGCGACGAGGCGGCCCCCTGCGTCGAATCGTCGGGCCCGATCACCTGGATCGGGTCGAGCGGCAGCCCCGCCGCCTTGAGCGCTGCTTCGAGCGCTTTGATGTCGCCGTTCTGCGAGATACCGGTAACGACTAATCCCACGCGGCTCCGTTCGGTCTCCGGCGCAGCCGCATCCTCCGTCCCGGTGGAGTAATCGTTCTGCTCGTGCGGAATAGGCGACGGTCGACCCGCCCAGGAGAACCGAGTGCAGTCCACGCGCAACCGAGACGAGATCAGAGCCGAGCTCGCCGCGTTCCTCGCCGAGCCGATGCCCTCGAACAAAGCCTTGATCGAACAGGACGCCGATCTGTTCGAGTCCGGGATCGTCGACTCGTTCCAGATCGTCTCGCTCGCGTTCTTCATCGAGGAGAGGTTCGGCGTCCCGCTCGATTTCGAGCGGATCGAGGAGAAGGACTTCAGCACGCTGAGCGCGCTCACCGAGCTCGTCCTGAGCAGCGCCTCCCGCAACGGCGCATGAGCCTGCAGCCCGCGATCCGCTCGAGCGCGTCGGTCGAGGGGGCCGAGCATCTCGTGCGCGCGTGCGCCACGCTGCGCGCGGGCGAGCGCGCGATGGTGATCGCCGACGAGCGCACGCTCGAGATCGCGCGGCTCGTCGCCGAACGCTGCGAAGCGGCCGGCGCCGAGATCGCGCTGCGCCGCGTCCCGCTCGCCGCGATGCACGGCACCGAGCCGCCGCCCGAGGTCGCCGAGGAGATGCGACGCGCCGACGTCGTCTTCGGGCTCACGCACTTCTCGATGGCGCACACCGCCGCGCGCCGCGCGGCGTGCGATGCCGGCGCGCGTTATCTGAGCCTGCCGGAATACTCGCTCGCGCTGCTCGAGAACCCCGCGGTCCGCGTCGACTACAAGGCGCGCGCGCCGCTCGTCCGCGCGGTCGCCGACGCGTTCACCGCCGGTGAGACAGTCCACGTCACCTCGCCGAGCGGAACCGACGTGCGGCTCGACATCCGCGGCCGGACCGGAAACTACTGCCCGGGCTTCGTCGAAGGGCCGGGCGAGCTCGGCTCGCCTCCGGACATCGAGGCGAACGTGTCGCCGGTCGAGACCGCCTCCGAGGGCGTCGTCGTCGTCGACGGCTCGATCCCGTGCGCGGAGATCGGCCTGCTGCGCGAGCCGGTGCGGCTCGAAGTCCGCGGCGGGCGGATCGTGCGCTTCGACTCCGCCGACCGCGCCGTCGTCGCGACGCTCGAAGCGCTCTTCGAGCGCGTCGGCTCCGAGCGCGCCTACGTCCTCGCCGAGTGCGGCGTCGGGCTCAACGACATGGCGCAGCTCAGCGGGATCATGCTGACCGACGAAGGCGCCGCGGGCTGTCTGCATTTCGGGTTCGGCTCGAACGCGACGGTCGGCGGGCTGAACGAGGTGCCGTTCCACCTCGATTTCGTCTTCCGCGACGGCGTGCTCGCGGTCGACGGCAAGACGGTCGTCGACCGCGGAGCGGTGCTCGCGTGAGCGGATTGCTGCGCTCGTTCGCCGCCGATCTCGACGCGACGGTCGCCGAGGCCGGTGCGCGGGTCGCGTTCGTCGACGCGCGCTACGAGACGGAGTACGACTACCGCACGCTCGGCGAGCTGATCGCGCGCTGCGAGACGCTCTTCCGCCAGCACGGGCTCGCGCCCGGCGACACGGTGCTCTCGATGCTGCCGACGTCGGCCGACGGCATCCTCGCGTTCCTCGCCGCCGCGCACGGCGGCTACTCGTTCGCGCCGCTCCCGAGCGAAGCGGTCGCGGAGGAGGCGAGCCGCGCGGTGCGGCTGATGGGGCCGAAGCTGTGCCTGATCTCCGCGATGGCGAGCGACGCCGTCGCAAACGCGCTGCGCGCTGCGGGCGTCGCGGTCGTCCCCGTCACGCTCGACGGATCGCTCGCGTGGCTCCCGCCGTTCGCGGCCCCGGCCGCGCCGCGCGCGGAGCAGGCGGGGCGGCTCTATCTCGCGACGAGCGGCTCGACCGGCGAACCGAAAGCGATCGTCCTCGACGTCGACCGCTTGTGGTCGAGCGGGAAGGCGTTCGCGGCGCGCCACCGCTTCCTGAACGGCGAGAGCCGGTTCCTGAACATCCTGCCGATCTCGTATCTCGGCGGTCTGTTCAACCTCTGCTTGATCCCGATGGCGAGCGGCGGCAGCTTCGTGATCGCCGAGTCGTTCTCGGGCCGCTCGCTGCTGAGCTTCTGGCAGCAGGTCGAGCAGTTCGACGTCACCGTGCTGTGGCTGGTCCCGACGATCCTGCGCGGGCTGCTCGCGATCGCCGACCGCACCGCGCGCCACCGCGTCTCGCCGCCGAAACGCGTGCGCGCGTGCTTCCTCGGCACCGCGCCGATCGATCTCGCGACCAAGACCCGCTTCGAAGAGGTCTTCGGTATCCCGCTGCTCGAGAACTTCGCGCTCTCCGAGACGACGTTCATCACCTCCGAGCACCTCGGCGACGGGATGCCGCGCGAGGAAGGCTCGGTCGGGACGCTGCTGCCGTACGTCACGCTGCGCGTCTATCCGCTCGAGGGCGAGGGCGATGCGCGGTCGTCGAACGCCGGCGCGTCGGGCGAGCTCGCGGTCCGCACGCCGTTCCTGTTCCTCGGCTACCTGCAGCCGGACGGCTCGCTGCAGCTCCCGCTCGACGACGAAGGCTACTTCCGCACCGGGGACGTCGGGCATCTGAGCGAGAGCGGTGTGCTCGCGATCGACGGCCGGCTGCGCGACGTGATCAAGAAGGGCGGCTACTTCATCGCGCTGCGCGAGATCGAGCTGCTCGCCGAGCGCCACGAAGCCGTGCAGGAAGCGGCGGCGGTCGCGATCCCGCACGAGTTCTACGGCGAGAGCTTCCAGCTGCTGGTGATCCCGAAAGAAGGGCACGACCGCGCGGAGCTCGTCCCGCATCTCGGCGCGTGGCTGCGCGAACGGCTCGTGCGCTACAAATGGCCCGAGAAGATCGAGGCGGTCGACGCGTTCCCGCGCACCGACTCCGGGAAGATCCGCAAGACGCTGCTCGTCTCGGGGCCCGCATGACGCCGCGCACCAGCGAGCGCGCCGGCCCGCCGAGCGGCAAGGGCGCGGTGGAACGGCCTCCGATGCAGATCAGCGAGAAAGTCCGCACGATCCCGCAGGCGCTCTCGATCTACATCAACCAGCTGGTCTACGATCTGCGGCTCAAGGGCGAGGACGTGATCACGCTCTCGCTCGGCGAGGCGTTCTTCGACATCCCGCTCTTCGACTTCGCCAAGCTCGACATCGTCAAGGGCTACCACTACTCGGACAGCCAGGGGATCCCGAGCCTGCGGCGCCGGATCGCGCAGTTCTACGAGCGCGAGTACGGCACGCACGTCGACGGCGCGAGCGAGATCATGATCACCGCCGGCTCGAAGCCCGCGATCTTCATGGCGATGCAGGCGGTGCTGAACCCGGGCGACGAGGTCGCGATCCTCGAGCCCGCGTGGCTGAGCTATCAGGAACAGGCGCGGCTGACCGGCGCGAGCGTCAACTTCGTCCCGTACGACTGCCCGATCGGCGAGATCGGCCGGTATCTGACGCCGAAGACGCGGATGCTGGTCATCAACAACCCGAACAACCCCGCCGGCCGCACGTACACCCGCGAGGAGCTCGAAGCGCTCTACGCGCTGTGCCGCCCGCGCGGCGTCTACATCCTGATCGACGAGGCGTACAGCGACTTCGTGATCGACGAAGAGTTCTGGTCGATGGCGCGCATCGTCCCCGACAAGGACGGGATCGTCGTCGCGAACTCGCTCTCGAAGAACTTCGGGATGTCGGGCTGGCGGATCGGGTACTTGATCGCGCACCCGCAGTTCATCGGCGAAGTGCTCAAGCTCAACCAGCACCTGATCACCTGCGCGCCGAGCGTGCTGCTCTACTACCTCGAGCACTACTTCGACGACATCATCGCGGTGACGCTCCCGCAGGTGCGGCAGGTCGTCGAGAAGCGCAACCGCATCGCCGCGAAGATGGACGAGCTGGGGCTCGAGCGGATGGGCGGGAGCGCGACGTTCTACTTCTTCGTCTCGCTCGGCGCGTTCCCGAGGAGCGGGCTCGAGTTCGCGCTCGAGCTGCTGCTCGACCACGCGATCTCGGTCGTCCCGGGCTCGGCGTACGGCGCGAGCACCGAGCGCTTCATCCGGGTCTCGATCGGGACCGAGTCGGAGGAGCGGATCGCCGACGCGCTCGCGCTGATCCGCGACAAGATCGCCGGCGACGCGGCGCCGCAAACGGTCCCGCTCGCCGAGCGGCTCGCCGCGAAAGGCTGGAAGCCGTTCAGTTGAGCGCCGTGCGCTATCGCCTCAGCCCCGATGCCTTGATCCAGCGCCGCGACGGCGCGACGATCGCCTCCAACCCCCGCGCGCGAACGCACGTCGAGCTCACCGGCGAAGCGCTCGCGCGCGCGCTCGAGCTCGCCGACGGTGCGGACGACGCGCTCTGGATCGCTGCGCTCGCCGACGCGCGCGGCTGGGACCGCACGCGCTTCAACGCGGCGGCCGGGCTGTGGAGCGATCACACCGGGATCGGGCCGCGCGCGCAGGCCGAGCCGCTGCATGGTGAAGCGCTCTTCGCGCTGCTGCGCAAGCGGATGCTGGTGCACCGCGCGGACCGCACCGACTACGACGCATTCCTCGCGCCGCTCAGCTCGGTCCTCGACCGCGCGCACCTCGGGACGTTCCACGAGCGCGTCGGCCAGTACCAGGCGCTCGAGCTGCGCCTGCGCGAGAACTGGCGCTGGTGGCACGACCAGAAGTTCAGCGCCGACGGCTTGAGCGTGAAGCCGGGACCGTACCGCGCGGTGCAGGGGACGTTCTGGGACCGCTACTACGGCGCGCGCTCTTTGGACGGGCGCACGGTGCTCGACTTCGCCTGCGGCAACGGGTACTATTCGGCGAAGTTCGCCGCCCTCGGCGCGCGCGTGATCGGCATCGACACGAACGCCGAGCTGATCGCGCTCGCGCGGCGAAACTTCGGCGAGCACGCCGAGTTTCACGGGCCGGCGACGAACGCCGAGAGCCTCGCGATCCTGCGCTCGATCCCGGACGCGAGCGTCGACCTGATCTACATGAGCGACGTGATGCTGATCCTGGTCGAGGAGGCCGACCGCGGGCGGCTCGGCGAGGACCTGCGCGCGCTGCTCGCGGAGTTCCGCCGCCTCGTTGCGGCGGGCGGGCGCATCGAGATGATGGAGCCGAGCTCGCCGTTCTGGCTGGGCGGGATCTACGGCGATCCCGAGCGCCCGTACACGATCGTCCCCGAGTACCGCGAGCGCGTCTTCAACGTCGCGCCGACGCTCGACCGCTACGTCGCGGTGATGGCGGAGGCCGGCTTCGGTCTGGTGCAGCTGCTCAATCCCGGCCTGCCGGCGGAGTGCGAGGCGGACGGCGCGCTGCGCGCGCGCGCGGCGGCGTTCCCGCTCTGGGACTTCATGACGTTCGTCCCGGTCGCGCGGTAGTGCCGCGCGAGACCGTTCGCGACTACCGCGAGGGCGATCTCGACGGGATCGCCGCGCTGCAGCTGCACGTCGAGCCCGACATGCGCTGCCCGCCGCGCGAGTTCGCCGATCTGTGGCGCTGGATGTACCGCGACACGCCGTTCGGCGTCTTCAAGGTCGTCGTCGGCGAGGACGAGTCGGGCGCGATCGTCGGGCACGAGGGGATCATGCCGTACGCGCTCTCGCTGAACGGCGAACGCGTGGTCGCGGGGATCACGTGCAACCTGATCGTCGCCGAGCACCTGCGCAAGACGATGCTCTTTCCGCGGCTCGTCAACGCGCTGTGCAAAGGCTATCCCGCCGCCGGCTTCGCGTTCGGGTACGGCCCGAACCGGCCGAAGATGCTCAAGGCGATGCTCGCGCTCGGCTACCGCGACGTCGGCCCGCTCCCGGTGTACGTGCGGCCGTACGACTTCGGCGCGATCGCCGCGAACTACGTTCGTTCGCCGGCGGTGCGCGCGGTGCTGAAGCCGCCGCTCGCGCTGCCGGCGGCCGCGGCGAGACTGTTCGCGCCGCGCGCGCCGGCGAGCATCGCCGTCGAGCGCGTCGAGCGCTTCGGCGAGGACGCGCGCGCGTTCTTCGAGCAGGCGCTGCGCGGGTTCGCGATCTCCGCCGTGCGAACGCCGGAGATCCTGAACTGGCGCTACTTCGCGGCGCCGCACCGCGAGTACGCGGTCTACCGCGCGACCGAAGCGGGGCGGTTCGCCGGCTACGTCGCGCTGCGGCGGATGCCGATGCTCGGCTTCGACTCGCTCGGGATCGTCGACATCGTCTATCCGTTCGAGCGCCCCGAGGTCGGGCGCGCGCTGCTGGCGCAAGTGCACCGCGACGCCGCCGCGGCGCGCGTCGCGTTCGCCGCGTGCATGACCGGGCCGAGCGGCCCGCTCGGTGCGCTGCTGCGCCGCGCCGGGTACCTGCGCGCGCCCGAAGGCTTCCGCATGATCGTGCACGAGTCGAGAGGCGCGCCGAGCCGTTTCACCGGCGACGCGCTCGCGAGCTGGTACGTGACGTGGTTCGACCATGACTACGTCTGAGACGCGCGCGCTGCTCGCCGAGGGCCGCGCGCTGCAGCGCTACGCGTGGGGCGGCGGCGCGCCGCGCTTCGCGCTGCGCCGCTACGTGCGGCTGCTGGGCGCGGGCGCGGCGCCGATGGCGATCCCCGGCCGCTGGGCGCGCGTCCCGTCGCTCACCGCGCTGTTCGAGCCGCTCCCGCTGCTGCCGCGCTCGGCGTCGTCGCGCGAGTTCGAGCGGCGGCTGTACCTCGCGACGCTCGTCACCGAGCTCACGCCGTGGGGCGCGCGTCGCAGCCGCGGCTGGGCGCGGCGCGGCTTCGCCGAGATGGCGCTGCGCGCGGCGGCGATCGGGCTCGCGGAGACGCTCGCGCTCCCCGGCCGGCTCGTCTTCCACCGCGTCGCGTGGTGGCCGGCGAAGGACGGCGCGCGGTGATCCTGATCGTCGGCAGCGGGCCCGCCGGTGTCTCCGCGGCGTGGCCGCTGCTCGACGCGGGCCTCGACGTGCACATGATCGACCCGGGCGCCGAGCGCGCGGGACCGTCGCTGCTCGACGCGCGCAGCTTCTCCGAACGCCGCGAGAGCGACGACGAGCAATGGCGCGTCTTCCTCGGCGGCGACGCGCGGCTGCTGGAGAACGCGTCGCCGAAGCTGCGCGCGCCGGAGTTCGCGCACGTCTTTCGCGGTTACACCGAACGCTACCGCATCGCGAGCGACGGGTTCGCCGCGCACGGCTCGCTCGCGCCCGGCGGGTTGTCGAACGCGTGGGGCTCGGGCGCCGGCGCGTTCACCGACGCCGAGCTCGCGGAGTATCCGGTGAAGCGCGCCGATCTCGCGCCGAGCTATCGCGCGGTCGCGGAACGGATCGGGATCAGCGGATCGTCCGGCGACGATCTCGCCGAGTGGTTCGGCAGCGGCTATCCGCTGCAAGCGCCGAACCCGCTCCCCCCGCCGCTGAGCGCGTTGTCCGAGCGCCACGACCGGCGCCGCGGGGCCGGCGCGGAGCGGCGGCGTTTTCGCCTCGGCCGGCCGCAGCAGGCCGTGCTGACGGCGGACCTGGGCGAGCGGCGCGCGTGCAACCGTTCGGCAATGTGCATCTACGGCTGTCACCAGCGCTCGATCTACAATGCCGCCGACGAGATCGCGCCGCTGCGCGAGCGCGCCGGCTTCACCTACTCCTCCGGCTGGTTCGTCACGCGCGTCGAACGCGCCGGCGATGCGTTCGCGGTCCACGCCGTCGCGACGAACGCCGAGACCGCGCGCGGCGATGCGGCGCGCGTGTTCACCGCGGACCGCGTGCTGCTCGCGGCGGGGACGCTCGGGTCGACGAAGCTCGCGCTCGAGCTGCTCGGCGCGTTCGACCTCGACCGGCCGCTGCTCACGACCCCGGTGCTCACCTTCGCGCTCGTCCAGCCCGAGGCGCTGTTCGGGCCGCCGGCCGAGTACGGCTACGCGCTCGGGTACCTCGCGTTCGCGCTCGAGCTCGCCGGGATCCCCGGCGCGCCGGAGATCTTCGGCGGCCTCCTGCCGACGGCCGGGATGCTGCCGAGCGAGCTGTACGGGCGCCTCCCGCTGCTGCGGCCGTTCGCGCGCAGCTTCGCCGCGTGGCTCTGGCCGCGGCTGCTGGTCAGCGCGTCATTCTTCCCGGCGCGGTTCTCCGCGAACACCGTGCGCGTGCGCGCCGGCGGATCGCTCGCCGTGAAGGGCGGCTACACCGACGACCTGCGCCCGGCGGTCCGCGAGGCGGTGCGCGAGCTGCGGACCGAGTTCCGGCGGCTGGGCGCGGCGCTGCTCCCCGGGACGACGAAGCTCAGCCGGCCGGGCGAGGAGATGCACTACGCCGGGACGCTCCCGATGCGTGCGGACCCGCGCCGCGGCGAGACCGACGCCGAAGGGCGGCTCGCGGGCACGGACGGCGTGCACGTCGTCGACGGGGCGGTGCTCACCTCGCTCCCCGCGAAATCGCACACGATGACCATCATGGCGAACGCCGACCGCATCGCCCGATGCGTCGCGGCGAAGAGCTGCTAGAGGACCGAACGAGTGACGTTGATCGACTTCCTGCGCGCGCCCGAGGTTCGCCAGGTCGCGACCGATCCCGCCGAACGCGTCCTCGAGCACCGGCGCATCCTCGCGAGCCGGCCGATGATCCGCGGCGTCTTCGAGGACTTCTACCGCCGCGTCCGCGCGCTCGACGAGCGGTACTTCGGCGCGACGGAAGGCTTGCGCGTCGAGCTCGGCTCGGGCTCGAGCATGCTCAAGGACTACTATCCCGACACCGTTACGTCGGACATCATGCCGGCGCCGCATCTCGAGCGCGTCCTCGACGCGATGCAGCTCGATCTTCCGGACGAAAACGTGCGCGCGCTGTACGGGATCAACTGCTTCCACCACTTCCCCGACCCGTCGCGCTTCTTCGCCGAGATCGCGCGCGTCGTGCGCCCGGGCGGCGGCGTCATCTTGATCGATCCGTACTTCGGCGCGCTCGCGGGGCTGATCTACGCGAACCTGTTCCGCGAGGAGACCTTCGACCGGTCCGGGCCCGGCTGGCGCGCCGACGAGCAGCGCGACCGGGAGCGCGCGAACCAGGCGTTGAGCTACGTCGTGCTCTTCCGTGACCGCGCACGCTTCCTCGCCGAGAACCCGGAGCTCGAGATCCCGCACACCGAGGTGATGACGAACTACGTGCGCTACCTGCTCTCCGGCGGCTTGAACTTCCGGCAGCTGGCGCCGACCGCGGCGACCGGCGCATTGCGCGTGCTCGAGAAGGTCGTCTCGCCGGCGGCGGGTGCGTTCGGCCTGCACCATCTCATCGTGATCCGCCGCAAGGGGGCGCAGCCGGCGAACGATGCCCGGCGCTGAGCCGATCCTCGTCGTCACGGGCGCGAACGGCTACATCGGATCGGCGGTCGTTCGCGCGGCGCGCGCGCACGGTGCGCTCGTCCACGCGCTTGCGCGCCGTCCCCCCGAGGCCGCGACGCCGGGCGTGCGGTGGTTCTCGTACGACCTCGCTGCGCCGGTCCCGGACGAGGCCTTGCGCGGCTCGGCTGCCGTCGTCCACCTCGCCGTCGACGAGCGCGGATTCGCCGCAGGTGCCGGCGGAGATGTGAACACCGACGGGACGGCTCGGCTGCTGCAGGCCGCGCGCCGTCTGGAACTGCCGCGCTTCGTCTTCGTCTCGAGCCAGTCCGCGGCGACGGGTGCGCGCTCCGCGTACGCGCGCAGCAAGCGCGCCGCAGAAGCGCTGTTGAGCGAGCCGGGCGAGATCGTGGTGCGGCCCGGGATGGTTTACGGCGGGACGCCGGCCGCGCTCTACGGCCGCCTCTGCGACTTGGTCGCGAAGCGGCCGGTCCTCCCCGTGCCGCGGCCCGGAGCGCCGGTGCAGCCGGTCCACGTGGACGACCTCGCGGAGGCGCTGGTGCGCTTGTCGCTCGGACCCGACCGCGGCCGGCGGCTCTATCAGATCGGGAGCCCGGCGCCCGTCGCGTTCTCCGCGTATCTCCGCGGGATCGCGCGCGGCCTCGGCCGCCGGCTCATCGTCGTCCCCGTCCCGCTGGGACCGCTCCCGTCGCTGCTGCGGCGGTTCGGCGGCCGTGTCCCGGCGCTCCGCGCGCTCGGCGAACGGCTCGCCGGTCTGGACGCGCTGACGCCGATGGAGACCGGAACGAGCCTCGCGGCGCTCGGGATCACGCTTCGACCGTTCGGCGAGCCCGTTCGCGACGACGCGCGGAACCGGACGGAGGACGTGCTGTTCGTATTCGCCCATCAAGACGACGAAGTCGGAATCGCGACTCGGATCGCATATGAACGAGGACTCGCGAACACGGTGTGGTGCGCCTACCTGACCGACGGCGCATCCTCGGCCAGCGCACGGGTGCGGGATGCGGAGTCGCTGCGCGCGTTGCAGCGCCTGGGCGTCGGCGCGTCGCGTGTCGTGTTTCTCAGCGACGGTGACGGCCGCATCCCGGACGGATCGCTGATCCATCACCTCGGGCGCGCGCGCCGGATGCTCGGCGGCTGGGCCGCCTCGACCGGAGCCCGGTTCGAGCGTATCTTCGTCACGGACTGGGAAGGCGGTCACGCGGATCATGACGCCGCGCACCTGCTCGCGCTGGCGCTCGCGCGCGAAGCCGGCATCCGCGACGTCTTCACCTATTCGCTGTACAACGCGTACCGCCGCCCGCGCGGCCTTTTCCGCGTCGCCTCGTTCGTCCCGTCGGCACAGCGGGCGATGGTTCGCCGGCTGACGCTCTCCGAGGCGCTCGTGCCGCTTCGGGCGCTGGCGAACTACCGCTCGCAGCTGCGCACGTGGGTCGGGCTCGGGCCCGGGCTCGCCGTCCGGATGCTGTGGAAGCGCGAAGAGCGCCTGCGGCGCGCCGATCCGAGCCGGCTGCGCGAGGCGCCGCATCGCGGCCCGCTGTTCTACGAGACGAAGTTCGGCGTCTCCGCGCGCTCGGTGTTCGACGCGACGGCCGAGCTGCGGGCGGCGCTGAGCGACACGCCGGCCTGATCCACCGCGCGCGCGAGCCGCGCGATCCCTTCGGCGATGCGCCCTTCGTCCATCGCGGAGAAGTTCAGCCGCATCCCGTCGCCGCGGTCCTTGTTCGGGTAGAACGGGCGCCCCGGGACGAACACGACGCGGTCGCGCACCGCGATCTCGAACAGCTCCTCGGTGTCGATGCCGTCGCCCGCGGTCGCCCACAAGAACATCCCGCCGTCGGGGACGTTCCAGCCGACGTGCGCCGGCATCTCCGCGCGCAGCGCGGCGATCATCGCGTCGCGCCGCCGCTTGTAGGTCGCTTTGATGCGCGCGACGTGCGCGGCCAGGCGCGCCTCGTCGGAGACGTACTCGTGGAAGACGTACTGCGCGTACGAGCTCGAGTGCAGGTCGGCGCCCTGCTTCGCGGTGACGATCTTGTCGCGGAGATCGCGGTCGGGGACGACCATCCACGCGACGCGCAGCCCCGGCGCGACGATCTTCGAGCCGGTGCCAAGATACGTGACCGTCCCGCGCGCCGCGCAGCTCGCCAGCGCGCGCGGCGCGGGGCGGTCGAACGCGATCTCGCCGTACGGGTCGTCCTCCAGGATCGGGACGCCGTAGCGCTCGCAGATCGCGGCCAGGCGCGGGCGCCGCTCCCGCGCGAGCGTCTTCCCGGTCGGGTTGTCGAAGTTCGGGACGACGTAGAGGAACTTGGGGAGCGGGTCGGCCGCCGCGAACGCCGCCTCGAGCGCCTCGGGGACGAGGCCGTCCGCGTCGGACTCGATCGGCAGATAGGCGGGCTCGAACGCGTCGAAGGCCTGGATCGCGCCGAGGTACGACGGGTTGGCGAGCGCGACGACGTCGCCCGGGTCGAGGAAGACGCGCGCGTAGAGGTCGAGCCCCTGCTGCGAGCCGCCGGTGATCACGACGTCGTCCTCCCCGGCCCCGATCCCGCGCGCGGAGACCCGCGCCGCGACCCAGCGCCGCAGCTCGGGGACGCCGTCGGTGACCGAGTACTGGAGCGCCGCGGCGCCGCGCTCGCGCATGACCCGGTCCTGCGCGGCGGAGATCTCCTGGACCGGGAAGAGCTCGGCCGCCGGCAGGCCGCCGCCGAACGAGATGACCTCGGGGTCCTGGGTAACCTTGAGCATCTCCCGGATCGTCGACGGCTTCAGCCGCTGGACGCGGCTGGCGAAGCGCGGCGAGGGGAGCACGATGTCCATGCCCCGGTCTTTCCCCGGGACGCCTGCCCGCCCCGGGCTCAGCCGGGGAAGTGGCGCGAGCGCAGGTAGCAGAAGGCGCGCTCGTCGTGCTGCGGCGAGGCGGGGTCGGAGGCGATCACGTCGCCGACGGTCGTGTACGAGACGACCTCCCAGCCGGCGCGGTCGAGCAGCCGCTTGAGCCCGGTGTCGCTGAAGACCCAGAAGTTCGTCGGATCGTTGTTCGACTCGACCGGGCCGAGCAGATACGCGACCGGCAGCGGCGCGATGCGCAGCGCCGGCGAGCCCGCGTACTTCGCGACCTTGGTGGAGAGGAAGCACGTCCCCGCGTGGCGCGCGAGCCGCTCCATCACGTTGAACGGGTTCTTGAGGTGGTAGAGGATCCCGAGGAAGAAGACGACGTCGTAGCGCTCGCGCGGGAGCGCGAAGAGATGGTCGAGGTCGGCGTCGTTGATCGTCACCGCGCTGCGCAGATGCTCTTTCATCCGCGCCGCGCCGCGCAGGCCGTTGAAGTTCGTCGGCGCGTGGTCGACGATGTCGACCGTGTTCCCGAGCGACTCCAGGTAGAACGCCATGTCGCCGTCGGCGGCGCCGATGTCGGCGATCGTGAGCCCGCGCAGGTTCTCGAGCGTCACGCGGTCGTCGGTGTCGAGCTTGCCGAGATGGATGAAGTTCGCCAGCGTGTCGTACGGATACCAGAACGAGGGCGGTTCGAGCTGCTCCTTGGTCCGGAGCAGCCGCTCCTTGAACTCCAGCGCGTCGCGCGCGATCGGCGTGAGCTGCTTCTCCATCGCGCCCCTCATCCGCCGGTCGGCTCCCGTCGTCCTTCGCTTGCACCCGCGCGGCGGACGAGAAACCCGTCGCGCGCGAAGCTGAACCCGAACTTCGCCTCGCGCTCGGCGTCGTTCGCGTAGTCGCCGGGATGCTCGGCGAGATACCGGTGCAGCGCCTCGTACGGGCCCGGGCCGAACTCGGGCAGGACCGGGTGACCGTTCACGTTCGAGTCCTCGACGATCACGACGTCGCCTTCCTTGGTGCGGTCGCGCAGCGCGACCAGCTCGGCGTACACGTGCGCCGCCGCGTGGTCGGAGTCGAGGATGAAGAACGCCGGCCCGGGCCGTTCCCGGCGCAAGGCCGCGATCCGGTCCAGCGCCTCGGGCGCGACCGAGCTCGCCTCGAGGAACTCGATCATCGGCTCGGCGCGTGCGGCGCTGGCGACGCGCGAGTGATCGACGTCGACGGTCAGCACGCGCGCGCTGAGCCCGGCGCTGCGGACGACGTGCGCGAAGAAGAGCGCCGAGCCGCCCACGTACGTGCCGAGCTCGACGATCACCGAAGGGCGCAGCGCGGCGATGATCTCTTGATAGTTCCACAGGTCGCTGACCGACTTGAAGACGGGGACGCCGCACCACGTCGTGCGCTGCCACACCAGCGTCTCGTAGTACCAGGCGTGATACGCCTCGGTCGTCGCGTTGCGCTCCGGGACGGCCGCGGCGCGCGCCGCGGCGATCACCGCCTCGGCGGCGTCGCGCTCGCGCTCGCCGGCGGCGGCGGCGCGCGCGCGGACCGCGACGAACTGCGCGTCCGCGAAGCGGCGCTCGCCGAGCGCGGCGGACGCCTGCGCGAGCAGCGCCCCGCCGGTCTCCGGGGTCCCTGCGGTCTCGGCAGCGCTCATGCCGGCTGCGTCTCCGCGAGCGCGGCGCAGCGGTGCCGGAACGCCTGCAGCCGCAGCTCGAAGCCGGGGATCAGCGCGATGCGCCGGTCGAGCTCCTCGCGGGCGGCCGCGACGAGCTCGGCGTCGAGCTCGCACAGCCGCTTGAGCAGCGCGTACGTCGGCTCGCCGAGCTCGGCGCGCAGCCGCCGCTCGCGCTCCGCGAGGTCGTAGCTCAGCTCGCGAGTCGTGTTCGCGGGCCGGTAATGGAGCTGCAAGCCGGGCCACGACGGCCGCACGAAGTACTCGGCGACGACCATGCTCTCGTCGAAGCGGTCGACGACGGCGACGAACGAGGACGCGCGCATCCGCGCGATCGCGCGCTCGAGATCGCGGCGGCCGGCCGGGCGCGCGGCGGTGCGCGTCGCGAGCAGCGAGGTCTGCACGTTGATGACGACGTCGGGGTAGTGCTCGAGCGCGTTCAGGAAGAACGCCTCGAGCCCGCGCAGCGTGAACGGGTGGAGCAGCTGCGACGGGTCGTTCCGCGTGAAGTGGTAGAGCGACGCGAGCCGGTCGAGCGGATCGCGCAGCGGCGCGCAGTCGATCACCTCGAAGTCGCCCTCGGGCGCGCCGCCGCGCAGATGATGGGTGGTCATCGCGCGGAGCGCCGGCGTCGCCTCGAGAAACGCCGCGAGCTGCTCGGGGAAGATGACGCCGCGCGGGTCGTCGCGGTGGACGTGGTAGAACGCGTCGCCGAGCTCGCGCTCTAGAATCCCGACGATCGTCGTCCCCGCGCACTTCATCATGTGCTGGTGGACGATCAGGCGGCGCGGCGCGTACGGCGGCAGGTAGACGTTCTGGGGCACCCGCCGTCGTTCGACGGCGCGGGTCTCAGCGCCAGCCGGTCGCGGGCGGTCCGCCGATCGGCGCCCGCCGGATCGTCCCTTCGAGGCTCGCCGAGCGGACGAACGCGAGGATCGCCGAGCCCAGCCCGACCAGCGAGACGATCGCGGTGACCATCCAGCCGACCAGCGGGACGATCTCGGCCGCCGAGACGACGACCAGGCCGATGATCAGCGCGACCAGCGGCGAGGGCGTCGCGGCCGGCATGACCAGCTCGCAGAGCCGGCGCCCGACCAGCAGCGCGACCGCGCCGGTCCCGATCCAGACGAACGCGAAGATCGCGGCGATCTCGAGCGGGATCAGCGGGATCCCGATCAGGCTCACCAGCAGCACGATCCCGATCGGGATCGCGGCGAGCGCGCCGGCGAACCCGGTGAGCGCCGAGAGCGCGGGGTGGCGCTCGACCCGGTCGAGCGCAACGCGCATCCGCAGCGGGAAGAGCAGGAAGACCAGGATCACGATCGCGCTGCCGAGCAGCCGCCCGAACAGGCGGCGGTCCTGCTCCGCGACGATCCCGCTCGCGCCGCGGCGGCCCATCGCCCACGGCACGAACGCGTGCACGAAGTCGTTGTCGAGGCTGTTGATCTTCCCGCCGACGTGCCCGCCGTCGTCGACGGTGCACGTGCCGAAGAACGCGTTGCAGTCGCCAGTCACCGTCCCCGCGACCTCCGCGTCGCCGAAGAAGGTGTTGACGTCGCCGCTGACCGTCTCGCCCGACGGGACGTAGACGTTCTCGAAGACCTGGGTCTGGCCGCCGTCGCGGCCGCGCGCCTCGGCGGGCTGCGCCGAGACGAACGCGACCAGCCCGGCCAGGACCGCGAAGAGCGTGAGGAGCCGGGCCGTCACCAGCGCAGGCGCTCCGCCAGCCGGGGCCGCACGACGGCGAAGCCGGCGACGAGCGCGAGGACGAGACCGACGTCGAGGACGATCGCGCCGCCGAGGAGCGCCGGCAGCGAGCCGAAGTCGCCGGCGACGTGCGCGCCCGCCGCGGCGAACGCGCCGAAGGTGTGGACGAGCTGGGCCGTGAGGTCGAGCGCGGTCTCGCCGAGCGCGCGCATGGCGCTCGCGGCGAGCAGGAAGCCGGCCCCGATCAGCAGCCACGCGGCGACGAGGTACGAGACGAGGTACGCGAGGACCGGCGCCGAGGAGACGTGCGGGCGCGGCAGCGAGCGCACCTCGGCCATCGTCGCGAAGGTGAAGTTCGCCGGGAGCTCGACCTGCCGCGGGCCGGCGAGCAGCGCGTCGACGACGCGCAATTCGTCGAGGACGCCCTTGCAGCTGCCGCAGCGGTTCAGGTGCCGCAGCAGCCGCGCGCGCTGCGCGGGGACGAGCGTGTCGTCGAGGTAGGCCTCGAAGAGCGCTTCAGACGAGCTGCAGCTCACCGAGACCTCCGACCGCCGCCCGGAACGCCCGGGTCGGGCAGTTTCCCTCGGCCACCGCTTCCCGTTCGCGCAGCTTGTGCGCCAGCGCGAGCTTGCCGCGATGGATCAGCGTCTTCACGTTGCCGAGCGAGAGACCCATCGTGGTGGCGATGCTCTGGTAGTCCATGTTGTCGTAGAAGCGCAGCGCGAGGACCGTGCGGGTCCGCTCCGGGAGCTCGGCGAGCGCGGCGCGCACCTCGGCCTCGGCCTCGGCGCGCAAGACCCCGCCGGCCGGGTCGGCCTCGCGGGACGGGTCCGGGATCGTGTTCTCGAGCGTCTGCTCCTCGCCGAGCTCGGCGAGCGCCGGGCGGCGCAGCGAGCGCCCGAGGAACGTCCGGACGACGTTGCGGGCGATGTGGTACAGCCAGGTCGAGAACCGGCCCAAATCGGGGTTGAACGTCCCGAGGTGCGCGTAGGCGCGCAGGAACGTCTCCTGCGTCAGGTCGGCGACGTCCGACGGCTGGCGGACCGAAGCGCCGATGAACGACGCGATCCCGCGCTTGTAGCGCTCGACCAGCTCGCCGAACGCGTCGGGCTGTCCGCGGAGGACCGCGTCGACGAGCCGCTCGTCCGGAATTTCGGGGACAGACTGCACAGCCATCCTACTCGCGTAGTACCGTCCGGCGCGGGCGAAGTTTCCGCCCGCACGGGAGAGTCTCCGGACGCGGCCGAACACGGCGGCCCGGCATGGCACACTGGCTCGTCACGGGCGGACTGGGCTTCATCGGCTCGGCGTTCGTCCGCCTGGTCCTCCGCGAGCGCAGCGACGTCACGGTCACCGTCCTCGACGCGATGACCTACGCCGGCAACCCGGCGAACCTCGCGGAGGTCGCCGGCGACCCGCGCTACCGCTTCGTCAAGGGCGACATCGCCGACGCGGCCGCGGTCGGCGAGGCGCTCGGCGCGGGCGCCGACGCGATCGTGAACTTCGCCGCCGAGACGCACGTCGACCGCTCGATCCTCGACCCCGAGGCGTTCATCCGGACCGACGTGATGGGGACGCACGTCCTGCTCGAGGCGGTCCGGCGGCTCGGGATCGCGCGCTTCCTCCAGGTCTCGACCGACGAGGTCTATGGCCACGTCGCCTCGGGCGCGTCCGTGGAGACCGACCCTATCCGCCCGCGCAGTCCGTACGCGGCCTCGAAGGCCGGCGGCGACCTCCAGGTCCTCGCCTACCACACCACCTACGGGACGCCCGTCCTGATCACGCGCGGCTCCAACACCTACGGCCCGTACCAGTATCCCGAGAAGCTGATCCCGCTGTTCGTGACCAACCTGCTCGACGGCGAGCAGGTCCCGGTCTACGGCGACGGGCTCCAGGTCCGCGACTGGCTCCACGCCGACGACCACGCGCGCGGGATCGCGCACGTCCTCGAGCACGGGACCCCGGGCGAGATCTATAACCTGGGCGGCGGGAACAGCCGGACGAACCTGGAGATCACCCGCGAGCTGATCCGGCTCACGGGGCGCTCGTTCGAGGCCAGCGTCCGTCACGTGACGGACCGCGAGGGCCACGACCGGCGCTACGCGCTGGACGCCGCGAAAGCTCGGGCGCTCGGCTGGTCGCCGCGCGTCCCGTTCGCGAACGGGCTCGCCGAGACGGTAGCATGGTATCGTGAGCACGAAGCCTGGTGGCGCCCGATCAAATCAGGCGAGTTCGCGGACTACTACCGCCGCCAGTACGCGCACCGGTAACCGGTAAGAGAGAACGATTCATCACGTGAAAGGCATCATTCTGGCCGGCGGCCTGGGCTCGCGGCTGCGGCCGCTGACGAAGGTCACGAACAAGCACCTGCTGCCGATCTACGACCGGCCGATGATCTACTATCCGCTGCAGACGCTCTGCGACGCGGGGATCCGCGAGATCATGATCGTCACCGGCGGGAACAACGCGGGCGACTTCCTCAAGCTGCTCGGGAACGGCCGCGACTTCGGGCTCCCGCACATCGCGTACACGTATCAGGAAGGCGAAGGCGGGATCGCCGACGCGCTGAAGCTCTGCGAGCACTTCGCCGCCGGCGAGCCGGTCGTCGTCGTCCTCGGCGACAACATCATCCAGAACAGCATCGCGGCGCACGTCGAGCGCTTTCGCGCGCAGCGCACCGGCTGCCGGCTGCTGCTCAAAGAGGTCGACGATCCCTAGCGCTTCGGCGTCGCCGAGTTCGCCGGCGAGCGGATCGCCGCGATCGAGGAGAAGCCCAAGGTCCCGAAGAGCAACTTCGCGGTGACCGGGATCTACATGTACGACAACCGCGTCTTCGACTACGCGCGCGACCTCAAGCCGTCGGCGCGCGGCGAGCTCGAGATCACCGACGTCAACAACGCGTACATCAGGGCCGGCGACTGCTACTACGACGTGCTCGACGGCTGGTGGACCGACGCCGGGCAGTTCGAGTCGCTCTACCGCGCGACGTGTCTGGTCGCCGAGGAGCGACTGAAGAAGGCGCTCGCGCCGGCGTGAGCGCGCGCCGGATCGCGATCGCGGGCGGCTCGGGCCAGCTCGGCTCCGCGCTGCGCGAGGCGCTGCGCGAGCGCGAGGTGCTCGCGCCCTCGCACGCCGAGCTGCCGTTCGAGGACGCGGACGCGCTCGCGCGCCTGCTCGACGAGCACCGTCCGGACGTGCTGATCAACTGCACCGCGTTCCACAACGTCGACGCGTGCGAGCGCGAGCCGGAGAAGGCGTTCGCGCTGAACGCGCTCGCGGTCGACCGCGCCGCGCAGGCCTGCGCCGCGCGCGGCGTCGCGTTCGTGACGATCAGCACCGACTACGTCTTCGCGGGCGATCTCGGGCGCGCGTACCGCGAGGACGACGCCGTCGCTCCGCGCACGGCGTACGGCGCCTCGAAAGCGGCGGGCGAGTTTCTCACCCGGCGGCACGGCGCGCGGCACTGCATCGTGCGCACCAGCGGCGTCTTCGGGACGGTCGGCACCTCGAACAAAGGCTACACGTTGATCGAGCGCGTGCTGGGCCAGGCGGAGCGCGGCGAGCCGACGCGGATGGTCGCCGACATGATCTTCTCGCCCTCGTACGCGCCGCACGTCGCGCGCGCGATCCGCGACCTGATCGACGCCGAGGCGTTCGGGACGCACCACGTCACCAACGCCGGCGCGCTCTCGTGGTACGAGTTCGTCCGCGCCGCGTTCGCGAAAGCCGGTTTCGGCGACGCGCCGCTCGAGGCGACCTCGTACGCGGCGCTCGGAAACCCGACGCAGCGCCCGATGCGCTCGCCGCTCGAGAACACGACCTTCGCGCGTTACGGGATCGCGCCGATGCCGTCGTGGGAGCGCGCGCTCGACGAGTTCCTCGCCGCGCGCAGCGCGCGCCTCGCTGCGGCGCGCGCATAGCCGTGCACGTCCTCGTCACCGGCGGCGCCGGCTACGTCGGGCTCGAGCTGTGCCGCCAGCTGCTCGAGCGCGGCGACTCGGTGCGGATCGTCGACCGCTTCTTCTTCGGCGAAGCGCCGGTCGAGGAGCTGGCCGCGCGCAGCGACGGCCGGCTCACCGCGGTCGCCGGCGACGTGCGCGCGTTCGACGACGCGTGGCTCGACGGGATCGACGGCGTCTCGCACCTCGCCGGGCTCTCGAACGACCCGACCGCCGAGTACAACCCCGCCGCGAACTGGGAGATGAACGCGGTCGCGACGGAGCGGCTCGCGCAGGCGTGCGTGCGCCGCGGCGTGCGGCGCTTCGTCTTCGGTTCCTCGGCCTCGCTCTACGACGGGATCGGCCCTGGGATGTTCGACGAGAAGACCGAGGTGCGGCCGCGCGGCGCGTACTCGATCTCGAAGAAGCACGCCGAGGACGCGCTGCTCGCGCTCGCCGGCGACGACTTCGCGCCGGTGATCTTGCGCCAGGGGACGGTGTACGGGTGGTCGCCGCGGATGCGCTTCGATCTCGTCGTCAACACGTTCCTCAAGGACGCGGTCACCGCGGGCAAGCTGTACCTGCACGGCGGCGGCTGGCAGTGGCGCCCGCTGGTCGACGTCGGCGACGTCGCGCGCGCGCATATCGTCTCGCTCACCGCGCCGCTCGGCGAGGTGCGCGGCGAGATCTTCAACGTGATGCAGGAGAACTACCAAGTGCGCCAGCTCGCGATGCTGGTCGCCGGCTCGCTCTCGCTGCGCGGCCGCCAGGTCACGCTCGAGGAGGCGCCGCTCCCGAAGCTCGTCCGCGACTACCGCATGTCGAACCTGAAGATGACGCAGCGGCTCGGCTTCACGCCGGCGGTGACGGTGCTCGAGTCGATCGACGTGATGCTGCAGAAGCTCCCGCTCGACGACGTCGCGTGGCTCGCGAACCCGCGCTGGTACAACATCGCCTGGATGAGCGTCCTCGAAGAGGTCCACGCCGCGCAGCGCGGCTTCGCGACGATCTACTGAGCGGCGGCGCGCGGCGAGCGGCTCGCCAGCGCGTAGTAGTCCTCGATGAACGAGGGATACGGCTCGTCGAGCACCGGTGCGCCGGCGGGGAACGGCGCGAGCGGCGCGGTGAGCAGCGCCTCGAGGACGCTCTCCGGATCGAAGAACGAGGTCACGGGGAGCAGCAGCCCCCAGTCCAGCGCGCGCACGCGCGTCGCGATCGCGCCGATGTCGAACGCGACCGGGAAGAGGCCGGCGCGGATCGCGGCGGACAGCGTGTAGCAGTACGTCTCGGGCCAGACCGAGGGGAACCACGCGAGGTCGAGCGGCTCGCGCGCCAGGATACCGTCGAGGTCGTCCTGCGCGTACCCGCCGGTGATCGTCACGCCGGCTTCGCGCAGCTCGTCGTCGATGTCGCTGAAGCCGACGACGACGAACTCCAGCGGCAGGCCGCGCTCGCGCGCGATCCGCGCGCAGTGCAGCAGCTGGCGCGAGCCCTTGAGCGGGTAGATCGCGCCGATCAGCCCGACGCGCCGGTGCACGGGTGCGCCGTCCGCCGCCGGCGCGGACCGCGGCGGTGCGCCGCGCAGCGGGCGGAGCGGGACCGGCTCGGGATGCGGACGCACCGCGAACGCGAGTCCGGGGAAGTAGCGCCCGAGGCGGATCGCGACCTCGGCATCCGGGACGAACACCGTGCGGGCGGCGCGCAGGAACCGGTCGTAGCGCGCGCGCCAGTCCTCGATCGGCGGCCGGCCGAACTCCGAGCCGCCCTCGTGCAGGCAGCGCGCGCACCCGTCGGTCCCGGGCTCGCCGCAGTAAAGCGAGCTCGAGTCGACGAGATTGATGCGCGGGCAGATGAAGAAATAGTCGTGCACCGTCACGTCGTACGGGATCCCGGCGCGCGCCGCCGCGAGCCGCAAGAAATCCGCCGCTTCGGGCGGGAAGTCCGCCAAGTGATGGACGTGCAGGTGGACGACGCCGAGCACGCCGAGCGCCTCGGCGAACGCGTCCGGCTCGCCGCGCACGTCGAACGCCGGGAGGTTCGGGACCTCGAGCGAGGGTGACTCGAGCCGCAGCACCCGTCCCGTCCCGCCGGCGCTGCGCGCGATCAGCACGTCGCCGCCGGCGGCGACGATACGGCGGGTCAGATCGGCCACGTGCTGCTCAGTCCCGCCTTCGCGGTTGTGCGTGACGAGCAGGAACGTGCCCGCGCGGTCGTGCCGCCGGACGCGCTCGACGTCGATCCGGCGCCGCAGCGGCTCGAGCGGGTCGAACTCGATGAAGCGCGCGACCTCGCCGGCATAGTCCGGATGGTCGTGCGTAAGCGTCTCCCACGCCGCCGCGGCGCGCGCGCGCTTGGCGTCGCCGAACGACGCGGCGCCGGCGTGCGGCACGAAGACGTCGCCGGCGAGCAGGTTGCGCCAGCCCGCCGCTCGCGCGCGCAGGCACAGATCGTTCTCCTCGCCGTAGCCCGCGCCGAAGCGCTCCTCGTCGAAGAGCCCGACCTGGTTCAGGCACGCGCGCGCGACGAACATGCAGAACCCGACCGCGGTCGGCAGCTCGGCCGTCGCGCCGCGGTTGACCTCCGCGAACAGCGCGTCGAGCTCGGCGGGGGCGATCTCGAGCGGCTCCGCGTTGTCCTTCACGAAGCGCGGATAGCTGCAGATCTCGGCGTTGTTCGAGAACGGCGTCACCGTCGCGACACGCTCGCCCGCGGCCGCGGCGAGCATCCGGTCGAGCCAGTCGCCGAACACCTCGGTGTCGGAGTTCAGCAGCACGACGTCGCGCTCGGGATGGAGCCGCATCGCGCGGTTCGCGCTGCGCACGAAACCGAGGTTCTCCGCGTTGCGCAGCAGGGTGATGCGGCCCGAGGCGGCGAGCTCGTCGAGGGCGGCCGCGAGCGCGGGATCCGGGCTCGCGTCGTCGACGACGACGATCTCGAACCGCGCGCGGCAGCGCGCGCCGAGGACGCTGAAGAGGCAGTGCATCGTCGCCGAGAACGCGCCGTAGACCGGTACGATCACGTCGACGAGCCGCGTCTCGGCGCTCACGGCGCCAGCACCCGTTTGGCCCGGCGGAGCGGCGCGGTCAGGCGCCACGAGCGCGAGCTCTGCAGCGAGGCCAGCTGCGCTTCGCGCGCCGCCAGCTGCTCGCGCAGCTGCGCGACGGTCCGCTCGAGCTGTACGGTGTTCTTGCGGAGCTCGCGCAGCTCCGGCGTCGGCGACGGCGCGGCGGCGGCCGCCGGCGGCTCGCCGTTGCGCCGCGCGCCCGCGGCGCGCGACGCCTCGAGCTCCGCCATGAGCGCGTGGTTCCGCCGCAACGCCTCGTAGAGCTGCTCGGAGGCGGCGTTGGCCTTGCCGCGCAGCGCGGCGGCGACCGCGTGCAGGTCGCTCTCGGCCGCCTGGGCCGTGGCGAGGCGGGTGCGCAGCTCGGCCAGGTGCGCCTCGAACTGCGATTGGATCGTCGCGGTCCGGTCGGCCGACGCGGTCGCGCTTGCGAGCTCCTCGCGCAGCTTTGCGAGCTCGCAGGCCGTCTCGCGCTCGGCGATCTCGCGCTCGTAGCGCTCCTTCTCGAGCTGGTACTTGAGCCGGTTCAGCTCCGCGGTGTGCGGATCGAGCGCGGCTTCGGCGACGCCGAGCGGCGCCGCGGGCTCGTATCCCGCGCTCTCGGCGAGCGGCTCCGGCCAGGCGCGGCCCGCGGCGTAGGACGAGGCGGCGAACTCCGCGCGCAGCGCGTCGAGCCGGCGGCGGGCGCGCTGGGGCTCGGTCACGGCGTTTCGCAGCGCGGCGCCGGCCCGGCGCGCCCACGCCACCAGCCGAGGATCCAGCCCCGCCGGCTCGCGGTCCGGCGCGCCGCGGTGGTGGCGCAGCGCGGGGCGGAGATGGTCGGCGACCGCGGCCGGCGTCCCCGCGCCGATCGCGAGCGGGAGGCCCAGCTCGCCGATGCAGCGCGCGACGACGGCGCTCCAGTCCGCGAACAGGTCGTCGTACGCGACGAACAGCCGGCGCCGGCCGCGCGCGTCGCGCTCGCCCGCGAGCGTGTACTTCAGCCAGAGCGCGAGCCCGTGCTCGGTCCCCATCCGGTTCCGCACCGCGAGCGAGGCCGCGACCTCGAACGGGTCGCGCACCACGTGGATCACGCGGACCGGCATCTCGAGCGCGTCCGCGGCGGCGAGCCACGCCGGGAGCAGCAGCGTGAGGCGCGGCTCCTTGACCAGCAGCGGACCCGGGGCGGTGAAACCGGTCGAGAGAAACTCGGCGATGCGCTCGACCAGCGCGGGGTCGGCGGGCTGGGGCCGCGGATCGAAGCGCGTGTCGTACCAGGACGATCCGCGCGCGCGCAGGTACGCGTCGTCGATCGCGATCGCATCGAGCGGCTCCCAATAGCCGGACGGGTTCCCGGCGTCGGGCGGGAGCAGCCGCGCGGGCAATGCGCCGCCGCAGAGCGAGAGAACGCGCGTGAGCGCCGATGTTCCGCTGCGGTGCATTCCGACGAGAAGAACGAGATCAGGCATGATCGATCGCCCGCGAGCATCGTCGCGGACTGCGTCGGAACGTTCGGCGGCGGGCGGTGCGACCTCTTCCCGCGCGAGAGAGGAGAACGCCGCGGCCTCAGGGGATCGGCGTGCTGCGGATGATCTATTCGTGCGTCGTCGACCCGCAGCCGGCGTTCGTGCACCAGCTCGCGATCTGGGCGGCGACGCTGACCGGGCTCGCCGCGGTGCGCCGCGACGCGATCGTCGTCCACGTGCTGGACGGCGAGTACCGCCGCGAGGCCGTCGAGCTGCTCGACGAGCGCGGCATCGCGCACCGCCCGCTGGCGCGCTTCGGCGACGGGCGGTACTGCAACAAGATCGCGCAGCTGCGCGACCCCGCGCTGCGCGCCGCGCGCTACGTCGCGCTGTGCGACACCGACCTCGCGTTCTGCGGCCCGCTCGAACCGTACGCGGCCGGCGGGATCGCGGCGAAGCCGGTCGATCTCCCGAACCCGCCGCTCGCGCTCCTCACCGATCTCTACCGCCGCGCGGGGTTCGTCCGCCTGCCGCCGGTGACGCGCTGCACCCACGACGACGCGCCGACCTTCGCAAACAACTGCAACGGCGGCGTCTATCTCGTGCGCAGCGACCTGCTCGAGGCGCTCGCCCCGCGCTGGGAGCGCTGGGCGCTCTGGACGCTCGAGCGCGCAGCGCTGCTCGGCGAGCACGCGAAGCACGCCGACCAGATCGCGTTCGGCTTGGCGACGTGGGATCTCGGCGAGCCGGTCGTGCCGCTGCCGCCGGAGGCGAACTTCCCGCTCCACCTCCCGCTCGAGCGCTACCGCCGGCCCGCGGCGGCGCCGGTCGTCATGCACTACCACGACCGGATCGGCGCGGACGGGTTCGTGCTCCCGCTCGGGATCCCGCCGGCCGACGAGCGCGTGCGGAAGGTGAACGAGTTCCTGCGCGGCGAGCAGCGCGAAGGCTTCGACAACGCCCGCTTCTGGAATTTCCGCTACGAGACGCATCCCGAGCTCGGCTCCGGGCTCGGCTCGCGCGGTCCGCACGCCGCGGAGAAGCGGCGCCTGCTGCGGACCTTGATCGCCGCCGGCGCGCCGGAGTCCGTCCTCGACGTCGGCTGCGGCGATCTCCACGTCGCGCACGACCTCCCGGTCGCGAACTATCTCGGCCTCGACGTGAGCGCGGAGGCGATCCGCATCGCGCGCGAGCGCCGGCCCGACTGGCGCTTCGCGGTCGGCGACCTCCTCTCGGCGGAGCTCGCGCCGGCCGATCTCGTCGTCTGCCTCGACGTCCTCATCCACGAGCGCGACCCGGAGCGCTACCGCGCGGCGGTGCGGCGCCTCGCGGAGCTGACGCGGCGCGAGCTGGTGATCGCGGCCTACAACCAGCCGCCCTGGCTCACGTCCGCGATGACGTTCTATCACGAGCCGATCACCATGACGCTCGCCGCGTGTGACGGCTTCGCGGGGCTGGAGATCGTCGGCGGTTATCGCGACACGACCGTCGTTCGCGCCTCGCGCTGAACCTCTCCATCTCTACAGGCTCGGCGTGCAGGGGGAGGGACCGCCGAGCTGAATAGTTCGCCTTCCGGGCCGCAGAGTTGCTGGTCGTCCTCAGACGACCGTCGGAGCTTTCCATTCATGAAGAAACTGTTGATAGCGTTTGCGTTCGGCATCGCCGGTGCTTGTCTGATGCTCCCCAGCGCCGCGAACGCCCAAGCCACGAGAACGTGGGTCTCCGGGGTCGGAGACGACGCGAATCCGTGCAGCCGCACCGCACCGTGCAAGACGTTCGCCGGGGCGATCTCCAAGACGGCCGCCGCCGGTGAGATCGACTGCATCGACTCCGGCGGGTACGGCGCGCTCACGATCACCAAGTCGATCGCGGTCAAGTGCGACAGCTACGAGGCCGGCGTGCTGGTCTCCGGCACGAACGGCTTCGTCGTTCAGGCGGCGTCGACCGACGTCATCTGGATCAGCGGGCTCGACTTCGAGGGGCTCGGGCCGACCGCGCTCAGCCTCAACGGGATCAAGATCATCTCGGCCGCTCAGGTCTCCGTCGTGAACTGCGTGATCCGCGGGTTCGGGAGCACGAACAGCACCGACGGCAACGGCATCTTCATGGCGAACAGCGGGACGACGAAGCTGTTCGTCAACAACACCATCATGGCCGACAACGCGAACGTCGGCCTCGAGGTGAAACCGGCAAGCGGCGCGACCGCGCTGGTCGACGTCATGACCTCTGCGGCCGCGACCAATACCACCGGGATGCGCGCGAACGATACCGGGAACGCGTCGACGATCAACATGACGATCAACGACAGCACCATCCACGGCAACGCGGGGGCCGGCGTCAACGCGACCGGCGGGACCGGTACGACGCAGGTCACCGCGCTGCACGACTCCTTCACCAACAACGGGACCGGTATCATCTCGAACAACGCCAACACGACGGTGCGTTTCGGCTACTCGACGATCAGCGGGAACGGCATCGCGACGAGCGGCACCGGCACCGTGAACTCGTACGGCAACAACCAGATCAACGCCAACGGGACGGACACGACCCCGCCGGTGATCCCGCTCCACTAGCCTCGGCCGACGCGACCAAGGACCACCACGTGCCCGGAGCGACCGCTCCGG
>DATAQE010000104.1:0-64849 GCA_036264835.1 Candidatus Elarobacter sp.
CCACGCGTCGGCGCGCTGAAGATCGTACGGCGGCATCACGCCGTGCAAGCGGCCGAAGTACGCGATCTGCTCGCGCACCTTGAGCTTGCCGTACAGCCCGCGCTCTTCGGGGAGGTAACCGAACCGCCGCCGCACCTCGAGATCGACCGGCTTGCCGTCCCACGCGACGCTGCCGCGGTCGGGGACGAGGATGCCGAGGATCATGCGCATCGTCGTCGTCTTCCCGGCGCCGTTGGGGCCGAGCAGACCGAACGTCGCGCCCGGCGGCACGGTGAACGAGACGTCGCGAACGGCGGCGACCGAGCCGAACGACCGAGCGACGCCGGAGAGGACCAGAGTACCCACGGAGCGATCCCTTCGGGAGGAGGGACGTCGACCTTGCTTGCGATCGATCTACACGACCGGATCAGCTTTGTGACGGGCGCCGCCCGCGGAATCGGGCGCGCGTGCGCCGAGGCGCTCGCCCAGGCGGGCTCGGCGGTCGCCGTGGTCGACCTCGACGCGGCCGTCGCCGAGACGACGGCGAAGCAGATCGCCGAGCGCTACGGCGTCACCGCGCGCGCGTACGCCTGCGACGTGCGCGACCCCGCCGCGATCCGGGCGACGGTCGACCGCACCGCGAGCGAGTTCGGCGCGCTCGACCACGTCGTGAACAACGCCGGCGTGCAGTTCGTCGCGCCGATCGCCGAGTTCCCCGACGACAAGTACGTCAACGTGCGCGCGATCGATCTCGACAGCGTGTTCTACACCTCGAAAGCGGCGTGGCCGCATCTGCTGAAGCGCGGGCGCGGGCGGATCGTGAACGTCGCGAGCGTGCAAGGTCTGATCGGCTCGCCGTTCAAGGCCGCGTACGTCGCGGCGAAGCACGGCGTCGTCGGGATGACGAAGGTGCTCGCGGTCGAGGGCGCCGAGCACGGCATCACCGCGAACGCGATCTGCCCCGGCGCGGTGATGACCGATCTCGTGCGCGGTCAGGCGCCGGCGCTCGTCACCTCGTACGGCGGCGGGATCAGCGAGGACGAGGCGCTCGAGCGCGCGTTCCTGGACGCGATGCCGACGAAGCGGTTCATCGAGGTCGGCGAGGTCGGCGCGCTGTGCGCGTACCTGTGCAGCGATTTCGCGGTCTCGATCACCGGCGCGCCGATCTCGATCGACGGCGGCTGGGCAGCCCATTGACGTGCCCGGCGTTGCCGGGCACCGAGGTGTGCGGCTGAGCCGCACACGGTTGACGAACGGCCCGAGCGCATGGTAGAGTCGCTGAACGACGCGCGAAACCCGCGCGCGAGAGAAAGGAGGAACGCAGATGAATCGACTTCACCCCGCCGTCACGCGCACCGCGAACACGTTCGTCGCTTCGCGTTCCCGTATCGCATCCTCGGAGGCCGCATCACGCTGAACTGACGCGTTCGTCACGTCCGGTTCGATGGAGCCTCCGCATCAGACGGAGGTTTTTTCATGTCCTACTCGGAGGACGTGCTGGCTGCGCTCGTGCGCGACCGGCACCGCTCGATCGCGGACGACCGCGCGCGCGGACCGCGCGCCGGTCTGCGCCGCCGCGCCGCCGCCGCCGTGTACGCGCTCGCCAAGGCGGTCACCGTCCTCGCCGTCGTGCTCGACGACGAGCCGGTGTACCGCGCCGGCTGACGGGCACGATGGATGACGTGACCGTCGTCGGCGTCGTCAGCGACACGCACTTCCCGCGCTTCGGGCGCGCGCTCCCTCGCGCGCTCGAGCGCGGTCTGCGGCGCGCCGGCGTGGCGCGGATCCTGCACCTCGGCGATATGACCGATCTGCTCGCCGTCGAGCTGTTCGAGGCGATCGCGCCGTTCGACGCGGTCGCGGGGAACAACGACGGCGCCGCGATCCGCGAGCGCTTCGGGCGTAGGAAGATCGTCCGGGTCGAGGGCGTGCGGATCGGGATGGTGCACGGCGACGGCAAGCGCGGGACGACGAAGTCGCGCGCGCTCGAGGCGTTCGCGGACGAGGACGTCGACGTGATCTTGTTCGGGCACAGCCACCGCCCGGGCGTCGGGCGCGAGCGCGGCGTGCTGGTCGCGAACCCCGGCTCGCCGACCGACAAACGGCTGAACCCTTTCTATTCGTACGCGATTCTGACGGTGGACGGTACGGCGGCGAAGGTGAAGCTGCGCTTCTACGCGTCGCGCGCCTGATAGCTCACCTGTCTGGCAACTTCTAGGCTTCTCGGTATGTGTATACCGTGCGATGATCGGCGCTGGGAGTGCCGGTCGACGTCTCCACGAGGCGTCCCACACCCGGGCCGGTGCTCCCTCCCCACCCCGTCCCCGAGCATCTTCCGAGACGAGCGGCCATAGCGGCAGGCTCGTTTTTTCGTGCCGTTTCGCGTGCGCGGCCGCCCGATCGCGGAGCGCCGTCAACGCTGGCTGGAACGAGCTAGCGATGGCTAGAGCTTTGTCAAAAGTGTGTAAATGGCTATTTTTAGCCAGGAGTAGTGAATTTAGGTGACATGACCCTCCAGCGCGTGCCGCGTCTTGCGGCACGCAGCCTAGGAGGAAACGATCATGCTCACTGCATTGCTGTCGGCGGCGGCGCTCATGGCGGCGTTGTCGATCGGCGTCTCGGCGACGACCACCGGCACGGCGACGGACGGCACGACGACCACCACCGTCACCGCGCCGGACGGCACGACGACGACCGTCACGACGTCCGACGACATCAACACGGGAGGCCCGCACGGCTGACGGCCGGCGAACGGTTGCGCGCAACAGGAGGGGACGGGCGCGTCCGTCTCCTCCGCCCTGCGCGCTCCGCCTCAGCGGATCGTTTTCAGATCGTCGAGGATCCCGAGCCGCGCGCACTCCGCGACGAGCGCCGCGCGGCTGCGCACGCCGAACGCGGAGAAGATCGCGCGCGTGTGGTTGTTGATCGTGTTGAAGCTGCGGTCGAACGTCGCCGCGATCTCGCGCGCCTTGCGGCCCTTGCAGAGCTCGGTGAGGACGCGGCGCTCCGCGGGCGTGAGCTGCCCGAGCGGATCGTCCTCCGTCGTGCGGCGCTCCAGCGACTCGCGCAGCCACGCGTTCGGCGTGTTGCGCAGCGCGTCGAGCGCGATCTGCGCGAAGCGCCGGTCGCCGGTGACGGTGCGCAGGACGTTCGCCGTGATCGCCGTCCGCAGCCGGTACCCGAGCCGCGTCCAGGCTTCGAGCGAGCGCTCCAGCTCGGTGACGCCTTGCTGCGTCGCGCCTTCCGCGACCGCGAGCTTGCCGCGCGCGTACCCCGCATAGGCGTCGAGCCGGCGGTCACCTTCCCACGCCGTGAGATCGCCGGCGGCCGAGCCCTTCGGGCGCGTCCGCTCGTAGAGCGTCATCACCTTGCGCGCGGTCTCGACGTTCGCGGCGGGGACCGTGCCGACGTACGCCAGCGTCGCCATGCGCCGGTCACCGTCGAGATTGACCTGGTCGCCGCGCAGCAGGAGCGCGCCGGCGAGCTCGAGGTAGCGGCGTTCCGAGAACCGGTCGCCGACGATCCCCGCGACGATCGCGGCGTCGACGAGCGCGATCGCATGATACGTCGAGTCGACGCTGAGCGTGAGCGCCAGCTGGCGTTCGTCCCACGCACGTCCCACGTCGCCTTCGAGCAGCGAGAGCCACGAGAGTGATTCGAGCAATCGCGAGCGCTCCGTCCGCGTGTCCTCGGTCCAGGTCGTCTTCTCGTACTCGCGCCGCGCGAGGCGCCCCAACCGCAAGTCGATCGTCTCGGCCGCGATCATGACGAGCGCGAGCAAGATCCGCGCGCGGCCCTTGGCGTCGGCGTTCTTCGCTTTGTTCAGCTCTTCGAGCGCCGCGGTGAACTCGTGCGCGGCCGCGCCGTAGTTCTCACGCCGGACGTCGATCCATCCGAGCAGCTGCAGCAGCCGCGAGCGCGCGACGTCGGTCGCGGCGGGGAGCGCGGCGTCGACGATCTCTTCCGCCTCGGCGAGGCGGAAACTCATCCAGCGGCTCAGCGCGCGGTAGTACGCGATCTCGGCGACGAGCTTCGGAACCGACTTCTGCGCGGTCGCGGCGGTCTCGTCGAGCATTGCGTCGCCCTGCTCGCGGCGTTCGGTCCGGGTGAGCGCCGCGCCGAGCAGCATGCTGCCGGTCGCGGTCTCCTCGGCGCCCTTCGCCTCTTTCGCGACGCGCTGCAGCGCCGCGGGGACCTCGTCGGGGCGGTCGAGCGCCAGCAGCGCGCGCGCCTGCATCTGGGCGGCGGCGACGCGGTCTTCCCGGCGGTCGAACCGCGCGGCGGAGAGCACCCGCAGGGAACGCTCGTATTCACCAGCGTTCCAAGCGAACCGAGCCTCTTCGATCGGCGAACCGTTCTGCCGTACCGGAAGGGCGGTGACGCGGCGCGAGCTAGGCACGAGCGCACACATTCGCGGGCGCGGCGATCATCCTTTCGCGTTGCGTTCGTTTTCCGTGACGCGCGCGATACGTGCGGCGACGCGCGTTTCCGCCGGCGCGCGACCGCGTAAGTCGTTCGAGCTATCGCGCGCGGTCCAGCCGGCGAAGGTGGTCCCGGCGGCGCGGCGGGCGCGAAAGCGAGATGAAAGCGCGAGCCGCTATCCTAAAGGCAGCTTTCCTCACTTCATAGACGCGAGAAAGGTCCCACGATGAAGAACATCCTTGGGGCACAGCGCCCCGCGAGCAGACTCAAATCCTTGTCGATCGCCGTCGCGGCGATCGTGCTGGTCGTCAGCCTCGGGACGGCCGCGTTCTCGCAGCTGACGCAGCAGCCGTACTTCACGATGGACACGTCCAACGTGATGGGCATGATGCCGCCGACGCCGGTCATGGGGAACAAGGGCCAGGGCAATCCGCCGGGCAACGCCGGATGCGCGAGCGGCAGAACCGTCAGCATCACGCAGACGAAGAGCCGGCAGAACTTCAGCTACGTCGCGGCGCCGGCGAACTGTGTGTGGCTCATCAAGCGCAACGGTACGCCGTGGCTGACGGTGGTCTACAATACCTCCACGAGCGCGTACGAGCTGACCGATCCGAACGGCGCCGGCGCGCTGCTCCTGAAGCTCTCCGCCAAGCCGGGCTCCAACGTGATCAAGGTGAACCCGCCGGCCTCCTCAACACAGTGATCATCTCGCCGCGCGATCGGACGCCCAGCTTCCGGTACGCCGCGGCGAGATGAGCCTCGACGGTCCTCTCGCTGAGCGAGAGCTCGTCCGCGATCGCGCTGTTCGGCAATCCCCGCAGCGCGACGTCGACGATCTCTCGCTCTCGCGCGGTCAGCTGCGTCGCGCTCGTGCGGCGCTTCGGGCGCGGTCCGAGCCGGCGCGGCAGACGGAGCGCGCCGATCGTCTCGCATTGCGCGACCGCGCGCCCCGGCTGCTCCGCGAGCTCGTACGCTTCCGCTTCGAGCAGCGGCATCCCGAGCCGGCGCAGCAGCGCGGCGGCGTCCTTGGCGTGGCGCAGCTTCCGCTCGCGTTCGCCGAAGCGCGCCGCCGCGTACGCCTCGAACAGCTCGCGGTACGCGCCGACGAAGGGGTTCCGCGCCGTCGCCGTCTCCGCGAGCCGTGCGCGCGCGCGCTCGACGTCGGGCTCGCGGCAGCACACCGCGACGGGGAGCAGCACCTCGCAGTCGCTCCAGCCCGCGGGGAGCTCCGAGAGCATGCGCTCGAGCAGCGCGACCGCGGCCTCGTCCTCGCCGTTCGCGAGATGCCGCTCCGCGACCGCCGCGGCGAGCGGCGCGTACTGGATCGGCTCGTTCGTCGCGAACGCCGCGTCGAGCAGCGCCGGCGCGAAGCAGCGCTCGGCGAGCGCGTCGTCGCGCAGTGCGATCGCGAGCGCGATCCCGAACTGCGCGATCAGGATGCGCACCGTCGTCGACTCGTGCTCGTCCGCGAGCACGCCGAGCATCTCCGCGCGCGACGCGCGCAGCTCGCCGGTGAGATACAGCACGTTCGCGTGACCGAGCCGCGCGAACGCGTCGCTGTACGTCAAGCCGTGCGCGCGGCCGGTCTCCGCCGCTTCGCGGAACGCGTCGCGCGCGACCGCGAAGCGCCCGAGCCTGCGAGCGCCGACCGCGTAGCTCGTGAGCACGAACGCGAGCCCGCGCGGATCGCCGGCGAGCCGCGCGATCCCGGCGGCCTCCTCGAAATCGCGCTGCCATGCGTCGAGCTCGTCCTTCGCGAGGTGCAGGAACGCGCGCGAGGTGAGCAGCCGCACCTCGTCCTCGGAGTCGGCGTGCGCGAGGAGCGGCTCCGCCGCGCGCAGATCGGCCTCGAGCTCGGGCCAGTCCTCCGCGACCGCGTGCCCGTGCGCGAGCAGGACGACGCACTTCAGCAGCAGCGCGTCGTCGCCGGCGCCGCGGCTCAGCGCGGCCGCGCGCCGCAGGACCTCCGCTTCCCGCTCGGTCTCGCCGGCGCGGCGCAGCGTCAGCGCGACCTCGAGCAGCGCGCCGACGAGCCGCTTCGTCTCGCCGGTCGCGGCGTAGTAGTCGACGGCGACCTGCAGATGCTCGAGGACTTTGCGCGGGACGCCGAGCGAGGCGTACGCGAGCGCGGCCTTCTCGTGCAGCGCGACGAGGCCGCGCTGGTCGGAGATGCCGCACGCGAGCGCGCGTTCGTACAGCTCGGCGGCCTCCGCGTAGGCGTGTCGCGCGCGCGCCAGATCGCCGGCCGGTTCGGCGTTGACGGCGCACTCCGCGAACGCGGCGGCGCGCCAGTAGTGCTCCGCGAGCTCGACGACGCGCTCGCCGCGGTCCGGCTCGCGCTCGATCTGACGCGCGATCTCGTGGTGCATCGCGCGCGCCTGCATCGCCAGGATCCCTTCGAGGATCGCGTCGCGCGTGAGACCGTGGCGGAAGGTGAAGCAGCCCGGTTCGCTCGCGTCCTCGACCAGGAAGTGCTCGTCGACCGCGGTGCGCAGGAACGGCTGGAGCGCGTCGAGATCGCAGCCGCCGATCCGCGCGAGGAACGCCGCGGAGAAACGGCGGCCGATCAACGCGGCGAGCTCGAGCAGCCGCACGTCGGCGGGCCGCAGCCGGCGCAGCCGCTCGCGCAGCAGCCCGCGCAGCGAGGCCGGGAGCGACGCGCGCGACTCGCCGAACCGCTCGTCGTCGACGACCGCTTTGAGGAACTCCTCGGCGTAGAGCGGGTTGCCCTCGCTGCGGTCGCGGATCCCGCGCAGCGACTCGCCGTCGAGCCGCACGTGCCGCGGCAGCGTCGCATCGATCAGCTCGCGGATCTCGGCGTGGGTGAGCGGCTGCAGCTCGATCCGCTGCACGGTCCGCGCGCGCGCCGCGCGGGCGAGGAGCGCGCCGAGCGCGTCGGAGACCTCGTCGCCGCGGTAGGTCACGACGATCAGGACGCGCGCGCCCTCGAGCGCGCCGATCAGGAACTGCAGCAGCTCCAGCGTGACCGTGTCGGCCCAGTGCGCGTCGTCGATCACCGCGACGAACGGGCGCGCCGCCGCGGCGCTGCGCAGCGCGCTCGCGACGCGCTCGAAGAGCCGCCGTTTGTCGAGCCCGTCCTCGCCCGCCGGCGCGACGGCCGCATCCAGCTCCGCGAGGATCTCGGCGACCGGCCCCAGCGGCGAGGGCGCGTACTCGAGCGAGGCCGCGCGCAGGCAGCGCATCCCGCGCGGGAGACGGCGGCAGAGCTCGTCGACCGTCCGCGTCTTCCCCGCCCCCGCCTCGCCGCTCACGAACGCGATCCCGCCCGTCCCGGCGGCGGCGCGGCGCGCGGAATCCAGCAGCACCTCGAGCTCGCGCTCGCGGCCGATGAAACGTGGGCAGTACAGCGGAGTCGTGACCAGCCGTGAAGCCCTCCGGCGTCGCGAGTCCTGGCTACGCTGCCGGTGAAGGCAGGACGACTCCTGCTCGAATCGGTTTCGTCTAGGTACAGAAATCCGGTACCGCCACGAATACCGCTCCGCCCGCGCGGGCCGTACGCTCGGTCCATGAACGCATCCGCGATCCGAGTCCAAGTCGAGGTGCTCTCCGGCCGAGCACTGGTGAACGGTGAGGAGATCGTCCTGACCGGCCCGCAGCGCCTGCTGATCTGCGCGCTGGCGCAGTGCCGGCACGCGATCGACCGCGAGCGGCTCCAGACGCTGCTGTGGCCGGACGAGGACGAGCCGCGCGCGCGGAACCTGCTGAACATCGCGATCCACCGCTTGCGCAAGCGGCTCGGCCACGCGGCGATCGCGCAGTCGGCCGACGGCTATCACCTCGGCGAGACGGTGACCGTCGACCTGTGGGAGATCGAAGCGCTGGCGGCGCGCTTCCGGGGCAGCGAGACGGCCGACATCACCAGCGCCGGGCGCTGGCTGGCGGTGATGCGCCACGTCTGCTGCGGCTTCGTGCGCCGCGCCGGCGATCCGGAGTTCGTCGCCGCGCTCGAGCGGCGGCTGCTGCGCGCCGCGCGCGATGCGACCGACCGGCTCGCCGAGAACGCGCTGGCCTGGAACCGCCCCGACGTCGCGCTCGCGCTGGCCGGCGTCGCGCTCGACTACGACCCGTGCGACGAGCGCGCGCGCGAGCTCGCGATCCGCGCGTACCTTGCCCGCGGCGACCGCGCGAGCGCGATCCGCGAGTACCGCGACTATGCCCGAACGCTGATGGACGAGCTCGGTCTCGCGCCCTCGTTCGCGCTCAGCTCGCTGGTCGCATGAGCGGTTGACAGCGCGCGGGGTTCGGTGGTGAAATGGACTCTTGAAACGTCTGGGTGTCGCCGTACTCATCGGCTGGTTGTCGTGCTGCCCTGTTGCCGCGCCGGCGCAAGTCCCCGCGGCGTCGCCCGCGCCCTCGCCGGCCGCGCAAGCGGCGAGCGACTCGGCGAACGTCGTGCGCGCGACGCTCGCGAACGGGATGCACGTCATCCTTCTGCGCAACGAGCTCGCGCCGGTCGCGACGACGCTGATGACGTACGGCGTCGGCGCCGACGACGACACGATGCCCGGGATCGCGCACGCGACCGAGCACATGCTCTTCCGCGGCACCGAGACGCTCTCGGCGGGACAGCTCGCCGACATCGCGGCGCGGATGGGCGCGGAGTACAACGCGTTCACCAGCGATCAGTTCACGCTCTACTACTACAAGCTGCCCTCGCCGTACGTCGACCTCGCGCTGCACATCGAGGCCGACCGCATGACGCACGCCGCGATGCGCGCGTCCGACTGGGCGACGGAGCGCGGCGCGATCGAGCAGGAGATCCGCGCGCAGGAGAGCCAGCCGGCCCACAAGATCAGCACCACGCTGCGCGAGACGTTCTTCGCCGGGATGCCGTTCGCGAAAGCCTCCGGCGGGACGGTCCCGAGCTTCGAGAAGATGACCGCGTCCGACATCCGCGCGTTCTACAAGACCTGGTACAAACCGGGGAACGCGACGCTGATCGTCGCGGGCGACATCGACCCGCAGCGGACGCTCGCCGCGATCCACCGGCAGTTCGACGCGATCCCCGCTGGCGACGTGCCGGTGCGCGCGCCGGTCGAGGTGAAGCCGCTCGCGAGCTCGAGCCTCGACGCGACGATCGATTTCCCGGTCGGCTTCGGCGCGCTCGCGTACCGCATGCCGGGCTCGAACGATCCCGACTTCGCCGCCTCGCAAGTGCTCAAGCAGGTCTTCAGCAGCGGGCGCACCGCGTTCGCGGACCTGATGGCGCAGGGGAAGATCCTGGCGTTCCTCGACGTCGCGAACGCGTACCCCGAGGTCGGCGCGAACTTTCTGCTCGCGATCCCCGCGAAGGGCGGGACGCCGCAGAGCGCGCAGGCGCTGATGGCCGGCGTCGTCGAGCAGTACCGCACGGACGGGATCCCGCCCGAGCTCGTTGAGGCGGCGAAGACGCGGCTGCTGAGCGAACAGGCGTACTCACGCTCGTCGATCTCCGGGCTCGGCATCGCGTGGGCGCAGGCGAACGTCGCGAACCGCACGCCCGACGAGCTGTACGCGGCGATCGCGAAGGTGACGCCGGACGACGTGAACGCGCTGCTGCGCAAAGAGCTCACGCCCGAGCACCAGCTCTCGCTGACGATCTCCGCGAAGCCGTCGGGCATCGCGCAGAAGGTCGATCCGAACGCGGGCGTCGAGCACGTCGGCTTCACGCCGCGCGTGCACGAGCCGCTCCCGGGGTGGGCGCAGGCCGCGCTCAAAGCGCCGCTCCGTGCGCCGTCCGACGCGGCCGGGACGGTGACGCGGCGTCTGCCGAACGGGCTGCGCTGGTCCGCGCGCCGCGAGACGGCCTCGCCGACCGTCGTCGTGAGCGGCGTGATCCGCAACAACCCGCTGCTGTACGTGCCGAAAGGCAAGGACGGCCTCTCGGTGATCGTCGAGGGGCTGCTGCCGTGGGGGACGACGACGTACGACCGCAAGGCGTACGAGGCGCAGCTCGACGCGATCGCGGCGACCGCGAAGCTCGGCACCTCGTTCACACTCAAGGTACAGGCGAAGGACTTCGAGCGCGGCATGGAGCTGCTCGCCGACGGCATGCTGCACCCGGCGTTCGCGCCCGAGCAGTTCAAGATCGTCAAGGCGAGCTTCATGCAGAGCGTCGCGGTGAGCAACAAGCTCCCGAAGACGAAGGCCGAGCTCGCGCAGCGGCTCGCGCTCTACCAGCCCGGCGATCCGCGGCGCCGCGACGTCACGGAGCAGACCGTCGCATCGACGACGGTCGACGACGTGAAGCGCTACTACCGCTTCGCCTACCGCCCGGACGAGACGACGCTCGCGGTCGTCGGCGACGTCGATCCCTCGCGCGTCGAGAACGCGCTGCGCACGTACTTCGGCGGCTGGAAGGCGCAGGGTCCGCGGCCGACGTTCGCGTTCCCGCGGCTCAAGGACCGCACGGTGAAGGCGCAGACCGTCACCGTGAAATCGCCGGCGAGCGCGCAGTCCGAGGTCACGCTCAAGCAAGTCTTCGCGATGCGCCGCAGCGACCCGGACTACGTCCCGCTGCTGCTCGCGAACACGATCCTCTCCGGTGAAGGGAGCGGCTCGCTGCTGTACCAGGAGCTGCGCACGCACCGCGGCTACGTGTACTCGACCGACTCGGACTTCGAGGTCGGTCCGACCGGCGCGGAGTTCAGCGTCTCGTACGCGAGCGACCCGAAGAACGTCGCGCGCGCGAACGCCGCGGTCGTCGCGATCATCAAGCGCTTGCAGGCGCGCCCGCTCTCGGCGGTCGAGCTGCAGCGCGCGAAGGCGCTGCTGCTCGCGCAGCGGGTTCTTCCGCTCGACAGCTACACCGGCGTCGCCCAGGACATGATCGAAGGCGCGAAGGACGGCTACGAGACCGGGAGCGAGCGGTGGTTCTGGGAGGCGCTGCTGCGCACCACGCCCGCGCAGCTGCAGCACGCGCTGCGCCGCATCGACGCCGATCATTTCCTGCGCATCATCGTCGAGCCGGAGGCCTAGCGACCGGGCCCCTCGTCGTCCTTGCATTCCGCACCGCGTGTGCTACGATGACCGCACCTCGCGGGCATCGCATCCGCGCGGTGCGGCGCTCCGGGTTTCAAGCTCGGGGTTCTGCGGCGCTTCCAGCGATGAGGGCGTTCGTATGAGCCCGTTGTTTTCCGTCGATCCCGATTCCAATGCGGCGTACGTGAGCTACCGGCCCGCGGCGCGCATCGCGCGCCAGGTGCGCGTGGTGCGCGGGCGCAGCGGCCGCCTCGGCGCGATCCCGTTCGGCCCCGTGCTGGACGGAACGCCGCACGTGATCGCCGAGTTCGACGCCGCCGGCGACGTCGTCGGCGTGCAGATCGAGCACGTCTCGCCCGAGACGCTCGGCCTCGCCGGCGAGTTCCTGGGTCTGCTCGAGCTCTCGCTCCCGGCCCTCTCCTGGTGAACTGCTAGGCGGCTCGGGCGCAGCCCGAACGCGAAGGGTTCGCCGCAGGCGAACCCACTAGGCTAAAGCTTTACGAGCCCGAAGCGCGGACCGTATGGCCGGTCTCTCGCGCGGGCTCACCGATTACGGCGACCGCGAGTTCTCGCTCTATTTGCGGCGCGCGTTCGCGAAGTCGATGGGCTTCTCCGACGCGATGCTCGAGCGCCCGATCGTCGGGATCGCGACCGCGGGCGGCGGCTTCAACAACTGCCATCGCACGACGCCGGAGCTCCTCGCCGCGGTCTCGCGCGGCGTGCTCGCGGCGGGCGGTCTTCCGCTGGAGTTCCCGACGATCTCGCTGGGCGAGCCGTATCTCTCGCCGACCAGCCTGGTCTTCCGGAACTTGATGGCGATGGACGTCGAGGAGATGATCCGCGCGCAGCCGATGGACTCGGTCGTGCTGATCGGCGGCTGCGACAAGACGCTTCCCGCGCAGCTGATGGGCGCGATCTCCGCGAACAAGCCCGCGATCGCGCTCCCCGTCGGCGCGATGATGACCGGCAGCTTCGAGGGGACGCGGCTCGGCGCGTGCACCGACTGCCGCGCGTGGTGGGCGCGCCATCGCGCGGGTGAATTGGACGACGCGCGGATCCGGGAGTTGGAGTCGAACCTCGCGACGACGGCCGGGACCTGCGCGGTGATGGGGACGGCGAGCACGATGGCATGCGTCACCGAGGCGCTGGGGATGAGTTTGCCGGGCGCGGCGACGCCGCCCGCGGTGCACGCGGAACGCTTGCGGGTCGCGGAAGCGACCGGCGCGCGCGCGGTCGCGCTCGCGCACGAGCGGCTCACGCCCGATCGCATCGTGACGCGGGCGAGCGTCGAGAACGCGCTGCGCGTGCTGCTCGCGATCGGCGGCTCGACGAACGGCGCGATCCACCTCACCGCGATCGCCGGGCGCGCGGAGATCCCGCTGACGCTCGGGCGCTTCAACGAGATCAGCGCCGCGACGCCGGTGCTGGTGAACCTCAAGCCGGTCGGCGAGCACTACATGGAGAATTTCCACGCCGCGGGCGGGATGGGCGCGCTGCTGCGCGAGCTCGCGCCGCTGCTCGGCCGCGACGCGCCGACGGTCGCCGGCGAGACGCTCGGCGAGCGGATCGCGCGCGCACCCGCGTACGTCGACCGCACGGTGATCCGCGCGCTCGGCGAGCCGCTGTTCGCGCGCGACGCGCTGGTCGCGCTGTTCGGGAACCTCGCGCCGAACGGTGCGATCCTCAAAGCGGCGGCCGCCGACGCGCGGCTGCTCGAGCACGAAGGGCGCGCGGTCGTGTTCCGCGATCTCGCCGACATGGCGGCGCGGATCGACGCGCCCGACCTCGACGTCGAGCCGGACGACGTGCTGGTGCTGCAGCACGCGGGGCCGGTCGGCGCGGGGATGCCCGAAGCCGGCTACCTGCCGATCCCCAAGAAGCTGCTCGCGCGCGGCGTGCGCGACATGCTGCGGATCAGCGACGCGCGGATGAGCGGGACGGCCTACGGCGCGGTCGTGCTGCACGTCTCGCCGGAGTCCGCCGCGGGCGGGCCGCTCGCCGCGGTGCGCGACGGCGACCGCATCCGGGTGAGCCTGCGCGAGAGGCGGCTCGACGTTGCGCTGAGCAAGGACGAGATCGCGCGCCGGCTCGCGGAGTTTGTCCCGCCGCCCGTCCCGCGCCGCGGGTATCTCAAACTGTACGCCGAGCACGTGCTGGGCCCGGAGCGCGGCTGCGACTTCGACTTCCTGACGGGCTGAGGCGGCGCTTCCAGCCGAAGCTGGCAATTTGCAGGGATATGCGCGCGCGGAGGAGAGTTTTTCCGGGACACGCTCCGCTTTGAGAGGACGTCCATGAACCATCTCGATCGCCGCCGCTTTCTCGCGCTCTCCGCCGCCGGGCTCGGCAGCGCCGCAGTCGCGGGAGGATTGCCCGCGGTGGGCGCCGCTGCGGAAGCGTCGCCGTTCAAGCCGGAAAAGGGCGCAGCGCTGCAGCTCTTGCGGTGGACGGCGTTCGTCAAGAGCGACCAGACGATCTGGGAGGAGAACACGAAGAAGTTCACCGCCGCGACCGGCGTCCCGGTCACGATGCAGTGGCTGACGTGGAACGACATCACGCCGAAGGCCGCGCTCGCGGCGCAGGTCGGGTCCGGCCCCGACATCGTGATGGGATGGAACGACGATCCCTTCGTCTATCCCGACAAGCTCGTCGACATGACCGATCTGGTCGACCACATGGGCAAGGCGCACGGCGGCTGGTACGACAACGCGCGCTCGTACTGTTACGACCAGGACGTGAAGCGCTGGGTCTCGTTCCCGGTCGGCTGCACGGGGAACGCCGTCAACTACCGCAAGGGCTGGGCGAAGGCCGCGGGCTTCAACGACTTCCCCAAGGACCTCGACGGGATGCTCAAGCTCGCGCGCGGCCTCAAGAAGAACGGGCATCCCACCGGCTTCGCGCTCGGGCACGCCGTCGGCGACGCCAACAGTTGGACGCACTGGATCCTGTGGGCGTTCGGCGGCAAACAGGCGAACCCGGACAACTCGATCGCGATCAACTCCTCGGAGACGAGCAACGCGCTCGACTACGCGAAGCAGCTCTACGAGACGATGATCGACGGCGTCGCGGGCTGGGACGACTCGAGCAACAACAAGGCGTTCGGTGCCGGGCTGATCGGGATGACGATGAACGGGATCAGCATCTGGTACGCCGCCAAAACGTCGGACCCGGCGCTCTTCCCCGACTTCGCGAACGCGACGCCGCCCTACGGGCCCGTGAAGACGCACACGATCTCCAACAACTTCACCTCGGCCTACGTCTTCAAGTACAGCAAGTACCCGCAGGCCGCGAAAGAGTACCTGCGCTTCATGCTCGACTCGGCGCAGGCGGACCGGTGGGTCACCGAGATGCTCGGCTACGTGACGCCGGCGCTCAAAGGCTATTCCGAGCTGCCCATCTGGACCTCGAACCCCAACATCACGCCGTACCGTGACGCGCTCGCCGGCGCGAAGTACGACGGCTACAACGGCAAGCCCGGGAAGGCGGCGGCCCAGGCGCTCGACGAGTTCGTGATCGTCGACATGTTCGCGGACGTGTGCGTGAACAAGATGGCGAACAAGGACGCGATGCGCAAGGCAGAGGCGAAGCTGAACGCGATCTACAAGCGCGCGTGACGCGCTCGCCGCTCCTGGCGCGGCTCGATTCGCCGCGGGTGCTGGGCTATGTGCTCATCGCGCCCGCGGCGATCATTCTGCTCGGCCTGCTGGCCTATCCGCTGCTGCTCGGCGTCTGGCTGAGCCTGACCAGCGCGACGATCGGCAATCCGGGGCAGTTCGTCGGACTGCAGAACTACGCGACGATCTTCGCCGACCCCGTCTTCCGCGGGGCGGCGCTCTACTCGGTGGTCTACACGGTGTGTGCGGAGGCGGGGAAGCTCGTCCTCGGGCTGGCGCTCGCACTGCTGCTGAACCAGCGCTTTCGCGGGTACCGCGCGTCGCGCGCGCTCATGCTCTTGCCGTGGGTGGCGCCGACGGTGCTCTCCGCGCTGGCGTGGCTGTGGCTCCTCGACCCGCAGTTCAGCGCGGTGAGCTGGCTCCTCGTGCGGCTGCACGTGATCCACGGGAACATCGACTTTCTCGGGCATCCGTGGAACGCGCGCATCTCGCTCATCGTGGTGAACATCTGGCGCGGCCTGCCGTACTTCGCGATCGGGTATCTGGCGGGGCTGCAGTCGATCCCGAAGGACCTCTACGAGGCGGCGGCGATCGACGGCGCGACCGGCTGGCAGGCGTTCCGGCGGATCACCTGGCCGCTGTTGATGCCGCTGACGACGATCCTCGTCGCGTTCTCGTCGATCTTCACGCTGACCGACTTCCAGCTGATCTGGACGATCACGCACGGCGGGCCGACCGACGCGACCCAGGTCTTCACGACGCTCGCCTACCAGCGGGCGATCACCGGAGGTCAGCTCGGCGAGGGGGCGGCGATCGCGGTCTCGCCGATCGCGTTCATGATCGTGCTCGCGTTCTTCGTCGTGCGCTCCGTCCGGGAGAGAGCATGAGCCGGCGGCTGCGGATCTACGTCCCGCTCGCGCTCTACGGCGTGTTCCTGATGCTGCCGTTCCTGTGGATGCTGCTGACGGCGTTCAAGTCGGACGACGAGCTGCTGCACACGCAGAACCCGTTCCTGATCGCGCACTTCACGTTCTCGCAGTTCACGAACCTGCTCACGACGACGGCGTACGTGCAGTGGTTTGCCAACACGCTCTTCGTCTCGGTCGCGGCGACCGTGCTCAGCGTGTTCGTCTCGTACATCACGGCCTACGCGATCATCCGGCTGCGCTTCCCGGGCGCAGAGGTGGTGAGCACCGCGATCTTTCTCGCCTACATCGTCCCGCCCGCGATCCTGTTCATCCCGCTCGCGACGGTCGTGATCAGCGTCCATTGGTTCGACAAGCTGTGGGCCCTGGTCTTGATCTACGCCACCTTCCTGGTCCCGTTCTGCACCTGGCTCCTCATCGGTTTCCTCAAGAACATCCCGCGCGAGCTCGAGGAGGCGGCGCGCGTGGACGGCGCGAGCAACTTCACGATCTTGTGGCGGATCGTGTTCCCGATCGCGATCCCGGGCCTCATCTCGGCGGCGATCTTCTCGTTCACGCTGTCGTGGAACGAGTACCTGTACGCGCTCGTCTTCATGTCGTCGTCGGTCAACAAGACGGTCTCGGTCGGGATGACGAGCGAGCTGATCCGCGGCGACCAGTTCCAATGGGGGCAGCTGATGGCCGGCGCGCTGATCGGCGTCCTTCCGGCGGTCCTCGTGTATTTCTTCTTCGTCGAGTACTACGTCGCGGGGATGGCGGGCTCGGTCAAGGAGTAGTGACGCCGCCGTACGCCGAGCCGATCGCGGTCGCGTCGATCGGCGAGTGCTATTACTACCACACGATGGACGTCCCGGGCGTGGGGCTCGTGCGCGGCGAGTGGGATCTGCGGGGCGGTGTCGACGCGTATCTCGGGGACGAGCCCGTCACGGGGAAGCGCGTCCTCGAAGTGGGGACGGCGAGCGGGTTCCTGTGCTTCGAGATGGAGCGGCGCGGCGCGGAGGTCGTCGCGTACGACCTCGGTTCCGGCGACGCGTGGGACGTGGTGCCGTTCGCCGGCCGCGACGATGCGGCGGAGGCCGCGGAGCGCAGCCGGCATATCGAGCGGCTGAACAAGAGCTGGTGGTTCAACCACGCGGCGTTCGGTTCGCGCGCGCGCGTCGTCTACGGAACCGTGTACGCGATCCCGGAGTCGATCGGCAAGGTGGATGTCTGCACGTTCGGGTCGATCCTGATGCACCTGCGCGATCCGTTCCTCGCGCTGCAGCGCGCGGCGGCGCTGAGCCCGCGCACGATGATCGTCACCGAGCCCGCTTGGCGCCGCTCGCCGCGCGCGCTCGTCGAGGGCCGCGCGCGTCGGCGGAGCCCGCTGTTCTTACCGAACGCGCAGACCGGCGAGCCGCGCGACGCCTGGTGGGCCTTCACGCCGGAATCTGTGTCCAACATGCTGGGCATCCTGGGCTATCGCACGGATCGCGTCGTGCGCCACACCCAGCTCTACCGCGACCGGCGTACGCCGATGTTCACCGTCGTCGCTACTCGGTCTTGCGCTGATGGAGCGCGAAGCGGTTGCCCTCCGGATCGGTGACGAAGCACGTCCAGCAGACCGGCGACTCGGTGACGTCGCCGACCTCGACGCCGGCGTCCTTGAGGCGCTTCTGCATGGCGGCGACGTCGTCCACCTCGAACGCGGCGCTGAACTGCGAGCCGGGCGCGATGCCGATCGACTCGCCGTTGCCGACTCCGAACGCCGTCGTACCGACGTCGAACTCGACCCACTCTTCGCCCCACGCATCGCCGGGCGTCAGGCCGATCACGTCCCGGTAGAACGCGACGGCGCGCGGGACATCCTTCACCGAGTACGCGACGAACGCCATGTCTTTGATCATGCGAATGCTCCTTCGCCGGTCAGAAATACGCCGCGCCGGACGCGGTGTCGAAGAGGTGCATGCGGTTCGCGTTGACGCCGAGCGCGATCGCGTCGCCGCTCGCGACCTCCGCGTCGGCCGGTGCGCGCGCGGTGAGCTGCATCCCGGCGGCGGCGAGATAAAGGACCTGCTCGGAGCCGAGCGGCTCGACGACGTCGACGATCGCGGGGATCACGTCCTCGCCGTTCGCGTGCAGTGAAAGGTCTTCGGGGCGGATGCCGAGCGTGACGTCGGCGGACTTCGCGGACGCGGCGGCCGCGCGGCGCTCCTCGGGGATGCGGACGGAGAATCCCGGACCGCGGACGTGGAGCGCGTCGCCTTCGCCTTCGATGCGGCACGGCAGGAAGCTCATCGTCGGCGAGCCGATGAAGCCGGCGACGAAGACGTTGGCGGGCCTGTCGTAGATCTCTTTCGGCGTCGCGACCTGCTGCACGACGCCGTCCTTCATCACGACGATGCGATGGCCCATCGTCATCGCCTCGATCTGGTCGTGGGTGACGTAGATCATCGTCGTCGCCACGCGCTGGTGCAGCTTGACGATCTCGGTCCGCGTCTGCACGCGCAGCTTCGCGTCGAGGTTCGAGAGAGGCTCGTCCATCAGGAAGACCGCCGGATGCCGCACGATCGCGCGGCCGAGCGCGGCGCGCTGCCGCTGCCCGCCCGACATCTCTTTCGGCTTCCGCTTTAGCAGCGGGCCGAGCCCGAGGATCTCGGCGGCCTCCTTCACGCGCTGGTCGATCTCGGCGCGCGGCATGTTCCGCATCCGCAGCCCGAACGCCATGTTGTCGTAGACGTTCATGTGCGGATAGAGCGCGTAGTTCTGGAACACCATCGCGATGTCGCGATCCTTCGGCCCGAGCCCGTTCACGCGGCGGTCGCCGATGAAGATATCCCCGCCGGAGATCTCCTCGAGCCCGGCGATCATCCGCAGCGTCGTCGACTTGCCGCATCCCGACGGCCCGACCAGCACGAGAAACTCGCGGTCGGCGACGTCGAGCGTGACGTCGTCGACGACGACGTTCTCGCCGAACCGCTTGCTGACCGACCGCAGGCGAACTTGGGCCATGACCGGCTCATCGCCGCTACCCGAGTCAGTTCCTACTAAAGGTTCACAGCTTTTCGCTCGAAACAGGCACCTTACCTAACTTATTGCTATCGCGACCCGTGACCCGAGTTGAGGCAACCCTTCCCCGCATAGCGACACCCGGCGCGGCGGGTCCAGCATATTGGCGATCAATCAACCCGACACCGGCGCCTGCCGGGGGAACTCCCGTGTCGCCCGCGAAAGCAGGCAACCAATGGTGGCACCTGGCGGGTGGCTATCAGTCGGCCGACGGGACCTAGGTCGATTAGACGTGGCAGTGCCTTGGGTCGCGTCCTTCAGCAGTGAGCGTTAATGATCGCAATTCAGGACAATACCGCGTTCCAAGGTTTCGACGAAGCAGCCTGGGACGAAGACGCCGAATCGATTCACCGGTGGTACCGCATTATCATGGGTTTCGATTGGAACCTGGTCCAGTACATCCTAGATATCTTGAACGTAGGGCCTGGCGATACAGTTCTCGATCCCTTTTGCGGTTCTGGAACTACCTTGGTGCAGTGTAAAAAGCGCGGCGTTAAGGCAGTCGGGCTAGACGTGAACCCGGCTTGCCTGCTGGCGTCCAAAGTCAAGACGAACTGGCAGCTAAATTCCGACGATCTGTCCGCCGCGCTGTCGCGGATCCATCAAACACTAAGCCGGAACCCTGAAGCGGCGATCGATAGTGATAACGCTTTAGAGTACCTGCGCTCAAGTGGGATGATCGAACGTGGGTGGCTGTCCCTGTACAAGGCTCGAAGAGTTCTCTTAATAAAGGACGTGATTACGCAACTTGTGGCGAAGCCCGAGGTCAGAGAGTTCTTCCTGCTCGCGCTGATGTCGGCGTTAGTAACGCGAATCGCTGATATTAAGTTCGGCCCTGAATTGTATTGCCTTCCCCGGCCGCGACGCTACCCGGTCCTAAAAAGCTTCATAGATAGTGCGCAAGCGATGATCGACGACCTGCGTCATGTTCCCGAACGTATGAAGGAAACGCCGTCATTAGTCGCCGCCTGTGATTCACGAAGCACCGCAAGGATGCGCAGCGCGCTACAGGGAGACGTCGACTACGTCATCACTTCGCCCCCATACCCCAACGAACACGACTATACCCGAAGCACCCGACTAGAGCTCGTCATGCTTGATCACGTTCAAGATCTTAAGGGCCTAAGGTCCATTAAGCAGCAGATGGTACGCTGCACGACGAAGGGCATTTACAAGGGGGACAGCGACGCTGACGAGTGCGCCGACGTGGCAGCAGTTGAAGCGATTGCACAGGCGCTTGACCGCCGGGCGCGCGGGTATTCCGACGGCTTTTCGAGGCTCTACGGTCGGATGGTGCGTGAATACTTTGGTGGGATGGCGTGCCACTTACGAGCGATCCTCGAAGTCTTGAGAAATGGCGGCCGCTGCGCATACGTCGTTCGAGACTCTCAGTCCTTACTCGGGGTCTATATCGATACGCCCGGGATCTTGGCCGACATTGCCGTGAAATGCGGCTTCATTCTCGATGACATCATCGAGTGGAAACGAGTTCGCGGTAGTACCGGTAAGCGCACGCTCATTGAAAAAGTCATTGTGTTAACTAAACCGCTCTAATCGGGGCACGAACACAATCGTGAGTAGTAATGAGTGGGAACCGATCATCCTGTCTGCGAAGGTGCTCGGTCACCTTTCGCAAGGGTTGTATAGGACGCCGGCCGGCGCCATCAAGGAGTTAATCTCGAACGCGTTCGACGCAGACGCGGGATTAGTCCGAATTCACACAGATTTTCCACGTTTCCAGTCATTCTCGTGCGAAGACACTGGTAGTGGTATGCACCGAAGCGAGTTTGATCGCCTGATGCATGCCGGCATTGGAAGTAGCTACAAGCGCGCCGACGAGTCGGCTGCAATTACTAAACTTGGAAGGCCATATATTGGACGACTTGGGCTTGGAATTTTAGCGCTAGCTCAAATCTGTTCGCAGTTCGACATTATATCGCATCACCGCGCAACGAAGACTGCATTTCGGGCAACAATCAAGTTTCCCGCCTACACGCGCGAGGAGATTGATAAGATCCGAAGGAGTGAGCAAGACGTTGTGCTGGGCGGACTATACCAGCTGCACTTTACGGACTTTGATGATACCAAACCGGGTCTGCGGATATTCACTGTTCATCTGCGCGAGGCATTTCGTAAGCGTATGCGGTCGCTCACGAACTTCGGCAACCGCCGCGGAAAACGGAATGTGCCGTACGAGACACTGGACGCATTTCTAGACGCAGTCTACGGCCGTAAGGAACCATTGAAGTCGCTAAACCTAATGTCGGACTATGACCAGTTGCTCTTCGGTCTCGCGCTCGCCGCCCCACTGCCGCTAATACCGGACCGTAACATAGCGACCAGCCTACCTGCTATCGAGGCACGCCAAGCAGCGCTCAAAGGTTATGAGTTCGAAATACGGGTCGACAACCTTCTGATGGCGCAACCCGTATGTCTACCGTCCGACCAGCAACGACATACCGCCGCTCAGTGCACTGTTGGCAAGCCGGAACTACTTGCGTTTACTTTTGAGGACGGCGCTAAGTTTACCGACTGTGCTGTTTCTAGAAGACCGATTGTAGTGCAGTCCTCAGATGAACGATTCAATCTCTACGAGTTCCAGTATGACAGCGTCGTCGCTGGCCGTCGTCTTGCCTTCGCGGGATATCTTTTTCAGCAAACTGGAAGACTGTACCCCCGAGATATTCAGGGCGTTCTAATTCGAATTAACAATGTAGCGATCGGGAAGTATGACAATAGCATGTTGTCATATCCGTATGCAGAGGGACCGCGGTACGCGATGGTCTCCAGTGAACTTTTCGTGGACGCGGGATTTGAAGACGCGTTAAACATTGACCGCGACAGCTTTAATGAGCTGCATGCGCATTATATCCGCCTTCAGGCGTACATGCATGGGTTTCTTCACAATATTGTCTTTCCAGAGACATGGACTGAAGAAAAGGGTCGGAACCAAGCAAGGCGTGTAAAGGCGCGTCGCACAAGTGACTCCAACTTCATGGCTGCATTTGAGGCGACCACCGGCGAGCGCTTTCAAGCGTTGACATCGGTAGCGAAGCAAAGGAAGAAAGTGCCGGTGTCCGCGTCAGCGGTACATTTCGCTAAAAAGACTCGGGACATTGAACTTGACCGTAGTCATCCGGTCCTGCAGGCGGTGCTTCGGCGGAGCCGCTTCGCCCCCCTGGTAGAGCGGATTACAATCGCGTTTGAGAGAGCGAATGTTGAGCCGACCGCCACTAAGCGTAGGGAGCTATTTTATAGACTCCTAATTGAGATTTTGAAGGGCGCGTAGTGCTATTTCTACACGACGGTGTCGCGGGAGACAGGGTTGAGTAGCTTCGGAAAATATTGGGACGACATTAAGAAACACGAAAAGCGTGTAAGATATTGGCTACCCCATATTAAGGAAATTGCCGCGCGACTAAATGGCAGTCGGCCGCTGCGGTATTTTACTCTCTGCGCGCTTTCGATGATCGACGTGTTTATGTTACTTCGCGAAAATATTCTCGTACCGGACCCCGATAGTGATGGCATCATCGGGGTCCAGTTTTGTGAGTGCGAGCCCGAGGACTTCACTGCGATACGAGACCTAGTTGCGAGAGAGGATGCTGGATTCTTAGGGCGACTCGAAGAGATCACTTTGTTTCAGGATGATGAGGCGACAAGTCAATATCCGACGGACCAAAGTATTTCAGAAGCGTTAGCGCTTGAGGATCTCGACATCAATCTCCAAGGCCGCCTTAGACTAAAGCGGACATTTCAGAGCTTCGTGGCATCGTTTCCGTTCGACTATCTCAACTTAGACTTTTGCGAACCTTACTATAACCCCCCGAACTGGATGAAAGTCAACGAAACCGTTCGGCGGTTCCTAGAATGGCAACGAAACGGGTCAGAGGACGGCAGCGTCGTGGTCGATGATTTCGTGATGGCAATTACGTGTCGGCTCGACGATTCATTTCCGGACGCCGCAGCTAGGCGGCTTGCAGCACTTGTCGTTGACAATTGCAAGTCGTCCAAGCGGTACGATGAAGTCGTCAACGCTACCCGCGGGCGCGACATCCCACATTGGCTCCACCAGGATCCACAGGACTTCTTTCACGCAGCATGGCCCAAGGACATCGCTCGGCTTGCCAAGGAAGTGCATTGGAAGACTGAAATCTTGGACTATGTCTATTACGACAGAACGGGTGATTCGGGAAACGCGTACGTTATGGTGTGTCTCGTTGCACGGTTTACGCGCGACGCTGCCGCTCCAGATTATATTCCAGCCGCGCTTCATGCGCTCGATCGTGATAACCGGCACGTAATCCGTGACCTTGCACCCGAATCGCGCGAGCGGCGCGAATTACGCCAAAACCTCAGGGAGATTGTAGTGCTTCGTAATGAGCAAGCCGCAAGATTCGGTCGTCATGACCTTCTTCCGGATCCGCGCCCATAGCGAAGCCTCGAGCACATCTGCTTCCCACGTTAGTGCATCTCTCGGGCCACCGCGGAGCCGCTCCTTCCGACCAGGAAGTCGAAGTCGGCGCCGCGCTCGGCGCCGAGGACGTGCTCGGTGTACAGCTTCGCGTAGCCGCGGTCGAAGGCGGGCGGCGCGGGGCGCCAGGCGGCGCGGCGGCGGTCGAGCTCGGCCTCGCTCACGAGCAGGTCGACGCGGCGGTTCGGCACGTCGAGCTCGATGAGATCGCCGTCGTGCACGAGCGCGAGCGGGCCGCCCACGGCGGCTTCCGGTGAGGTGTGCAGGACGACGGTTCCGTACGCCGTTCCGCTCATGCGCGCGTCCGAGATGCGCACCATGTCCGTGATGCCTTTCGCGAGGATCTTCGGCGGGAGCGGGAGATTGCCGACCTCGGGCATCCCGGGATAGCCGCGCGGGCCGGCGCCTTTGAGCACGAGCACGCACGTCTCGTCGACGTCGAGGTTGGGGTCGTCGATGCGCGCCTTGTAGTCCTCGATGTCCTCGAAGACGACGGCGCGGCCGCGGTGCGCGAGCAGCGAGGGCGTCGCGGCGGACGGCTTGATCACCGCGCCGTTCGGCGCGAGGTTGCCGCGCAGCACCGCGATGCCGGCGTGCGTCTTCACCGGCTCGTCCATCGCGTAGATCACCTCACGGTTCCAGCACGGCGCATCGGCGGTCGCTTCGCCGATCGTCTTGCCGGTGACGGTGAGCGCGTCGCGGTGGATCAGATCGCCGAGCTCGCGGACGACGCGCGGGACGCCGCCCGCGTAGTAGAAGTCCTCCATCAAGAAGCGCCCCGACGGCTGCAGGTCGACGAGCAGCGGCAGGTCGTGGCCGAGCCGGTCGAAGTCGTCGAGCTCGAGCGGGACGCCGGCGCGTCCCGCGATCGCGAGCAGATGCACGACTGCGTTTGTCGAGCCGCCGATCGCGGCGTTGACACGAATGGCGTTCTCGAACGCCTCGCGCGTCAGGATGCGCGACATGCGCACGTCCTCGCGCACCAGCTCGACGATGCGGCGCCCGGCGAGCTGCGCGAGCGCGTAGCGGCGCGAGTCGACCGCGGGGATCGCCGCGTTCCCGGCCGGCGCGATCCCGAGCGCTTCCGCCATGCTCGCCATCGTCGACGCGGTCCCCATCGTCATGCAGTGGCCGTTGCTGCGCGACTGGCATTCCTCGGCCTCGAAGAAATCGTCCCACGTCATCCGCCCGCCGCGGACCTCTTCGGAGAACTGCCAGACCATCGTCCCCGAGCCGATGTCCTGGCCGCGGTACTTGCCGTTGAGCATCGGCCCGCCGGTCACCATGATCGCCGGCAGATCGACGCTCGCCGCGCCCATCAGCTGCGCCGGCGTCGTCTTGTCGCAGCCGCTCAGCAGCACCACGCCGTCGATCGGGTTCGCACGGATCGACTCCTCGACGTCCATGCTCATCAGGTTCCGGAAGAGCATCGTCGTCGGTCGCATGTACGTCTCGCCGAGCGAGATCGTCGGAAACTCCAGCGGCCAGCCGCCGGCCTCCCACACGCCGCGCTTCACCGACTCCGCGACGCGGCGCAGGTGAACGTTGCACGACGTGAGCTCCGACCACGAGTTGCAGATGCCGATGACCGGCCGCCCGTCGAAGACGTCGGGCGCGAAGCCTTCGGCGCGCATCCAGCTGCGGTGGATGAAGCCGTCGCGGTCCCGCTTCCCCCACCACTCCGCGCTGCGCAGGGTGCCTTTCGTGCTGCCGTCGCCGTGCATGGCGGGTTCGTTGGTCGGCCGAATGGCCGTTCCTCGCGAACGGCGAACGACGCTCCATGTTCGCGATGCTGGTTCTGTCGACTGCGCTCGCCGTGTCGCCGCCCGAGGTCTCGCTCCGGACCTGCGCCTTTGAGCCGTCCGGATCGCGCTGGACCGGCTCGTGCGGCCGGCTGTTCCACCAGCAGCCGCGGATGACGCTGGCGCGCGCGGCCGCGATCACGACCGGCGTGTGGCGTGACGACGTCACGCCGATGGAGGTGTGGTCCGGCGAGATGACCGGCGAGGGCTCCCACGATGCGCCGCTCGAGCTCGAGATCGACGCCGGCGGTACGGGCGTCTTCCGCACGGAGTACGGATGGTTCCCCGTCTCGGGATACGCCGCATCCGCGACGATGCTGAGCTTCCGGCTCGACGCGAGTCATGAGGTTCCGCCGGACCAGCTGGACCGTCGTATCGTGCAGCTAGCCGACGCGACGCTCAGCTCGCCCGCGGTCTGGAACCGAGCGGACAACCGGAGATGTCCCGCGTCCGCGTCGGCGTGGAGCATCTACTGCGCGGTGGAGCGCGTCGAGATCCAAGTGACCGGCGGATTCCACCACCGGCGGCCGGCGATGGAGCTGGTACGCCGGGTCATCGAGGAACGCACGGCCGGCCGGCACTATCATCACCGCTTGATGGACTACAACAACGATCCGTCGACGGCGCTCGCCGACGTGCATTCGGTGTTCGCTGAAGCGCTGGCGCGTATGGACCGCGCGTCCCGATGAACGAGCTGGATCTCCGCGGTCGGACGGCGGTCGTCACCGGCGGCGCATCGGGCATCGGCCTTGCGATCGCGCGCCGTCTGCAGGCGTCCGGAGCGCGCTTGAGCTTGTGGGACGCGCGTCGTGAAGCGCTCGACGACGCCGGCATCGAGGCGCACGCCGCCGTCGTCGACGTTCGGGACTATGCCGCGGTCGAGAACGCGCGCGATGCGACGATCGAAGCGCTGGGACGGATCGACGTGCTGGTAACGAGCGCCGGGATCACCGGACCGAACACGACGACCTGGGAGTACCCGATCGAGGCGTGGCGCGACGTTCTCGACGTCAACCTGACCGGCACGTTCCATTGCGTGCGCGCGGTCGTCGAACCGATGCGCGCGGCGAACTACGGCCGCATCGTCACGATCGCGTCGGTCGCCGGCAAGGAAGGGAATCCGAACGCGCCGGCCTACAGCGCCTCGAAAGCCGGCGTCATCGCGCTTACGAAATCGCTCGGCAAGGAGCTCGCGACCACCGGCATTCGTGTCAACACCGTCACGCCTGCCGCCGTGCAGTCGCCGATGTTCGCGCAGATGACCGAGTCGCACATCGCCTACATGCTCTCGAAGATCCCGATGAACCGTTTCGGCACCGCCGATGAGATCGCGTCGCTCGTCGCGTGGCTCTGCACCGAGGAGTGCTCGTTCTCCACCGGCGCAGTGTTCGACCTCAGCGGCGGCCGCTCGACGTACTAGCACACACAAGGAGTATTCAATCGTGAACGACGTCTCCCTGATCGTCTATCCGGCAGCGGATATGACCGCGGCGAAGCGGTTCTTTCGTGAGCTCACCGGGACCGATCCCTACGCCGATGCACCGTACTACGTCGGCTACAAGAGCGGCGACATGGAAATCGGTCTCGTCCCGCAGGCGAACGAACCCGGCGGACTCGCCTACTGGACGGTGAGCGACATCGCGGTCAGCGTGGAAGCGCTCACGGCCGCGGGCGGCACGGTCGTCCAACCGATCACGGACGTCGCTCAGGGGCTGCTGGTCGCCAGCGTCAAAGGCCCCAACGGCGTCACCGTGGGCTTACGGCAACCGCCGAAGGGCTGACGCCGCGCTCAACGCACCGCGGCTGATCGGCGGTAGAAGTCGATCGTCTTGCGGGTCCCCTCGGACAACGGCGTCCGCGCGAGTCCGGAGAACACGGCGTGCAGCGGCTCTTCGTCGAGCTGCGCGGCGAACATGAGCTCCGGACCTTCGGCGCGGACGTCCGCGTCGGGAAGCTCGGCGCGGATCGCGGCGATTACCTCGTCGATGCGCGCGAGCTGGCCTTGCAGGCTGAAGGCGTGCGCGCCGTCCGGCGTCTCGGTCGCCGCGCGCGCGAAGATCGTCGCGACGTCCTCGACGTAGTCCATCCCGGTCGCGCCGGTGAAGCGGATCGTGTACGGACGGCCTTCGGCGGCGGCGCGCATCGCGAGCGTCGGGTCGGCGGTCACGCCGATCTCGCGGCCCGGGCCGTACGCGGTCGACGGGCGCAGGCCGACGCTGCGGATCCCGGAGTCGTCCCAGTACGCGCGCGCGTTCCCTTCGTTGCAGAGCTTGTAGGCGCCGTAGTGCGTCCGCGGCTCGGGGTGAATGCCGTCGTTCGCGCCGAACACCGCGGCGCTCGACGCGTACGCGATCCCGCGCACGCCGTGCTTCTTCGCGGCCTCGAAGACGTGCAGCGTGCCGAGCACGTTGATCCGCGCGCCGAGCAGCGGGTCCTTGCGCGCGGTCGGAATCAGCACCGCGGCGAGATGCACGATCGCGTCGCAGCCTTCGACGGCGGCGTCGACGGCGTTCGGGTCGGTGATGTCACCGGTGCGGTGATCGGTGGTGGCGCCGCGCTCGCCGGTGATCGCGTCGAAGAGCGCGCGCTCGCCGTGCACGTCGAACGTACGCACCGCGTGACCTTGCTCGAGCAGCACGCGTGCGGTCCAGGCGCCGATGAAGCCGAGTCCGCCGGTGATGAGCACGCGCATCAGGCGAGCACCCCGCCCGGATACGGCGCGAGCTCGTCGCCCACGACGGTGAGCGCGTCGGTCGGGTCGCCGATCTCGTAGCGCTCGCCGCGCTGCATCTCCGCGAGCGCAGCTTCTGAAGCGGCGAACGTCTCGACGTGCAGCGTGTCGCGGATCCGCGCGACGCGCGCGTGCGCCGCGTCCTCGACGCCGGCCGCGTTGAGCGCGTGGCGGATCGCGTCGCGGTCGTTCTCGCAGACGACCGGCAGACGGGCGCCGGCGGGATGCGCCGCGGTGAGCGCGTTCAGGTACGTCGCGTTCCAGTCGATCGCTTCCGCGAGACGCCGCGTGCAGAAGTCGGCCAGCCCGATCCCGGTCGCGTTCCCGTCGGATTCCGGGGAAAGGTCACGCACGTACAGCTTGTTCACGAACGGTTGCGGGACTTTCTGCGAGCGACCGTCGATGGCGCGGCCGGTGACGTTGGTGTCCATCCCGCTGCCGGAGTAGTTCTTCCCCATGCGGTCGACGATCAGCAGGTCGAGCTCCGCGAACGGCAGCTTCGCCATCAGCTCGCGCGCGGTGCGCAGCAGACGCTCTTCGCCGGCGACGAGCTCGTGCGGCGCGAACGCTTCGAGCGCGTGCGTCCCGCCGCGGTTGTCCTCGACGATCGCGAGCCCGGCCACGATCGGCAGCCGTTCCATCATGAAGCCGGCGACCTCGCGGATGATCGGCTCGTAGCCGAACCGCGCGAACGCCGCGTGGTAGCGCGCCGCACCGATCGCCTTGCCGAGCCCGATCGTGGTCATCTTCAGCAGCCCGCTCTCGATCGCGCCGGTGAAGTCGGTGTGCGGCTTGACACGCCCGACGACGACGATCGCATCGGCGCGCGCCGCACGGGCGTCGCAGGCGACAGCGATTCCGTGCGCCGCCGTCGTGCCGACCTCGACGACGTCCATCGCGCTCTCGATCGGCGCGCCGGCGCTCTCCTCGGTGACGCCGAGGTGCGCCAGCATCGCGAGCTGACCGTCCGCCGTTCCGCCGCCGTGCGAGCCCATCGCCGCGATGAGGAACGGCTCCGCGCCCGCGTCGCGCACCGCGTCGCACGCACCGCGCAAGATCGCGTCGATCCGCGCGATGCCACGGCTCCCCGCCGTGACCGCGACCCGCGCGCCGGCGCGCAAACCGGCGCCGGCGAGGACGCGTGAGAGCGTCTCGCGCGCGGCCGCGGCCACGTCCGGGATCGCCGGGACGTTCAATGTGTCGCGAACGAGCCGTGCGCTGATTCGTGTCGCCGGTTCGCCGTTCGTCGTGCTCATCGGGCCTCCGTGATCGAGATGATGTCGCGCTGGGTCTGCGCGAGGTGCGCGCGCATCGCGTTGCGCGCGCCGGCCGGATCGCGGCGCATGACCGCGTCCGCGATCGCTTCGTGGTCGGCGAGCGCACGCGTCAGCACGCCGGGGATGGCGTCGGTGAGCGCCTGCGCGTATTGCAGGAGCTCGTGCATCGGCTGCGTCATGCGCTCCAGCACGCGGTTCCGCGCCGCGCGCAGCAGGGTCAGATGGAACGCCGAGTCGCCGCGGACGAACCCGGGCGGATCGCCGAGCGACGCGCGCATCGTCTCGATCGCATCTTGCAACGCCGCGCGCTCGTCCCCGTCGGCCCGCTCGGCGGCGAGCGCCGCCACCTCGCACTCGACGATCGTCCGCGCTTCGAGCAGATCGTGCAGCACCGCCGCACTGACGCCGCGCCCGCGCAGCGTCGAGAGGATCAGCGGATCGAGCGGATCCCACCGGTCGGGCGTGGTGACGCGCGTCCCCGACCCCTGCCGGACCTCGATCAGCCCTTTGGCACCGAGCACCCGCAGCGCTTCGCGCACGACCGACCGGGACACCCCGAACCGCGCGCTCATCTCCGGCTCGGTCGGCAACAGACTTCCCGGCGCCAGCTCGCCGCTCACGATCATCGGCACGACGGCCTCGACCACGTGCGCATGGAGCCTCCGCGGAACCCCGATCGCATCCATACCGCGGGCAGGAGTTGTCCGATGACCTGACGATTCCTAGGGCGCACATGGCGCTTTCGGACGATGGGGCCGCGCTGCGTTTGAAGGACGACGACGATGTTGCCGTCGCGCTGCGGCCGCTCGCGCCCGGCACGGTGGTGCGGTTCGGCGGGCCGGGGTTGACGGTCGCCTCGGAGATCCCGACCGGGCACAAGTTCGCCACCCGGGCGATCGCCGATGGGGCGCTGATCCGGAAGTACGGCCAGGTGATCGGGCGGGCGTCTGCCGCGATCCGAGCCGGGGAGCACGTCCACGTGCACAACGTCGAGGGGACCCGCGGGCGGGGCGATCTGGCGGAGGCGGCACGATGAGCGGGACGTTCATGGGCTACAAGCGCGCGAACGGGGGCGTCGGGGTGCGCAATCACGTGCTCGTGCTGCCGTCGGTGATGTGCGCGAACCACGTCGTGGAGCTGATCGGGCGCAAAGTCCCGGACGTGGTCACCGTGCAGCACCCGACCGGGTGCTCGCAAGTCGGCGCCGACTTCGAGCAGACGAAGCGCACCATGGCCGGGTTCGCGGCGAACCCGAACGTCGCGGCGGTGCTCGTCGTCGGGCTTGGCTGCGAGACGAACGAGTCGAAAGCGCTGGCCCAAGAGATCGCTGCGCGCGGGCAGCGCGTCGAGGTAATCGGTATCCAAGAGTCGGGCGGGACCACCGAGACCATCGCGCGCGGGGTTGCGATCGCGAAGCAGCTGCTGCAGGAAGCCGCCGCGCACGAGCGCGTCGAGTGCCCGGTCAGCGCGCTGATCGTCGGCACCGAGTGCGGCGGGAGCGACGGCTTCTCGGGGATCACCGCAAACCCGGCGCTCGGCTACGCCAGCGATCGCGTCGTCGCCGAAGGCGGCACGGTAATCCTGGCCGAGGTACCGGAGCTGGTCGGCGCGGAGCATCTGCTCGCCGCCCGCGCGAGCGAACCGGTCGCGGCGAAGCTGTACGAGCTGATCGAGCGCGTCGAGGCGCGAGCGCGCGCGATGCACGTCGACATGCGCTACGGCAACCCCACGCAGGGCAACATCGCCGGCGGTCTCACGACCATCGAAGAGAAGTCGCTCGGCGCCGCGTACAAGGGCGGCTCGACCGCGCTGCGCGAGGTCGTCGAGTACGCGGAGCGCCCGCGCGAGAACGGGCTCGTCGTGATGGACACGCCGGGCCAGGACATCGAGCAGCTCACCGGGATGATCGCCGGCGGCGCGCAGGTCGTCGTATTCACGACCGGCCGCGGGACGCCGACCGGCTCGCCGATCGCGCCGGTGATCAAGGTGGCGACCAACACGGCGATGTTCGAGCGGATGCGCGAGAACATGGACGTCAACGCGGGCGCGATCGTCGACGGGACGCGCACGCTCGAGCAAGTCGGCGATGAGATCTTCGAGTGGATCGTCGGCACGGCGAACGGCCGCGAGCCCGCGGCGGAAGCGCTCGGCTTCCGCGATTTCGCGATCAACCGCATCGGCCCGTCGTTCTGACGCGGACCGCACTCCCAACCGAAAGGAGCGTTCGAACGTGAAACTCGACCGGAAGACATTTCTTGCAGCATCCGGCGCGGCCGCGGCAGGCACCGCGTTCGGATTCCCCGCGATCGTCGGTGCCGCGGCGGAACCGATCCGGCTCGGCACGATCCCGTGCCTCACCGGATCGAATGCGCTGCTCGGCCAGCAAGAGCACGAAGGGATCGCGCTCGCGGTCGAAGAGATCAACGCGCGCAAGGACAAGGTCTACGGCGGGCGCCCGTTCGAGATCGTCGAGGAAGACGCGACCAACGACAACCAGTCCGCCGTCGCCGCGCTGAACAAACTGCTCGGCGAGAACGTCGTCGCGGTGATCTGCCCCGTGCTCTCGACGCAGGTGCAGGCGATGGCGCCCGTGATGAAGACGCACGACATCCCGTGGATGACCGGCGGCACCGCGGTGAAGAACACGCAGCTCGGCGTCCCCGGGATGTTCCGCCTGCGCGCCTCCGACGGCATCACCGCCGCCGGCATGACGAACTTCGCCGTGAAGGACAAGCACGCCAAGAAGGTCGCGATCCTGCACGCGAGCGACGCGTTCGGGACCGGCGGCGCCGACCAGATCGTCGACGACCTCAAAAAGATGGGGATGACGCCGGTCGCCAACGAGCAGTACCCCAAGGACGCGAAAGACTTCACCGCCGAGATCCTCAAGGTCAAGCAGTCGGGCGCGGACGCGCTCCTGATGTACATCCAGAACCCGAGCGACACCGCGATCATCCTCAAGCAGATCCGCTCGCTCGGCCTCAACATCCCGATCATCGGATCGCCCTCGCTCGCGAACCAGACCGCGATGGAGACCGCCGGGAAGGATGCGTACGGAACGTTCGCCGCCGTCGACTTCATCGTCGGCTTCAACTCGAACGTCGCGACGCACTTCCTCACCGCATTCTTCAACAAGTACCACCACCTGCCCGACGTCGGGACCGGCTCGGGCTGGGTGTACGACGCGGTCTACATGCTGGCCGATGTCTACAAGAAGCAGAAGGGGACCGATCCGAAGCAGACGATCGCGTCGCTGAAGGGGATCAAGCACTGGGACGGCGTGCTCGGCACGTTCAATGCCGACCCCGAGGGCAACATGGTGCACTCGGTCTCGATCGGGATGAACGACGGCGGCAAGCTCAAGCTCGTCAAGAAGGTCTCGGGCTAGCATGCACTTCGACCCGGTCGCCAACATGCAGCTGCTGGTGAGCGGTCTGGCGATCGGGTCGATTTACGCCTTGGTCGCGCTCGGCTTCGTGCTGATCTACAACGCGGTCGGCGTGGTCAACTTTGCGCAGGGCGAGTTCGTGATGTTCCCCGCGTACATCGCCGCCTCGTTCCTGTTGCCGGCGGTCACGGTGTTCGGCACCGTGGTGCACTGGCAGCTGCCGGTGCTCGCGGTGTACCTGCTGGTGCTCGTGCTGATGGTCGTGTTCGGGCTGCTCTTCAACCGGATCGCGTACTACCCGCTGCGCGACCGGGGATGGCTGCCGGTCGTCATCTCGACGATCGGCGTCTCGATCTTCCTGCGCAACGCGGCGCAGCTCACGTGGGGCAGCCAGCCGCTGGTGATCCCGAGCCTCTTCCCGGTCGACACGGTCGCGGTCGGGCCGCTGCACATCCGTCCGCAGGATCTGCTGATCATCGCCGTGACGGCGGTGCTGATCGCGTTCCAGTACCTGCTCTTCGAGCGCACGACGCTCGGCAAGCAGATGCGCGCCACGGCCCAGGACCGCACGACGGCGCGGCTGATCGGGATCCGGGTCGGGCGGATCGTCGCGATCACGTTCGTCTACAGCGCGCTGCTCGGGACGATCTCGGGACTGCTCGTCGCGCCGCTCTTCACGGTGACGAAGGAGATGGGCGGGCTGATCGCGCTCAAGGCGTTCGCCGCGAGCATCGTCGGCGGGTTCGGCAGCATCCCGGGCGCGATCGTCGGCGGGCTCGCGATCGGGGTGATCGAGACGTTCGGCGGGTTCTACCTCTCGTCCGCGTACGTCGACGCGATCGCGTTCGTGATCCTGATCGCCGTGCTGCTCGTCAAGCCGTCGGGCCTTTTCGGCGAACGCGTCGCGGAGAAAGCGTGATGCCCCGCAAAGCGCTCGGCATCGCGGCGCTGATCGTCGTCCTCGCTCTGCTCCCGACCGTCATCCACTCGGACTACATCCTCACGCTGCTCGATCTCGCCGGGATCTACGCGATCGCGGTGATGGGCCTGGGCATCCTGCTCGGCTTCGCGGGGCAGATGTCGCTCGCGCAGGCGGCGTTCCTCGGGATCGGCGCGTACACGTCGGGCTGGCTCACCACGCACCTCGGGTGGTCGGTGTGGGCGGCGATGCCGTGCGCGGTGCTGCTCAGCGCGCTGGTCGGCCTCGCCGTCGGCTATCCGTGCCTGCGGCTCTCGGGACACTATCTCGCGCTCGCGACGATCGGCTTCGGGATCATCACCCAGCTCGTCCTGATCAACTGGAAGGACGTCACCAACGGCAGCGACGGGATGACCGGGATCCCGCCGCCGCAGTTCGGCCCGTGGGCCCTCGACACGTACGGCCGGTACTACTATCTCGTGCTCGCGATGGTCGTGCTCTCCGCGTACGTCGCGTGGCGGATCAAGACGACGCGCGCGGGCCGCGCGCTGCACGCGATCCGCGAGAACGAGATCGCCGCGCGCGCGACCGGGATCGACGCGACCCGCTACAAGATCGTCGCGTTCGTCCTAGCCGGCGCGTACGCGGGGCTCGCCGGGAGCCTCCTCGCGCACGACATCAAGTTCATCAGCCCCGACTCGTACTCGTTCGATCAGTCCGTCGTCTTCCTGGTGATGCTGATCCTCGGCGGCTCCTCGTCGATCAGCGGGGCGATCATCGGCGCGCTGCTGCTCACGATGCTCCCCGAGGTGCTCCGCCCGCTGAAGAGCTCGTACATCATGGTCTACGGCGCGGCGGTGATCGCGATGATCGTCTTCATGCCGCAGGGCCTTGTCGGGTTGTTCGCCGCGCTGCGCGCGCGCTTCGAGCACCGCTCTCCGCCCGCCGACGCCGCGCCCGCCGGCCTCATCGGCGAAGCGGAGGCGAACCCCGCATGACGGCGGCGAACGCCGCGGCCCCGAACGCGGTGGCGGCCGTGGAGAGCGGTCTGCTGGAGATTCGCGGCTTGATGAAGCGCTTCGGCGGCGTCACCGCGGTGAACGCGCTCGACATGACGGTGCGCACCGGCGACGTGCACGCGCTGATCGGCCCGAACGGCTCCGGGAAGACGACGACGCTGAACGTGATCTCCGGGCTCTACCGCGCCGACGGCGGCTCGGTCCGGTTCGACGGCGCGCAGCTCGCCGGCCGGCCTGCGCACGAGATCGCACGGCGCGGGATCGCGCGCACGTTCCAGAACATCCGCCTGTTCGGCGAGCTCACCGTCGCGGACAACGTGATGATCGGCCGCCACGTCCGCACCCGCACCGGCTTCGTCGGCGCCTTGATACCCGGCGGTGCGACCGCGCGCGAGGAGCGCGAGACGCGCGAGAAGGCGCGCGAGCTGCTGGCGTTCGTCGGACTCGAGCACGCCGCGGACGCACCGGCGCGCAGCTTGCCGTACGGCGATCAGCGGCGGGTCGAGATCGCGCGCGCGCTCGCGAGCGAGCCGCGCCTGCTGCTGCTCGACGAGCCCGCGGCGGGCATGAACCCGGCCGAGACCGACACGCTGGTCGCGCTGCTGCGCGCGATCCGCGAGCGCGGCACGACGCTGCTGCTGATCGAGCACGACATGAACCTCGTCATGTCGGTCAGCGACACGATCACCGTGCTGAACTTCGGCCAGCACATCGCCGAAGGACCGCCCGACGCGATCGCGCGGAACCCCGACGTGATCGCGGCGTATCTCGGCGGGACGCTCGATGCTGCTTGAGATCGAGAGCCTCGTCGCGCGCTACGGCGCGGTCGAGGCGCTCCACGGCGTCTCGCTCGGCGTCGGCGAAGGCGAGATCGTCTCGCTGCTCGGCGCGAACGGCGCCGGGAAGAGCACGACGCTCAAAGCGATCTCGCGCGTCATCGCCCCCGCCTCGGGAACGATCCGCTTCGCGGGCCGTTCGCTCGACCGGCTCGATCCCGAGGACGTCGTCGCGCTCGGGATCGCGCACGTCCCCGAAGGCCGCCGGATCTTCCCCGGCCTGTCGGTGATCGACAACCTGCGGCTCGGGGCGACGGCGCGCCGCGCGAGCCGCGCCGAGACGCAGCGCGACCTCGACGAAGTGCTCACGATCTTCCCGAAGCTGCGCAGCCTCGCGGGGAAGCTGGGCTGGACGCTGTCCGGCGGCGAGCAGCAGATGCTGGCGATCGCGCGCGGTCTGATGGCGAAGCCCAAGCTGCTGCTGCTCGACGAGCCGTCGCTGGGCCTTGCGCCGCTGGTCGTGAAGGACGTGATGGAGACCATCGCGCGGATCGCGCGCGACGGGACGACGGTGCTGCTGGTCGAGCAGAACGCGCACCTCGCGCTGCAGATCGCGAGCCGCGCGTACGTCCTCGAGACCGGGCGCGTCGCGCTCAGCGGCGAAGCGAAGACGCTGCTGGCGAGTGAGGAGATGCGCCGCGCGTACCTCGGCAGCGCGGTCCGCGTCGCCGCACCGACCACATGAGCTTCGAAAGGGCTGATCTCGCATGAAGCGCTACGACGTCTTCCTCAGCGACGGCCATCGTCTGACGACGAACGAGGAGGGCTACCGCGCGATCGTCGCCGGGTTCGCGGCCGCGCCTGCGCAGCGACTGGTGCACGTGAACACGGTCCGGGGCGAGCGCGTCTCGCACGCGATCGAGCTGAACGTCGACCACGTCGTGACGATCAGCGCCGTTGACGAGGGGTTCTAGAGCGCTCGCGCTCTCCGCGAGGCGAACGTGAGCTCCGCGACGCCGGACTTGTCCAGCTCGCCGAGCCCGAGCTCGACCATCGCGTCGAACTGCTGCGCCGTCGCCTCCGCGAGCGGGAGCGAGAGCCCGGCACGCCGCGCGAGCGCGGTCGCGATGTGCGCGTCCTTCGCCGCGTGCGCCGCGGAGAAGTACGCTTCGTGCTCGCGGCTCTCCATGTCGAGCCCGTCGGTCTCCAGCACGCGCGAGCTCGCGCCGGTCTGCGCGAAGACTTCGCGCAGCATGCTGAGATCGAGGCCGAGCGCTTCGCCGAGCCCGAGCCCTTCGGCGAGCCCGGCGGTGTTGATGTTCATCACCATGTTGACGAGCGCTTTGACCTTCGCCGCTTCGCCCGCCTCGCCGATGTAGCGCAGGCTCTTGCTCATCCGCCGCAGCATCGGCTCGACGCGCTCGAAGACCTCGCGCCGACCCGCGACCATCATATACAGGGTCCCTTCGCGCGCCTGCGGGATCGAGCTCGCGAGACAGGCTTCGAGGCTCGACGCGCCGGCACGCTCGGCGAGCGCCTGCACCTCGACGTGGACGTCGGGCGTGATCGTCGCCGAGTTCACGAAGATCTTCCCGCGCGGGTTCGCCAGCAGGGAGTCGCCTTCGGTCGCATAGATCGCGCGCATCGCGGCGTCGTCGGTCACGACGGTCACGACGACGTCCGACAGCTCGGTGACGCGCGCGAGCCTCGCAGCGGCTTCGGCGCCGAGCTCGGCGGCGAGCGCCTCCGCGGCTTCGCGCCGCACGTCGTAGACCGCGACCACCGGGTAGCCCACGTCCTTCAGGCGGCGTGCCATGTTGGCGCCCATCCGCCCGACGCCGGCGAAACCGACGCGCTGCTGCTCGCTCATGCGGTCCTTGCTCTCGTTCGCGCGCGGGCGAGTCCTTCCGGCGGCGGCGGTGCAGAGGGGGCTCGCCTCCGCAACGAAGGAACGGCGATGCTGGCGTTCATCGTCGCGGCGATCATCGCAGCGGCCGGCGGCGTTCCGGGCGTGATCGTCGTCGACGACGCGGGGGCGCCGGTCGCCGCCGCGCAGGTGACGTTCTCGGCGCCGAACGCGCCGCCCGACGTGGAGACGACCGATCGGGACGGCGTCGCCGTGCCGCGCGCGGGCTTCGCGGCGACGCAGGCCATCGTCGATGCGCCGGGGTTCGAGCGCGCGATCGTGCGGATCGCGGGCTCGGAGCGGGCGCGCGTCGTGCTGCAGCGCGCGCCGCAGGTGATCGGCGCGGTGCGCGTCGCGACCGGCTCGCAGCAGAGCCTGCACCGTCTCCCGGTTCCGGCATCGGTGCTCGACGCGACGGCGATCGCGAGCTCGCCCGCGACGACCTCGGACGCGCTGCTGCGCGCGCTGCCCGGCTTCGACCGCGACCGCAGCAACAGCGCGTTCACGAACTACGGACAGCTGCGCGTCTCGTTCTCCGGCGCGGGGAACGACCGCGGCGTCGTCCTCGCCGACGGGCTTCCGGCGCAGGACGCGTTCGGCGGCCAAGTCGACTGGAGCGCGCTGCCGTCCGGGAACGTCGCGCGCGCGGAGCTGCTGCGCGGCGCGGGCTCGGCGCTGTACGGGTCGGGCGCGGTCGGCGGCGTGCTCCAGCTCGACACGCGCGGCCCGGCGGCGGCGCCGCGTGCGCCGGCCGACGGCTCGATCGCGCTCGGCGGCGGCGGGCTCGGCGCGAGCGACGCGTCGCTGTTCTACCGCGCGCCGCTCGGCGCGAAGCTCGCCGCGTCGCTGTGGAGCTCGACGACGCGCGAGGCGTACTACGATTTCCCGGTCGGGTTTCGCAGCAAGGTCGACCAGATCGCGCGGAGCCAGAGCGACGCGACGGAGTTGCGCGTGCGCACGGTGGGCGGTGCGTCGGCGTTCGAGCTGTCGGGTCTGTTCTCGACTGATGCGCAGGCGCAGGGACGCGAGAACTACGACTTCGGCCGCACGCTGCGGCAGCTCGCGGTCTCGTACTCACACGCCGGCGCGCGCGCGGCGACGACGGTGCAGGAGTATGCGCGCGAAAGCACGGTGATCAACGTCGCCGACCAGTTCCCGACGGCGCCCGGCGTGCTGCGGTACGTCCAGCACGTGCCGAGCTGGGAGAACGGCGTCTTCGCCTCGTGGCTCGCGCCCGGCGAGCATCTCGACCTGGAGGCGCGCGGCGACGTGCGCGCGGTGCACGGGATCAGCGACCAGCGCGGCGGCGACGGGACGCTGCAGAGCCTGGGTAGCGGCGCGCAGTCGCTCGCGGGTGTCGCGCTGCAAGCGCGGGTGCACGCGTCGCGCTTCGAGGCGCTGCTCGGCGCGCGCTACGACGACGTCGCGTTCAAGGACGGCGTACTGGTCAACGTCAGCAAGGGCGTCGCGACGACGACCGATGCGACCGCGCGCACCGACGCGGCGGTGTCGCCGCGCGCCGCGGTGCGCTACGATCTCTCGCCGAACGTCGCGCTGCGTGCGTCGAGCGGGGGCGGGTTTCGCGCGCCGTTCCTGAACGAGCTGGTGCGCGGCTTCCAGATCGGCAGCGTGGTGATGGCGCCGAACCCCGCGCTCGTCCCCGAGCGCAGCCGCGGCGACGGGATCGGCATCGACGTTGCGAGTCGCACGTCACGGCTCGCGTTCGATCTGACGAAGACGCGGGTGAACGACGCGATCGCCTTCGTGACGCTCTCGCCGGTGCTGCAGCAGCGCCGAAACGTGGCGCACACGGCGACCGACGGCGCCGCAGTAACCTACGCGACGCTGCTCGGCCCGTGCACGCGGCTGCGCGCGAGCGGCCAGACGCAATACGCGCGCGTCACCGACGGCCCCGCCGCGATCGTCGGCAAGCGCCTCGCCTACGTCCCCGACCGCGAAGCGACGGTGGGGATCGACGCGCAAGGCGGTCTGGCGCGCTACGGCGTCGACGCCTCGTTCCTCGGCGCCGCATTCGCCGATGACACCAACACGCAGCCGCTCGGCAGCGCGCTGCTGATCGGAGCCCGCGTCACCGCCCCGCTCGCGAACGGCGCGACCCTGACGTTCTCCGCGGAGAACCTCACGAACCGCCTGTACCTGTCGAGCCAGGACCGCTTGGGTCCGCCGGCCTCGGTGATGCTGCGGCTCGCCATCCCGCTCGGCGCTCGTACGACCGTTGTTCCAACGTGTTCGGCGCTGTGACCGGCCGGCGTATCGCCGTACTCTACGCTCGGAGATGCGGTCTACGAGTCGCGCGATGATGGCGATCGCGAGAGCCGCCAGCAGGTCGGCCACTTCGGAGGTCCACATACGAATATCCGTTGTCCGGTACGCCGGCCGCAGAAACAGCCGCAAACACGCGTTTTTTCGCGAAGTGACGATTCCCACCGCGCGATGCGCTAGAGCGGGTCACCCTCCGAGACGGCGGCACGGCGGATGTCGATGAACGCGCCGCCTTCCTTCGCGTTCGGTTCATCGGATTCTAGGCGCAACTCGTGCGTGCCGGGTTCATGCCAACGCCAAGCGAAAAGCAAAGTACCGGGAAGCGAGCGCCCCGCGCTGGACTTGTTCTGCCAAATCCCGGTGGCGTCGAACGTCTCGTGGCCGTCGATGAGGACACGCGCGCGGCCGAACTCGCAGCAATGCTCGCCCAGCGTCCCGATCAGCGCGATCCCGGAACCCGTGAACCGGAAGGTTTGCGGCAGCTTCGTAACCGCAACGGACCGCATTCGCGCGCCACCCCAGACATCGACGGCTTCGGCGCGGTCGTCGGGCGCGACCGAGCCCGCTGCAATCTCGAGTGCGAGCGCACCGTTGACTTGCCACACAGTGACGATGCCTGGTGGTGGGGGACCGTCGAAGAATCGGCCGTATGCGCCATCGGGGCGACGCGCATGGACGGCTGCGGCGGCGTTGCGCACGATCCAGTCGCGTGCGACTGCGTCACCGCCCCGTGCGAGCGCCAGCATCCCGAGCACGAGCGGCTCCACGACGTCGTTCTCGGCTTGCAGGTCGGTGAAGATCCCGCGGTCGTCGTCAAGGGCCCGGACCGCTTGCGCTGTCGCATGGGCTTCGTCGGTGTAGTGCTGCTCCCCAGTCGTGCGCGCCAGCGTCAGACCCGCCTCGATCATCACGCCGTTCACCGAGGCGAAGAAGCGATGGCGCAAAGGCCGGCACGCGCGCCCGTCGTCGAAGACGTAGACCGTGTAGAGCGGGACCTCCGGATCGAGGAACCACTTCCGCACCGCGGCGTAGCGGCGCTTCGCGTCGTCCAGATACTCCGGGCGCCGCGTGCGCTCGGCGAGCATCGCCGCCGCGAGCGTCGCGTTCGCGTCGGTCTCGAGCGTCTTCAGCCCGCCGCTCTCCGCGTGCGGGCGCTGGTAGTCGATCTCGGGGCATGCGCCCCGCGCGAACACGTCGGACGCGGCAATGTATCGGTACGCCGCCTCCGCGTTCCGCAGCGCGACCTCGTCGTGCGTCGCGTCGTACGTGCGCATCGCGGCGACCGCGTCCCACATCGGCACGTCGCTCCAGCTCGTGCAGCGCGGCCGCCGGCAGTCCCCGTACCGCGGCTCGGTGCTCTCCAGCGCGCGGAACACCGGCATCAGCGAGCGGTCCTGCGTCGTGAGCCATCGCGCGTAGAGGACGCCGGTGAGGCTGTCGCTCCCCCAGTCGACGTTCCCGGCGCCGCAGCTCGGATCGAGACACGTGCGCCAGCGCCCGTCTCCGGTATACCAGCGCGTCGTGAGCGTCCGCGCCGCGTCGTCGCCGAGCTCGCGAAACGTGGGCGCGTTCGAGGCCGGCCCGGTCGCGGCGATCAGCGCGATCGCCGCCAACAGGACCGCGCGGATCACGCGTTCGCCCGGACGGCCTCGTGGTCGACGGTCGTGACGCGGCGCAGGTCACGGCGCTCGCGCGACTCGTCGAACTGCAGGCCGCGGTGCATCGTGCAGCGGTTGTCCCAAATCACGAAATCACCGGCGCGCCACCGGTGGCGGTACACGAACTCCGGCAGCGTCGCGAGCGCCATCAGCTCGCGCAGCAGCAGCCGGCCGTCGGGGACCGGCCAGCCGACGATCCGCTCGGCGTGCGAGGCGATGTAGAGGCTCTTCCGCCCCGATCCGGGATGGACGCGCACCAGCGGCTGCTCCGCGCCCGGGAACTGCGCGCGCTCCGCCTCGCTGAACTCGGTGAACCCGATCGTCGAGCGCGAGTAGATGATCGAGTGGAACGCGCGCAGGCCCTCGATCTGCGCTTTCAGCTCGTCGGGCAGCGCGTCGTACGCGGCGCGCATGTCGGCGTACTCGGTCTCGCCGCCTTTGCTCGGCACTTCCTTCGCGGAGAGCATCGAGTAGCGCGCGATCGGGTCCTGGAACGAGGAGTCGGTGTGCCAGAGCCGGTTGCCGAGCGCATACATCCGCCGCCGGTCGTCGCGCTCGATGTTCCGCCCGTGCTCGTCGAGGTTCGAGATGTCGGCCAGTCCGGGTTCGGTCAGGCGCGGCGCGTGGTCGATCACGCTGCGGCCGATCTGCGTGACGATCTCGCCGCCGCCGAGGCGCCGCGCGAACGCGACCTGCTCGTCGTCGGCGAACGGCTGATCGCGCACGACGAGCACCGCGAAGCGGTCCATCAGCGCGCGAACCGCACCGATCCCCGCGTCGTCGAGCGCGCGGACATCGACGCCGGTCAGCTCGCCGGCGAAGTGCGGGTGGAGCGGTCGGGCCTCCGGGATCATGGTCTCAGGTTCCCTTCGGCGCGCCGATGTACCTTATCCACTTGAGGAACAGTGCCGGCGTCGTCGAGAGGCTGTTCGGGTCGCCGTAGACGACGTAGAACTCGTTTCGGCTGTTCAGCAGGTGGAACGCGAACGAGACGTTCCCGGCGTTGACCGTCCCGAACGGCGGCGGCTGGAACGCGTTCGGCAGAAACCCGCCGATGATGCGGCGCGCGCCGACATCGAACGACGCGTCGCGGCTGAGCTGCCAGTCGAGGCTCGCGCGCTCGAGCCACAGCGTCGTCGAGCTCTCGCCCGGCTGCCGCGTAGAGTACCTGTCCTCGTCGCCTTCGAGGTTCAACCGGAGCTTGCGCCGCAGCGGAAGGACGGTGACGTACCGGTTCGCGTCGAGCGCGCCGTGGTAGTACAGCCCGCCGGAGTGCGAGATCGATGTCGGCGTCCCGGTGCTGGTGTGGTAGCCGAGCGAGACCGTGTTGCCGTTGAACGGCAAGAACTCGCCGCTCAGGGTCTGCACGCCGCTGACGCCGCCGCCCACGCCGAACGAGACGAGGTTCTTGAAGTCGAACGTCACGTTCTCGGACGCATCGGTCTGGTTCGTCACCCCCGCGCTGTTGTGAAAGCGAGCGTAGAAGTCGCTGACCTGGATGTCGTGGAGCAGCGAGGTCTTCGTGAACGTGAACGTCTTGCGCCCGAATGCCTCGTAGCCCGTGATATCCGTCTGCGGCACGAAGCCGTCGACCGGCGAGAACTGCGCCCCGATCCGCTGCGCGTTGACGACGACGACCGTCGTCGGGCCGGCGTAGCCGCCGCCGTACTCGAAGTAATTCCCTTGCCCCGGAACGCTGACGAGGCTGCCGCGCTCGGACGCCGCGTTCAGGTAGGCGAAGAAGTGCGTCTTGTTGCTGCCGACGCCGCCTTCGAACGAGTTGAGCTCGTCGTGGATCCCCGACGCCGTGTCGACGGCGACGCGCTGGAAGTTCCCGCTCACGAAGCGCTCGGTGTCGGAGCGGAGGAAATCGAACGCCTGGCCCTGGTCGACGCGGTTGTAGCCGACCGCGTCGAACGCGCCGAACGTCAGCGGGCCTTGCGTCCCTTCGAGCGCGTAGCCTTCGCGGAAGGTCGGGATCGCCGGCGTGTAGAGCAGCCGCGGGCAGTCGGAGCACGAGACGGAGTAGTTGAACGCCTGCGCCGCCTGCGTGAAGAACGGCCGCACCTCGGCGAACTGGTACGCGAACGCCGACGGCGCGATCGTCTGCTGGTCGATCTCGACGTTCGAGTAGTCGGGATGGAGCGTCCCGACGAACGACGCGGTCGGCGTCACCGGGACGGAGAAGTCCGCGCCGATCCGCGAGGTGCTCCCGCCGTACGCCGGCGTCGTGACCTCACCGAGCGAGTAGAGCTGCGCGCGCGCTTTCGGCCGCACCGCGCCGCGCTTCGCGCCGACGTCGAGCAGCGTCCCCGCGAACAGCGGGTCGGTCGCGTTCGACGCCCGCGCCGCGTACGACCACACCGCGAGCCCGCCGGTCGCGACGGTCGCGCGGACGAACTGCGCGCGCCACTTCGTCGAGCCGCCGCTGCGGATCACGTCGAGCGGGATGCGCATGGTGACGATGTAGCCGGTCGCCGTCGGATGCCCGGCCGCGGTCCACTGCGGCGTGTACGCGCTGTTCTCGCTCGAGAACTGGTAGCGCGTCCCGCGCGGGTTCGCGAAGAAGCCGTACTGGAATCCCTGCGTCCCTTGCGGATACAGATAGAGGCCGACGTAGTCGTCGCTCTGCACGCTCGACCCGTTGGTCTGCTGCGCCTCGGTCCGCGGCTCGCGCTGCGTGACGACGAACGCGACGTCGAGCGCCGAACCGTCCTGCGCGATCGCGACCTCGGTCGCTTCGTCGGCCGGCCGCCGGTAGGTGAAATCTTGACCGAGCGCGATCTTCACCGCCGGATCCCAGCTCGCGTCGAGCGTCCCGCCCATCGAGGGCGCCGCCTCGAGCAGCGGGACGCGCACCTCGGTCGCCGCCGCCGACGACGCGGGCGGCGGAATCTGCGCGGCGGCCGGCGCGCAGAGGGACACGACCAACGAGAAGAGCGCAGCCGCGCGAAGGCCGGAGGAAGGCACACGGTATGCTAGCTGCCCGGGCGCGAACGTGTCAACGAATCAATTAGGTGGCCGGTCGGCTGCGGTCCCGGCGGATTTACCCTGCGGCGACCTCGAGCCCCATCAGCGTCCGGATGCGATCGCGGTCCGCCGCCAGTTCGGCTGCTGCCCCCGCGTGGACGACTCGTCCGGCATCCAGCACGTACGCGCGGTCGGCGATTCGCAGCGCGAGGAGCGCGTTCTGCTCGACGAGCAGGATCGCGTGGCCGGTCTTCTTGAGTTCCCCGAGGATGCGATAGACCTCCTCGACGACCAGCGGCGCGAGCCCCTGTGACGGCTCGTCGACCAGCAAGAGCCGCGGGTTCGCGACGAGCGCGCGCCCGATCGCGAGCATCTCCTGCTCGCCGCCGGAGAGCCGGCCGGACTTGCGCGCGCGCAGCTCGGCGAGCTTCGGGAGGTGCTGGAACACGCGCGCGATCGTCCACTCGCCGCCGCGCGGGTTCTCCGCGAGCTGCAGGTTCTCGAGCGTGCTGAGGTCCTTGAACATGCGGCGGCCTTCGGGGACGTAGCCGACGCCGAGCCGCGCGATCTTGTACGCGGGCCAGCCGGTCACGTCGCGCCCCGCGTAGCGAACCGTTCCCGCGCGCGGCGGCGTGAGACCGAGGATCGTGCGGAGCGTCGTCGTCTTCCCCGCCCCGTTGAGGCCGAGCAGCGCGACGACCTCGCCCTCGCCGACGCTCAGCGAGACGTCGCGCAGAATGCGGATCTTCCCGTAGTTCGTGCAGACGCCGTCGAGCGCGAGCAGCGGCTCAGACATGCTCGAGCACTCCCTCGCCGAGATATGCGTTGCGCACCGCCTCGTTCGCCGCGATCTCGGCCGGCGTTCCTTCGGCGAGCAGCGCGCCGCGGTCGAGGACCGTGATGCGGTCGGCGAGGCTCAGCACCACGCGCATGTTGTGCTCGACGAACAGCACGGTGAGGCCGAGCCGCGCGCGCAGATCGCGGATCACCGTCATGATGCGGTCGGTCTCGGCTTCGGCGAGCCCCGCCATCGGCTCGTCGAGCAGCACCAGCACCGGGTTCGTCGAGAGGCTCATCGCGATCTCGCACAAGCGCTGCGAGCCGTGCGCGAGCTCCGCGAGCGGCCGGTCTCGCTGCGCCGTCAGGTTCACGAAACCGAGCAGCTCGTCGACGCGCGTGTCGACGGCGCTCTTCGCCGCGCCGCGGGGCGCGCGCAGCCGGAACGCCTGCTTCGCCTGCGCGCGCACGCCGAGCCGGACGTTCTCGTCGACCGTCAGCTCGGGGAAGATGCTCGGCGTCTGGAAGGTCCGCCCCATCCCCATCGCGATCCGCTTCCAGTTCGGCGCGCGGGTCACGTCGGCGCCGCGGAACGTCACCCGCCCGCGGTCGGGGAACGCGAACCCCGAGATCGCGTTGAAGAACGTCGTCTTCCCCGCGCCGTTCGGCCCGATCAGCGCGTGGATCGTCCCTTCGCGCACGTCGACCGAGACGTCGTCGACCGCGCGCACGCCGCCGAACGCCTTCGTGATGTTGCTGGCGGAGAGCATCACGACGTCAGACGCCACGCCCCACCTCGACCGGCGCGTTCGGGTCGAACGCCGCATTGACGTCGTCGCCGGCGAAGTACTGCGGCGCGCGCCGCAGCCGCTGCTCGATCGTGCCGAGGATCCCGCGCGGGAAGCCGAGGACGCACGCCACGAACAGCCCGCCGATGAAGATCTGCCACAGCGGCGTGATGGTCGAGACGATGTCCTTGCCGAGCACGTAGATGAACGAGCCGAGCAGCGGCCCCCACAGCGTCCCGCCGCCGCCGAGGATCATCATCAGCACGAAGTCGCCGCTCTGGTGCCAGTCGAGCAGCAGCGGGTACGCGAAGTTGATCAGCAGCCCGAAGAGCGCGCCGCTCATGCCGGCCATCGTCGAGGCGATCAGCAGCGCGACGAAGATGAAGCGGTCGCTGTTCAGCCCGAGATACCGAACCCGCACCTCGTTCTGCCGGATCGCGACCAGCGTGCGCCCGAACGGCGAGCGCACCACCGCGCGGAACGCGATCAGCGCGACGACGAACACGACCAGCGCCAGGTAGTAGAACGCCGTCTCCTTGATGACCGCGTGCGCGAGCGCGACCGGCGGGCGCGGGAAGTTCATCCCGTCCTCGCCGCCCGTCACGTCGGTGTACCGGTACGCGATGAAGTAGAAGACCTGCCCGAACGCGATCGAGAGCAGCCCGAAGTAGATCCCGCGCCGGCGCAGCAGGAACGGCCCGAGAATCAGCCCGCCGAGGAACGCGGCGACCGTCCCGATCACCACCGCCGCCACGAAATCGACGTTGAAGTACTTCACCGAGAGCGCCGCGCCGTACGCGCCGAGCCCGAAGTACGCCGCGTTCCCGAACGCGGGAAGCCCGGTGTAGCCGAGCAGCAGGTTCACGCTCATCGCGGCGACCGCCATGACGAGCACCTCGCTGACGATCGAGACGTCGAGGTGGATCACGGGCAACAGGAACGGCGCGAACAGCAGCACGATGACGACGATCGCCGAGGCGATCAGCTCGCCGCGCGCGCTCACCCGAAGATGCCTTCTTCGCCGAACAGCCCGCGCGGCCGGATCAGCAGCACGACCGCCATCAGCACGTACATCGACACCTCGCTCGCCGCGGGGAACCACAGCGTCGTGAGCGAGATCGCCAGCCCGATCAGCAGCCCGCCCACGATGCTCCCGAACAGGCTCCCCATCCCGCCGATGATCACGGTGACGAACGCCGGCATCAGCAGCGCGTTCCCGCTGGTCGGCGCGAGCCCGAGCATCCCGGCCGCGAGCACGCCCGCGATCCCGGCCAGGAAGATCCCCAGCCCGAAGTTCACCGCGTAGAGCACCTGCGTGTTCGTCCCGAGCGCGGCGATCATCTCGGTGTCCTGCACGGCGGCGCGCAGCCGCAGCCCGAACCGCGTCCGGGTCAGGAACAGCACGAGCGCGGCGATCGCGACGACCAGCACGACCGCGATGAAGATGCGGAACGCCGGGAACGTCATGAACCCGACCGAGGTCGCGCCGGCGAGCGCGCCCGGCGGCGAGAACGGCACGCCGTTCGGTCCCCAGATGAGCCGGTACGCCTCTTCGGCCATCAGCGAGAGCCCGAAGGTCATCAGCAGGCTGTAGAACGGCTCGCGCTTGTAGAGCGGGCGCACCAGCGTCCGCTCGATCGCGATCCCGACGATCACGCAGATCAGCGGGGCCGCGATCAGCGCGAACCAGAACGACGTTCCGCGCAAGACCATCGTGTAGGCGAGATAGCCCGCCAGCGTCATGAAGCTCCCGTGCGCCATGTTGATGGTGCCGGTGAGGTTCATGATCAGCGAGAGCCCGATCGCGACGATCGCGTAGAACGCCCCGAGCACCAGGCCGTTGAAGATCTGCGGCCCGATGCTCGCCCAGTCGTGCACGGCTATCCTACGGGTAGCCCAGCTTGCACACGGCGGCCTTCTGCGCGATCGTCTGCTCGATCGCCTCGGCCGCGTTGATGTCGGTCACGTCGAAGAGATCGTACTTGTCGCCCGGCGTCCCGTTCGGCCGGATCTTCGCGACCCACATCGGCCACATCAGCTGATGGTCTTCCTTGCGGTAGTACGCGCTGCCGGCGAAGATCGACGTGAAGTGCACGCCCTCGATCGCGCGCGCCACCTTCACCGGGTCGAGGCTCTTCGCGTCGTGCATCGCCTGCGCGAGCCGGTCGAGCGTGATGTAGCCGAACGCGTTGCGCGCCGTCGGCGGCTTCCCGCCGGTCCGCTTGAGCGTGTCGGCGACGAACTGCTGCGCGAGCTTGTTGCCTTTGCCGAGCGTCTTCTCGCTCTTGTAGTACCACTCGATCCCCCAGTAGCCTTCGCGCGCCTCGGGCGGCAGACCGTACAGCGGTTCGAGCTCGACCTGCGGCCCGCCGATCGGGTACTTCTTGAGCAGGCCGAACTGGTTCATCTGCTTGAGACAGTTCGTGTAGTCGTCGCCCTGGACGAGGACGAGCACGATGTCGGGCTTCGCGGCGTCGATCTTGGTGAGATACGAGCTGAAGTCGGTCGTGCCGAGCGGTGTGAGCTCGTTGCCGACGATGCTGCCGCCGCCGTGCGAGAGCACGTCCTTGAAGCCGGTCTCGAGCGAATGCCCGTACGCGTAGTCCGGCGTGATGAGGAACCACTTCTTGAAGCGCTTCTGCAGCGCGTACCCGGTTGCGTGCGTCTCCATCCACGTGCTGTGGCACGTGCGGAACACGTTCCAGTGGCAGTTCTTCCCGGTCACGTCGTCGGTGTGGCCGCCCGAGTCCATGAACAGCGTGCCGAGCGTGTTCGCGACGCCGGCGACCGAGAGCGAGACGCCGCTCGACACCGTGCCGACGAGCGCCGCGACCTTGTCCTGATTGACGAGCTTGCGCGCTTTCTGCGCGGCGACGCCGGGATCGTTCTGCTCGTCTTCCTTCACCAGCTCGATCTTGCGGCCCATGATCCCGCCGCGCTTGTTCCAGGCGTCGGCGGCCATCTCGAAACCGTGCGTCTCGTTCTCCGCCGGCCCGGCATACGGCCCGGTGTACGGCTCGAGCAGGCCGATCTTGATCGTGTCGGCCGCTTCGCCGACACGTGGGATGTAGGCGGGGATCCCGAAGACGGCGGCGGCGCTGCCGGCCCCCGCGAGCGTGACGAACGAGCGACGACTGAGACGGGCCATGGGAGGGTCCTCCATTCTCGAAGCGCGCCACCCTGGCGAGCAAGCACGGGCGGGAAGCTCCAAGTTAAGACCTTTGTCGCTCCCAGCCCTTTCGCGCCTGGCCCGGCCGGGAAATCGACCGCGCGCCGAGAACCGCGCGACATGGGTTGGTGGGCAGGGTGACGCGTCGACGCTGCTGGCGTCGTCGTGGTTGACGGCGCGATGAAAGACCTGATCATCGGTATCGCCGCGAGCATCCTCGCGACGATCATCGTCAACCTCGCGCTGCATGCGTTTCGGCGGATGATCGGGTGGTCGCAAACGCGCGTGCGGCTGGTCTCGATCGCGGCCGGCTTGGTGTTCGCGCTCATCGCGGCGGCCGTGATCGGCTACAATCTGCGCGCCGCACAGCACGCGGACGGTGAGGTGGCCACGCAGCAGACGACCGCGGAGCCGGTCATCGTCCCCGCGACGCCGTCCGCCGTCCCCGACGCGGCTTCGCCCCAGGCGTCGGCGAGCCCGGAGAGCACCACCCCCGTTCCGCTGCCCTCCGCGAACGGTCAGGGCGGCGCGTCGACGCCTCAGCCGATCATGACGGAGGCGCCGCCGACGTTCGTCGACGTCGACAACGGGCTCGCCCACGGGGCGACCGTTGCGGCGCTGCGCGCGTACCTCGCGTCCCAGCCGGAACTGTTGAACGATCGCAACGTCGTGCTGGGCTACGTCGACCACGTCTTCTTCGCGAGCGAAACCTCGCCGTGCCCCAACGGCCAGGTCTCGGAATTCGACGAACACCGCTCCTACGACGCATGGGTCCAGCGGATCAGGCGCGAGCTGCCGCACTGGCGCGACGACGTCCCGCTGAGCTTTCGCGCGACGCTCGGGACGTACGACTTCCAGCGCCGCGTCCTGCCGCTGCTGCTCAACCCGCAAGGGTTGCTCGTCTTTGCGCCGATGGGCTACCGGCACTGCTCGTTCACCGTTCCCGTGCAGCCGCCGTTCAGCTACAACGACTACTACCAAATCGCGCCCGGCGTGGTGCCCCAGTCGCTCGCCGTCTCACCGGAGCGCGGCGAGCAGATCCTGAACTTGGCCGGCGGGCACAACGTCACGGTTGCGATGCACGGCGCGATCAAGAGCATCGATCCGCACTTCGCGGTGAACGGCGCCTCGGGATACGGCATCAGCTATCAGCCGACCGAAGTGACCATACGCTCGGGGATGATTCCGATCTATCACGCGATGGTCCGCGCAGAGAAGTAGCACCGGCTCGCGGCGGAGAAACCAAGCCCGATATGGCGTCCACGGTTGTCAATCCCGGGCTCGAAGGCATCGTCGTCGGCGACACCGTCCTCAGCAACGTCGAGGGCGAGGTCGGCCGCCTGACCTATCGCGGCTACGACATCAACGACCTCGCCGAGAAGGCGACGTTCGAGGAGGTCGTCCACCTGCTGCTCTTCGGGAGCCTTCCGACGCACCAGGAGCTGATCGAGCTGACCGGCCGGCTGGCGGCGCGGCGCGCGCTCCCCTCGGGGCTGCTCGCGATCATGCACGCGATCCCGCGCGACGCCTGGCCGATGGACGTGCTGCGCACCGGCGTCTCGGCGGTCGCGCACTTCGTCCCGCACCGCCCCGACGGCGCGCACGAGACCTCGGTCGACACCGCGATCGACCTAATCGCGAAGTTCCCGACGATCGTCGCGGCCTGGGACCGCATGCGCCGCGGCCTCGAGCCGATCGCGCCCGATCCCAAGCTGACGACCGCCGCGAACTTCCTCTACATGCGGACCGGCGAGCTGCCGATCCCCGAAGCCGAGGATGCGCTCGACACCTACCTCGTGCTGCTCGCCGACCACTCGTACAACGCCTCGACGTTCTCCGCGCGCGTGACGGCGTCGACCGGCGCCGACATCTACGGCGCGATCACGGCGGCGGTCGCGACGCTCGCCGGCGACCTGCACGGCGGCGCGCCGAGCAAGGTCATGACGATGCTCGAGGAGATCGGGCTGCCGGAGAAGGCCGAGCCGTACGTGCGCGACCTGCTCGGGCGCGGCCAGAAGATCATGGGGATGGGTCACCGCGAGTACAAGATCCGCGACCCGCGCGCCGCGCATCTCGAGCACATGGCGAAGAACCTCACCGAGAAGTCGCACACCAAGTGGTACCTGATCGCGCGTTCGCTCGAGGACGCCTCCAACAAGGTGCTGCAAGAGATGAAGCCCGGGAAGCGGATCTACGCGAACGTCGAGTTCTACACCGCGCCGACGCTCTCGTCGCTCGGGATCCCGTCGGACGAGTTCACCTGCATGTTCGCGTGCGGCCGGATCGCCGGCTGGTCGGCGCACGTGCTCGAGCAGTTCTCGCACAACCGCCTGATCCGCCCGCAGGCGACGTACGTCGGCCCCGAGGTCCACCCGTACGAGCCGATCGGCGGCCGCACCGCGCCGCAGAAGAACGTTTCCTCGAACGGGCAGCGCGCCGGGGTCGTCTCACCATAGCGCGCACCGCCGCGATCACGCGTCAGACGAAGGAAACGCGGATCGAGCTGCGGCTCGCGCTCGACGGCGGGCCGGTCTGCATCGAGACCGACGTCGACTTCTTCACGCACATGCTGAACGCGCTCGCGACGCACGGCGGGCTCGGGCTCGAGCTGGTCGCGCACGGCGACGGGATGGACCAGCACCATCTGGTCGAGGACGTCGGGATCGCGCTCGGGAGCGCGATCGACGAAGCGCTCGGCGACAAGCGCGGGATCGCGCGCTTCGGCTCGATCGCGGTCCCGCTCGACGACGCGCTCGTGCAGTGCGCGGTCGACCTCAGCGGGCGGCCGTATCTCAACTACGACGTCCCGCTCTCAATCCCGATGCTCGGCGCGCTGCCGACCGAGCTCGTCCCGCACTTCTTCCGCAGCATCGTCGACCACGGCAAGCTGAACCTGCACCTGCTGCGCTGGGCCGGGACGAACAACCATCACCTCTGCGAGGCGGCGTTCAAGGCGTTCGCCCGCGCCTTCGCGCAGGCGAAGACCGTCACTGGATCCTCGGAGATCCCCTCGACCAAAGGGACGCTGAGCGAGCGCGCCGGCTGAGCGCGCTCACACGCTGAACATCACCGCGACCACGACGGCGAGGACGGCGAGGCCGAGCCCCGTCACCGAGAAGTCGTGCTCCGGCGGCAGTCCGCGCTGCCGCCTGCGATCCTTCGCTCTCCACCGCGTCACGGCGTTCGTCAACCTTCCGCCCTCCTGGCGTCACCCTTTCGTCGCTCTTTCCGTGAACCGCGCCGTCCGTAACGCTCGCGCGCCGAATTTCTTTCCGGCCGGAATTTCGTGCGGTAGAGTGCCTTCCGGCGTTTGGCTTGTCGTCATGTGGGCACAGACCTCCGACGTGGACGAGTCCCGCTACTGGTCGTACGTGGGGAGCCGCGCCGACCAGATCGCCAGCGTCCGATGCGATGTGCGACGTTTCTTGGAGGAGCAGGCCGACGGTAGCCATTCCGACCTGGACGGGGCGGAGCTCGTCGTCGGCGAGCTGCTCGCGAACGCCGTCCGGCACGGCGCCCCGCCGTTCGGCGTCTGCATCGACTGGCACGAGGACCCGCCGATGCTCTGCGTCGTCGACCGCGGCCCCGGGATGCGCCCGCTCTACCCCGCGCCCGATCCCCAGTCCGAGCGCGGCCGAGGCTTGCTCCTGGTCCGTGCGCTCGCCGGCGACGTCGTCGTCGACAGCCCGACCGAGGACCACTCCGGCACACGCATCGTCGTAGCGCTCCCGGTCCGCCGCGGCGAGGACTTTCGCGCCGCCTGACCGCTCGGCGGGCTAGACGCCCGACCTTCCCGGCCGGCTCGTCGGAGGGAGCGGGCCCTCGCACTCCTAAGTCGGCTCCATGGCGGTACGGCGTCTCGTCGGTCCGCTCGTCCTGCTCGTCTTGATCGTCGCGGTCGTCGCCGCGATCTTCTTTTCGACGAAAGAGGCGAGCAAACAGCGCGCGGCCCGCGCCGTCGTGATCGTGCGCGGTCTGGTCGGCTCGGAGAAAGAGACGTACCTGCACGACCCGCGCGTGCTGGACGAGCTGCGCCGTAACGGGTTCGACCTGCGGGTCGAGACCTCGGGCTCGCGCGAGATGACGACGCGGACCGATCTCGCCTCGTACGACTTCACGTGGCCGGCCGGCGTCCCCGCGGCGTCCCGGCTCAAGACGCTGCTCAAGGCGAAGGACGTCTACACGCCGTTCTTCACGCCGATGACCGTCGCGTCGTGGAAACCGATCGCGAACATCTTGATCGCGAACCGGATCGTGAGCTACGACGGCTCGCACTACATGATCGTCGACATGCCGAAGATGCTCGCGATGGAAGACGCCGGGAAGCGCTGGCGCGAGCTGCGCGCGTCGAGCGCGTACGACGTCAACAAGTCGGTGCTCGTCTCGACGACCGACCCGCGCAAGTCGAACTCCGGCGTGATGTACGCCGCGCTCGCCTCGTACGTGCTCAACGGCAACCAGGTCTTGCAGAGCACCGCGCAGGTCGACAAGGTCGAGCCGAAGATCGTCGGCCTGTTCCTGCGCCAAGGCTTCGAGGAGTCGTCCTCCGCCGGGCCGTTCGAGGACTACGTCGAGATCGGGATGGGGAAGGCGCCGCTCGTCATGATCTACGAGTCGCAGTTCATCGAGTACGAGCTCGAGCACCCGAACGAGCACGGCGACAAGGTGCTGCTCTACCCGCGCCCGACGATCTACACCAAGCACGTCTTCGTCCCGGTCGACGACAAGGGCGACCGGCTCGGGCAGCTCTTCGCGAACGACCCGGTGCTGCAGCACCTCGCGGTCGAGCACGGCTTCCGCATCCAGGACACCGCGTACTCGAGCGACTTCTGGAGCAAGGCGCACGTCGCCGTCCCCGGCACGCTGATCGACGTCGTCGATCCGCCCTCGTACGAGTTCCTCGAAGAGCTCATCACCGGCGTGGAGCGCGCCTACCGCACCTGACAGGAGACCGCCATGAGCGACCAGACGCCACCGACCACCGCCGCGATCACCCCGCTCACGCCCCCGCCGCCGGTCGCGCCGGTCGCACCGAAGACCGCGCTCGCGATGGTGCAGCTCACGCCCGACCAGACCGCGAAGCTCGACGCGCAGGTCGGCGATTTCGCGAAAGACCTGCTCTCGCTCCCCGTCCACGGCGACGAGTTCAAGACGCGCGTGAACGCGATCTCCGCGATGGGGGACGCCGAGATCCAGCGCTCGGCGAGCGTCTCGAACCGGCTGCTCGACCGCCCGGTGCGCGCGATGAGCTCCGGGATCTTCGACGCCGGCTCCAACGTCTCGAAGCAGCTGCTCGACCTGCGCTCGACGATCGAGAAGCTCAATCCGGCGACGCAAGGCGATCTGCTGGCGCCGCACAAGCTGCTCGGGCTCATCCCGCTCGGCCCGCAGATCCTGAACTACTTCCGCTCGTACGAGTCCTCGCAGACGCACCTGAACGCGATCATCAACGGGCTCTACGAGTCGCGCGACCAGTTGCTCCGCGACGACGCCGACATCGACCAGGAGAAAGAGAACCTCTGGACGCTGATGGGGACGCTCGAGCAGTTCGCGTACCTGGCGCAGAAGGTCGCCGACGCGATCCAGGCGCGCGTCGACGCGGTCGCGGCGAGCGATCCGGAGCGCGCCAAGGTGCTCAAGGAAGACGTGCTCTTCTACGCGCGCCAGAAGCAGCAGGACATCGCGACGCAGCAGGCCGTCAACGTGCAGGGCTACCTCGCGCTGGACCTGATCCGCAAGAACAACGAGGAGCTCATCAAGGGCGTCAACCGCGCGACGACGACGACGATCGCCGCGCTGCGCACGGCGATCATCGTCGCGCAGGCGCTCACGAACCAGAAGCTCGTCCTCGACCAGATCGACGCGCTGAACACGACGACGGACCGCCTGATCGCGGACACCGCGTCGATGCTCAAGCAGAACACGGGGCGGGTCTTCGAGCAGGCGACGAGCTCCGGCGTCGACCTCGACACGCTCAAGCAGGCGTTCGCGGACACCGAGTCCGCGATCGACGGCATCTCGGCGTACAAGGAGAAGGCGCTCGAGTCGTTCCAGCAGACGGTCGCGGCGCTGCAGCCGATGATCGCGCAGGCGAAGACGTACGCCGAGCGCAGCCGCGACGGCGGCGCGACGGCGGTCGCGGATCTCGCGCCGGCGGCTCCGTCCGACGGGACCGCGCGGATCTTGTCGTGATGCGTGCGCGCCTGCTCGCCGCCGGCTCGGCGCTGCTCGCGCTCGCGCTCGCCGGGTGCGGCGGCGGCTCGAGCGCGCCGAAGGCGACGCTCGACGTGATCGCCGGCTCCGAGGTGAAGGACGTCGAGCCGATCCTCGCCGACGCCGAGCGCGCGACCGGCGTGCACGTCACCATGACCTACTCCGGGACGATCGCGGGGATCGACCGGCTCGCGGGCGGCGAGAAGCACGACGCGGCGTGGTTCGCGCAGGACAAGTACCTCGCGCTGAGCAGCGCGGGGAAGAACGTGCGCACGCGCACCAGGATCATGCTCTCGCCGGTGATCGTCGGCGTGAAGCACTCGGTCGCGCAGCGGCTGGGCTGGACCGGCGGCAAGCGCGTCGGCTGGCGCGACGTGCAGGGCGCGGTCGCGCGCGGCCAGTTCCGCTACGCGATGACGAACCCGACGACCTCGAACTCGGGCTTCTCGGCGGTGCTGAGCGTCTCGACCGCGCTCGCCGGGACCGGCGATGCGCTGCGCCCCTCGGAGGTGAACCAGAACGCGATCGCGGCGTTCTACCGCGGTCAGAAGATCGTCTCGGGGAGCAGCGGCTGGCTCAGCGACGCGTACCTGAACGCGCAGGACACCGTCGACGGGATCATCACCTACGAGGCCAGCATCGCCGCGCTCGACGCGGACCCGAGCCTGCGCGAGAAGCTCGACCGCATCTATCCCGACGACGGCGTGGTCACCGCCGACTATCCGCTCGACCTGCTCGACGAGACGAAGAAAGACGCCTACGACCGGCTCGTCGCGTACCTCAAATCGCCCGACGTGCAGAAGCGCATCGCGCAGACGACGTACCGGCGCCCGGTCGACACGAGCGTCGCCGTCACGCAGTATCCGCCGATCCTGCAAGAGACCTCGTTCCCCGCGTCGGCCTCGTCGGTGCAGCAGCTGCTGCTGAAGTTCCTGAACCAGGACCGCGTCCCGGCGCACTCGTTCTACGTGCTCGACAAGACCGGCTCAATGCAGGAGACGGACGGCACCGGGAAGAGCCGCATCGAGCGCGTCCGCGACGCGCTGTATGTCCTCGCCGGCGGTGACGACTCGCTGACCGGGCAGTTCGCGCGCTTCGCCGACCGCGAGAAGGTCACGATCCTGACCTTCAGCAAGTCGGTCGAGATCGACCAGACCTTCGATATGAAGCGCCCAAACGATCCGAACGTGTACGGCGGCGTGCGCAAACTGGCCGACTCGCTGCAGCCGGACGGCAACACCGCGATCTACACCGCGCTCGAGACGGCGCTCGCCGAAGCGGTCCGCGACGAACCGAGCGACGCCGGGCGCTACGCCTCGATCGTGCTGATGACCGACGGCGAGAACAACGAGGGCGACGGATACGACCAGTTCGCGCGGAAATGGCAGGCGCTCCCGGAGTACGGGCGGCGGATCCACATCTTCCCGATCTTCATCGGCGAGGCGAACCCGAAGGAGCTCAAGCGGATCGCCGACCTCACCGGCGGGCGCGAGTTCGACGGCCGCTCGCAGTCCCTCGCGGAGATCTTCAAGGAGATCCGAGGCTACCAGTGAGGCTCCCGATCTACGTCTACAGCAACCGCAACATCGCGGGGAGCCTCCTCGCGCTCACCGCGCTCGGCGCGTACTTCGCCGGCGGGATCCACGACCTGTGGTACGTGATCGTCGCGGGGAGCTACGGGATCGGTGCGCTCGCGGCGCGCGACGGCGGCGAATTGCAGACGCAGCTCGATCCGGCGATGAACGTCAAGGACGTCGTCGACGGCGTCGGCCGGCTCGCCGCCGAGGCGCAGCGGCGTTTCCCGCCCGACATCGCGCAACTGGTCACCGAGATCGCGAGCGACGTCGCGACGGTGCTCCCGCGGCTCGCCGCGCACGGCGCCGCCGACGCGGCGTTCGACGACGTGCGCTCGACCGCGACGCGGTATCTCCCCGACACGCTGAACGCCTACTTCGCGGTCCCGGCGGCGTACCGCAACACCGCGCCGGTCGAAGGCGGGAAGACGGCCCGCCAGATCGTCGTCGACCAGCTCACGGTGCTGGCCGCGAAGATGCGCGAGATCGCGCAGAACGCCGCGTCCGACGACGCGCAGGCGCTCCTGGCGAACGGCCGTTTCTTGAAGGAGCGCTTCGCGTCGGCGCCGATGTTCCGACCGACATGAGACGTCGTCGCGGAGGTTCTCCGTAGTGGATCCGGCGGTCATCACGTTCGCCGGCGATTTGAACCTGCCGCGCTACCCCGAGGTGCACTCGACGCTCGAGGCGGCGAAGATCACGAAGGGAAGGCCGATCGTGGTCGACCTCTCCGGGGCCGGCACGGTCGACCCGATGATCGCCGGCGAGATCGTGCTGTTCGTGCGGCGGTCGCTGCGCTACGGCGCGACGGTCGCGATCGTCCCGCCGCCGCACCCGAACGATTGGCTCACGCACGCGGCGTCGATCCGCGAGGCGCACTTTCGCGAGACGCGCGAAGAAGCGATGGAGCTGGTCGGCAAGCACGGCTGAGCGCCGCGCTCAGCGCGCGCTCGGACGGATGCGGTAGACGGCGCCGTTCGCGTCGTCCGCGACGAAGAGCGAGCCGTCGTTGCCGACCGCGACGCCGGTCGGGCGGCAGGCGCGCGAGCCGTCCGCGCGCTGGCAGCCGCCGCCGAACTCGCTCCACTGCGCGTCGGGGTTCGACCAGTCGACCGGCTTCGCGGGCTGATCGCCCTTGAACGCGACGAACGCGACGCGCGGCGGCACGGGCGGCTGGTGCCACGAGCCGTGCAGCGCGACGAACGCGCCGCCGCGGTAGCTCGCCGGGAACGCGTACGCGCCTTTCTGATCCGGCGGGTAGAACGCTGCGCCGATCGGCGTGTCGTACGCCGGGAAGACGACCTTCGGCAGCGTGACGTTCGCGCAGCTCGCGCCGCCGATCGGCTTGCGGTCGTCGTAGCATTTCAGCCAGCCGTAGTCCGGCGTCCCGGCGTGCGCGGTGACGTCGTCGAAGATCTCGTACGGGTGGCCGTGCTCGAGGTCGTCGCGCCCCGCGACGCCGGCCCACACGCCGCCGTTCTGCGGCTCGACGGCGAGCGCGATCGCGTTACGGATGTCGACCGCGCGCGCGTGCATGTTCTTCCCGTCCGGCGTCATCGCTTGCACGGTGGCGCGCGTCGGATCGCTCTCCTGGCACGCGTTGCACGACGAGCCGACGCTCGCGTACAGCACGCCCTTCGAGACGGCGACCGTCGTCGTCGAATGGACGCCGCCGCGGCCGGTGCGCACGCTCGCGATCTTCTGCGGCGCGGCGCGCGCCTCACGGTCGCCGGTGCGGTACGGGATGCGGTAGACGCCGTGCTGCGCGCCGAGGTACAGCGTGTCGCCGTCGAGGAAGACGCCGGCCACCGGGCTGTCGGCGATCGTGGTGAACTTGCGCGGCTCGCCGGGGTTCTTCTCCGCGTCGGGGATGACGTAGACCGTGTCGCCGTACGTCCCGACGAACAGATCGCCGTTCGGCGCGACCGCGAGCTCGCGCGCGGCCGGGACGCTCGCGATCTTCTCCGCCGTGAACCCGCGCGGGACGGTGAGCGGCGCGCTCGTCGCGGCGCTCGCGGCGGATCCGGCGCAGCCGCTGAGGACGGCGGCAAGCAATGCCGCGCCGGCGAGAGAACGCAGGAAGGCATGGCTCCACGGATCGCGGTGATCGACTACGGAGGCGGGAACGTCGGCTCGCTGCTGGCCGCGCTGGAGCGGCGCGGCGCGTCGTTCGCGCTGACGGAAGACGCCGGCGACGTCGAGCGAGCGGACGCGGCGATCCTGCCGGGTGACGGCGCCTTCGCCGCGACGATGGAGGCGCTCCGCGAGCGGGGCCTGGACGGGGCGATTCACCGGACGATCGCCGCCGGGCGGCCGTTCCTCGGGATCTGCGTCGGTATGCAAGTGCTGTTCGCCTCGAGCGACGAGTACGGCGGGGCGGCCGGTTTGGGGATCGTACCCGGTCACGTGCGCCGCTTCACCCGCGCGCCGCGCGTCCCGCACATGGGGTGGAACGATTTGACGCTGGAGCGCGCGCACCCGTTCGTCGAGGGGCTTGCGAGCGGCGCGTGGGCGTATTTCCTCCACTCGTACCGCGTCGCCGACACCGACTCGCTCGTCGCGTCGTGCGAGTACGGCGAGCGCTTCGCGGCGGTCGTCGCGCGCGACAACGTGATGGCGACGCAGTTCCATCCCGAGAAGAGCCGCACCACCGGCGCGCGGCTGCTCGACAACTTCCTGCGCATCGCCGCGGGATGACGCTTCGCGCGACCGGCTCGCGATGACGATCTATCCGGCGATCGACTTGCGCGGCGGCTACGCCGTGCGGCTGGAGCGCGGCGATCCCTCGCGCGAGACGCGCTACGACGCCGACCCGGTCGCGCGAGCGCGCGCGTTCGTGCGCGACGGCGCGCGTGCGCTGCACGTCGTCGACCTCGACGGCGCGTTCGGCACCGGCGAGAACGCGGCGGCGCTGCGCGCGATCTGCGCGGCGGCCGGCGTACCGGTCCAGACCGGCGGCGGGATCCGCTCGGCGGACGACGTCGCCGCGCGGTTCAACGCGGGCGCGCACGCAGTGGTGATCGGGACGCTGCTGGTCGAGCGGCCCGGCGACGCGCGCGCGATCGTCGCGCGCTGGGGCGCTCGGATCGTCGCGGGGATCGACGCGCGCGGCGACCGCGTCGCGACGCGCGGCTGGCTCGCGGACGCGGCGATCTCGCGCGACGAGCTCGTCCGCACGGTGCACGGGTGGGGCGTCGAGCGCATCGTCTACACCGAGATCGCGCGCGACGGCACCGGCGCCGGCTACGACGTCGAGGCGCTCGCGCACGTCGCTTCCCTCGCGCCGCTTCGCGTCACCGCGAGCGGCGGCGCGCACACGCTCGCCGACCTGCTCGCCCTCCGCGACGGCACACCGGAAAACGTGGACGCCGCGATCGTCGGCCGCGCCCTCTACGAAGGCACGCTCGACCTCCGCGAAGCACTCGCCGCGCTGCTATAGCGCACGGCTCGCTATTGCGGAGACGGAGTCGGTGTCGGCGGCCGTCGCAGCGGCGCACGCGTGCGAACGGGCGCCGGCCGCGGCGTCGGCGTAGGAGTGGCGGTCAGACGCGGCGTTGGGGTAGCAGTCGGCGTCGGGGTTGGGCGCTCGAAGCGCGGGCGCATCGGCGTCGGAGAAGCGGTCGGGGTGCCGAGCGGGCGGCGCGGTGCGGCATGATACGCCGGCGCCGGGGTCGGGGTGGGGCGCACGATCGGCGGCGTGACGATCGTCAGGCGCTGAGGCAGGACGATCGTCTGCGTCTCACCGTTCGGCAGGTTCACGCGTGCCAAGACGCGCGCGTACGGTTCGTTCACGCCGTTCGGAACGTACACGTGCGCGACGTACGCGTTCGCGGTGTAGACGAGGAGCGGGAAGTACGAGCCGACGCCGTCGACGCCGACGAAGCCGGTGATCCCCGGCGCGCCTTCGACGTAGACGTCGAACGCGTTCGTGCCGGGGATCACCCAGCGGTCGATCCAGATCGCCGCGATCGGGAACGGCGTCGGCGGCGGCGCGCTCACGAACTGGAACGAATCGGCGAACGACCACTGCTGCAGCAGCGGCGTCCCCTGCGTGTCGCGCGCGTTCACCGCAACGGTGTGCGTACCCGGCGCGAGCGCGGTGCGCGGCGTGAACAGCACTTGGTCGCCGATCACCGCCGCCTGTCCGCTCACGTCGTTGCCGTCGACGATGACGCGCAGCGAGCGCGGATCGATCGACGCGGCGCCGGCGAACCGCACCGAGATCGCGGGATACGGGTCGTGGATCTGCGCGTCCGCGCTCGGCTGCAGCGTCACCGCGATCGCCGGCGGCGCGACCGGCTGAACATTTCCCGGTCCTCCGCTCACGGTGTTCGCCGAGCCGTTCCCGTTCGCGCCCGCCGCGGGACGCGCCGAGACGCGGTCGTCGAGCGCGACCGTTCGGGTCCGCCCGTCGTAGCCGACGCCGAGCCCGAACGCCGTCGCGACCGCTCGCAGCGGCGCGTACGCCGTTCCGTTCACGATGCGTACCGCGCCGCCCGCGGGGATCGTCGCGACGTGCGCGCCGCGCTGCACGGTGATCGTGTGCGTGCGGCCGTCGTAGCCGACGTCCGCTCCGAGCGCGTTTCCGAGCGCGCGGACGGGGAGGAGCACGTGCCCGTTCGAGACGGCCGCCCGCGCGCGCGGCAGGACGATGCGCCCGTCGAGGGCGATCGTGTAGGCGGCGAACGTCAGCGCGGGCAGCACGTTCCGTGGAACGTTCGCAGCGGATCGGGCGTCCCATGCGCCGCGCCCGGTCTCCGAAACAGGCGGCGCACCGCGGAGTACGAGCGCGCATGGAGACGAGACCCGGACCGTCCGGGGCGCGAGGAGTCATCATCGACGTCGTCGTGAGCGCGGTGGTGCCGGTGATCGTGTTCCAGCTGGCACGGCGTCTCGGCGCCGGCGAGGTCCCGGCGCTGGGCTGCGCGGCGGTCCCGCCCGCCGCGGTCGCGGTCGCGGGGCTGGTGCGGCGGCGCACGCTGGATCCGATCGCCGCGATCGTTCTGCTCGGCCTCGTGGTCAGCGCGATCGGCTTCGCGCTCGGCGGCGGACCGCGGATCATCCTGATCCGCGAGTCGTTCCTGACCGGCACGCTCGGCGTCGTGTGCCTGCTCACGCTCGTCGCCTGGCCGCGGCCGCTGATGTTCTATTTCGGCCGCTGGTTCGCATCGCAGGGCGATCCGGTCACGGCGGCGCGCTACGACGCGCTCTGGGCGCGTCCGCAGTTCCGGACCGTCAACCGCCGCATCACGCTGGCGTGGGCGGTCGCGTTTCTCGGCGAGTTCGCGCTGCGCGTGGCGATGGCGCTGACGCTTCCGGCCGCCGTCGTGCTCGCGGCCGGACCGATCGTTCTGACCGCGATCACCGCGGGGACGATCGCGTGGACGTTCGCCTACGTGCGCCGCGCTCGGCGGCGCGCGTTGGCCGCCGGCTTCACCGACGTCGAAGCGGCGTTCGCCGACGGAAACGCGGGCGCATCGTAGCGCACCGCGCCGTTCACTCCGGCGCGGTGCCGAGATACCGGCGGGGGACGTGCGACGGTAACCGCGCGACGATCTCGTAGCCGATCGTCCCGCACGCCGCGGCGAGCTCTTCCGCGGTGATGCGCTCCGCGCCGTCCGCGCCGATCAGCGTCACAGTATCGCCGGGCTGCGCGTCCGGCACGTCCGTGACGTCGGCGAACGCCATGTCCATGCAGACGCGACCGATCAGCGGGACGCGCACGCCGCGCACCAGCGCGTGCGCGGCGTTGCCGGCGTCGCGCGGCAGCCCTTCGGCGTAGCCGATCGGCAGCGTCGCGATCCGCGAGCGCCGCGCCGCGCGCCAGGTGCGGCCGTAACCGACGGTCGTGTCCGCGTCGATCTCGTGCAGCGCGACGATCCGCGTGCGCCAGCTCAGCGCCGGTTCGAGCGCGAGCCCGCGCGCGCGCATCAGCGCCTCCGACTCCGCGCTCGGCCAGATCCCGTACAGCCCGATCCCGCAGCGCGCCGCGCCGAGCCGCGCCTCGGGCCACAGGATCGCCGCCGCCGTCGCCGCCGCGTGCCGCTCGACGCGTGCGTCCAGCTGCTTCGTCGCGTGCAGGAACCGCGCGAGCTGCTCGAGCGTGAACGTCGAGTCGATCTCTTCCGCGGCGGCGAGATGCGTGAAGACGCCGGCGAGGTCGTACTCCGGCGTCGCCGCATAGCGCTCGAGCACCGCGGGCGCTTCGCGCACGCCGAGCCCGAGCCGCACGACGCCGGTGTCGATCTTCGCGTGGACCGCGAAGTTCCGCCGCCGCCGGCGCGCGACGCTCGCGACCTGCCGCGCGTAGAGCGCGTCATCCCACAGCGTGATCTGCGCATTCACCGCGTGCGCAATCTCGAGCTCGCCGGGCGGGATCGGGCCGAGCACGTGGACCGGCGCGTCGATCCCCGCGTCGCGCAGCGCGACGGCTTCTTCGACCGCGTAGACGCACAGCCGCGCCGCGTACGGCGCGACCGCGCGCGCGACCTCGGCGATCCCGTGCCCGTACGCGTTCCCCTTCACCACCGCGGCGAGCCGCGCGGGCGCGATCAGCCGCGCGAGCGCCTGCGCGTTGCGCGCGATCGCGCCGAGGTCGACCTCGATTTCGGCGATCAAGCCGCCGCGGAGCCCATCGAAGGGCGCAGCATCCGCGAGACGATCAACGCGACCGGGATCCCGAAGAAGACGAGGTGCGCGACGAGCTGCGTCGCGAGCACGACCGGCGCCGCCGGACGGTGGTACTGCCCCGCGGTGAGCAGCACGATCTGCATGAAGATGTAGACCATCAGCCCGAACGCCGCGCCGGAGATGATCGGCCTGGTCAGCAGCTGCGGCTGCGAGCGCACGAGATAGACGTAGCCGAGCGCCCAGCCGGCCGACACGATGAAGTGCAGCACGACGCCGATCGGCACCGCCGCGGGATTCGCGTACGCGCCCGGTCCCATCAGCGTCGCGGCGATGAAGGCGAAGTTCCCCGCGAGCTGCGCGGCCGGCGTCCCGCCGGCAAGCTGCACCGCGAACAGGAACAGGTCGATCAGGATCCCGCCCGCGATCCCCGCGGCGAGACCCGCGGCGAGTTGCTCGCGAAGCGTGACGGTCCGTTCCACGGCGAGCGCCCTTCGCGAGCCCGCCCCGAATGTCACCCCTCGCGCGCCCGGTAGGCTGCCTCCCGGCGCTCCAGCGCCTTCGCGATCCGCCCGACCAGCTCGCGCATCGTGGAGCGCGCGATCCGCCGCCCGACCAGCACGTCGAAGAGGGTGCCGAACGGCCCGAGCGGCGGCCGGTACTCGCCCTCGAGGGTCAGCAGCGTCTCGTCGACCGAGGCGATCCGCAACCGCAGCGTCCCGTGGAAGTCCGGGAAGAGCCGCGTCCCGGCGCTCCAGTGCAGCGCGACCGCGTCGTGCGGCCGGCCCGCCTCGGTCTCGTCGAGCCGGCGCTCGAAGACGATCCGGACTCGGCGCCGGACCTTCCCGCGCCGGGTCGGGATGAAGTCGCGGAGCCGGACCCGCACCTCGGCGCCGCGCTCGTCGATGTCGCGCAGGAACTCCTCGGCGTAGTCGTGCGCGACCGAGAACGGGCACCGCGCGACGCGCTCGACGACGACGCGGGAGAGGCTGCTCACGACGCAGCCTTGTGCCCTCCCTCGACCGTGCTCCTTGCTGCTACCGTCCTTGCTTCTTGCGCCGGCAGGCGGCTGGGCCGCGCGCGAGCCGGAGGTCGCAGGCGCGGGCGTCCGAGGTGTCGCTCGGCGAGGATTGCGTGGCTATCGAACCTGCGGTCGGCCTACGTTCGGGCTTGCACTCTTCGGCTGTGTCTGCTAATCTTTATGCCTGGGCTGGCACTCTCGTGCTAGTAGTGCCAAAGGCCCGTCCTCTCATCTACCCGTCAGCCTACCGCTAGCGGAGGAATGGTTTTCGTGAATCTCAAGCCACTGGGCGATCGCGTGGTCGTCGAGCACGTGGAGCAGGCCGAGAAGAGCGCCGGAGGCGTCTTCCTTCCCGATACGGCCAAAGAAAAGCCGCAGGAAGGCCGCGTTCTCGCCGTCGGCACCGGCCGCACGCTCGACAATGGCACCAAGCTGCCGATGGACGTCAAGCCTGGCGACCGCATCATCTACTCGAAGTACTCGGGCTCGGAGATCAAGCTCGAAGGCAAA
>DATAQE010000192.1:0-18152 GCA_036264835.1 Candidatus Elarobacter sp.
GACTACGGTCGCGGCCTCGGTCCTCGGCGCCGCGCTCTTGGGCGCGGCGCCGGCCGGTCCGGCCGCGGCGTTCCTCGATGCGTGGGCGAAAGTCACCAGCTACACGGCGAACATGAAAGTCCATCTCGTGAAAGGGACGGACGTCCAAGACCGGACCTATCACTACGCCTACCTGAAGCCGCACTACGCGAAGATCGACATCACCGGCGGCGCCGGCCGCGGCGGCGGGGCGGTGTGGACCGGCGGGGACACCGTCAGCGGACATCAAGGCGGGTTCTTGAGCGGTATTCATCTGACGGTCTCGGTCCACGACAGCCGCGCGGTCGATCTGCGCGGTCACACGATCGACGTCGCGTCGTTCGAGAACATCGCGCAGGCGATCAAGGACGCGCCCTCGGTCACGACCGGCGAAGAGGCCGTGAACGGCACGGCGTACGACACGTTCTCGTATCCGTACAAGGAAGACGCCGGGGCGACGAAGCGCACCGTGTTTCTGTCGCGCACGACGCACTTGCCGGTGCGCCGGGTGACGTACGACGGCGACAAGGTCGTCGAGACCGAGGACTACACCGACGTGAACACGGCGGCGAACCTCAAGCCCAGCGACTTCTGAGCGCTCGGTGATCGCGACGATCGACGGCCGCCGGATCGGCTACGACGATACCGGCGGCGACGGCGTGCCGCTCGTGCTGCTGCACGGCTTCCCGCTGGACCGCACCGTGTGGGACGAGCCGATGCGCGCGCTCGCCGGGACGCGGGTGATCCGGATCGATCTGCGCGGCTGCGGCGAGTCCGAGCCGAGCGACGGGCCCGCGCTCATGGAGATGCTGGCGGGCGACGTCGCGGGCGCGCTCGATCTGCTGCACGTCGACCGCGCCGCGTTCGCGGGGCACTCGATCGGCGGCTACGTCGCGCTCGCGTTCTTCCGGATGTACGCGGAGCGCGTCGCGGGACTGGCGCTGGTCGCGAGCCACGTCGCGGAGGACGCGAGCCGCACTCCGAGCGCCGATCCTGCGCAGCGCGCGCTCGCCGCGAGCCGCGACGACCTCGCCGCGCGGCTCGACCGCGACGGAACGATGGACGCGGCGGTCGAGAGCTATCTGCCGCGCTACTTCGCGCCGCACGTCTACGAACAGCGGCCGGATCTGGTGGAGCGGGCGCGCGCGCTGATGCAGCGGCAAGACGCGCACGGCTGCGCGCAATTGGTCCGCGGGATGAAGGAACGCCTCGACTCGCACGACCTGCTCGACGACGTGCGCATCCCCGCCCTCGTGATCGCCGGCGCCGAGGACCACTACCTCAAACCGGAGACGCTGCGCGAGACGGCGCGCGCGATGCGCGCCGAGTTCGTGCTGCTCGACCACGCCGGCCACCTCCCGATGTGGGAAGCGCCGGACGCGACCGCGGACGCGCTGGCATCGTTCGCACAGCGCGCCCGCGGCTGAGGCGTTCGCTCTAGGTGAAGATCTGTCCGACGAAGCCCGGCGTGCACGACGTGCTGGGCGCATTCAGATAGACGTTGTACGTCCGTCCCGGCAAGAGGTTATTGCCGTTCAGGTTGCCTTGGTAGTAGAAGTCGTTGGTGTACGGGTGCGGGCCGCCGGTATCCGGAACGGGGCTCAAGGTCGAGGTCACGAACTGGTTGTTGAAGTTGTCCGTGACGATCAGGTCGAACGAGCCCGGACTCCCGTGCAGCTGATCGGAACCGGAGCTCGAGACGATCTCGATCGAGTTGCCGTTCGCGGGGAATCCCGAGCTCGGGCGCGCGACGGTGATCGATTGTGCGTCCGGGTCGCAGATGCCGGTGCTGTTCGGATTCGGAAGGCTGCCGCTGCTTCCGCCGCCGCAGCCGGCGGCGGCGAGGAACGATACGGCGACGAGCGCGCGAACGAGGCGCGCGGGGCGGATGCTCAGAGTACGCACGACGACCTCCTGGCGGAGCGCGAGAAACGAGTGCGGCAGAGTTGTACCCGAGATCGCGCTAGGCGCGCTCGGCTGGTTCTCTGCTAACGAACCGCTCCCGCGAAATCGTCCTGTGACTTCGCTGAGAACGCGAAAGCCCTCGCGCACGGCGAGGGCTTTCTTGTCTTCGCGGAAGTTGCGAGCGTTATGCGGGCGCGGCGACCGCGCGTTCCGGTGCGACCTCGAAGCGTTCGTGCCGCGCGGTGTACGTGCCGAGGCCGGCCGTCGCCGTGCGCAGTTCGGTCGCGTAGCGCCCGAGCTCGGCTTGCGGGACGAGCGCGGAGATACGGTCCCAGCCGGGTTTCTCCGCGCCCTCGAAACCGAGGATCTGGCCGCGCTTCGCGGTGAGCTGCGAGACCGCGTTGGAGAGGAACGCCGAGGGGACCGTCGTCTCGACGCGCATCAGCGGCTCGAGCACGACCGTTCCGAGCTTCTGCAGCGCGTCGCGCACGCCCATCCCCGACGCCGTCTTGAACGACGCTTCGCTCGAGTCGACGTCGTGGAACGCGCCGTCGAAGAGCGTCACGTGCAGGTCGGTGACCGGGAAACCGTGCGGGCCGCCCGACGCGAGCGCTTCGCGCACGCCTTTCTCGACCGCCGGGAAGAACTGTCTCGGAACGACGCCGCCGACGATCTTCTCGGAGAACGTCACGCCGGAGCCCCGCTCGCGCGTCTCGAAGCGCAGCTTCACGTCGGCGAACTGACCGTGCCCGCCGGTCTGATGCTTGTAGCGCGAGTGGATCTCGATGTTCCCCTGGATCGTCTCACGGTACGCGATCGAGGGCGGGTGCGTCTTCACGTCGACGTTGAACTTGCGCGCGAGCCGTTCCGTCGCGGTCGCGACGTGCGTCTCGCCGCTGCCGAGCAGCTGCAGCTCGTTGGTGAACTCGGCGCGCGCGACGCGCAGCGCCGGATCCTCGTCGATCAGCCGGCCCAGCGCCTGCGAGAGTTTCGCTTCGTCGAGACGCTGCGCCGGCGCGATCGCGACGGCGAAGAGCGGCTCGGAGAGCGGGACGGTCGGCATCAGCGCGCCGGCGTTCGGTGAGGCGAGCGTGTCGCCGGTCGTGACGTTCTCGAGCCGCGCGAGCGCGACGATCGCGCCCGGGCCCGCCGTCTGCACCGGCTCTTGCTTCTTGCCGAACAGGCGCGCCATCCCGGAGAGCCGCACCGGCGCGTTGCCGCGCGAGGCGTTCACCAGCTGCGTTTGCTGGGTGAGCGTGCCGGTGAAGACGCGCACGACCGACAACTTTCCTTGCTGCGGGTGGACGATGGTCTTGCAGACTTGCGCGACGACCGGACCGGTGAGCTTCGCCTCCACGGGGCGCCCGTCGACGTCCTTGCGCGGTTCGGTCTCCGGCGAGGGGAAGAGCTTCGCGACCGCGTCAACCAGCGCGGAGATCCCGATCGCCTTCTCGGCGCTGCCGACCAGCACGGGGATGACCTGGTCGTGCGAGCAGTCCTCGCACAGATCGCGGTCGATCTCTTCGTCGGAGGGGTCTTTGCCGTCGAGCAGCTCCTCCATCAGCGTGTCGTCGAAATCGGCGAGCGCTTCGAGGAGAATGGTTCGCTGTACGCCGACGGTGGGTTGCAGCGCGTCGGGGACGGCGATCTCCTTGCCGTCGGGCCCGTACGCGTGGCCGTGCGCGAGCTCGACGTAGCCCTCGAACGCCGGACCGGCGCCGATCGGGAGCTGCATCGCGACGACGTGCGGACCGTACGCTTCGCGCAGCGCGGCGAGCGTCGCGTCGAAGTTCGCGCCCGGACGATCGAGCTTGTTGACGAAAAAGAGATGCGGGGTCTTCCGCATCTCCAGGTGTTCCACGATACCGGCGGTCTGGGCGACGCGATCCGGTTCGGCGTCGATCACGATCACCGCGGCGTCCACCGCGGTCAGCACGGTCTTCGTCTCCTCGAAGAAGTCGACGAATCCGGGGGTGTCGACGAGGGTCAGGTCCACCGGCCCGCACGACGCGTGCGCGAAGCCGCAGCAGACTGATTGGAGGTGGTCGATCGCTTCGGGCTCGCAGTCGGTGACCGTCGTCCCGTCGCGGACCGATCCCCTGCGGGGGATCGCCCCGCAATGCGCGAGCAGCGCTTCGACCAGCGTCGTCTTACCCGCGTGGTGCGGTCCGACGATGGCGACATTCCTAAGGCGCGCGATGTCTTCCATCGGGCTGCCCTCCTACGGTAACGGAAAGGTCCGCGAGCCTACCCCCCGGACCCGGAAGGTTCCTCCCCCGCCCCGGACGCACCATCGCTCATGGAGACGATCGCGCGCCCCACGGTGGGCCACTACGTCGCAGGACGCTCCGTCGAGGGCGGCTCCGGGCGGTTCGGCGATGTCTACGATCCGGCTGTGGGTGCGGCCACGCGCCGCGTCGCGTTTGCTTCGGCCGGCGAGGTCGACGCGGCCGTGCGGGCGGCGCAGGGGGCGTTGCCCGCGTGGGCGGAGACGCCGCCGGTAAGGCGGGCGGCGGTGATGTTCCGGTTGCGGGAGCTCATCGTGCGCGAGACCGATCGGCTTGCGGCGCTCATCACGTCGGAGCACGGGAAGACGCTCGCCGATGCGCGGGGCGAGGTGCAGCGCGGGCTCGAGATCGTCGAGTTCGCGTGCGGGATCCCGCATCTGCTCAAGGGCGACGTTACCGAGAACGTCGCGCGCGAGGTCGACAGCTATGCGGTGCGGCAGCCGCTCGGGGTGTGCGCGGGGATCACGCCGTTCAACTTCCCGGCGATGGTGCCGATGTGGATGTTCCCGATCGCGCTCGCGTGCGGGAACGCGTTCGTGCTCAAGCCGAGCGAGAAAGATCCCTCGGCCGCGATCGAGCTCGCGAAGCTGCTCGCCGAAGCCGGTCTCCCGGACGGCGTCTTCAACGTGGTGAACGGCGACCGCGAGGCGGTCGACGCGCTGCTCGCGCATCCCGGCGTCGCGGCGATCAGCTTCGTCGGCTCGACGCCGGTCGCGGAGCACGTCTACCGCACCGGAACGGCGAACGGGAAGCGCGTCCAGGCGCTGGGCGGCGCGAAGAACCACCTCGTCGTGTTGCCGGACGCCGACATGGAGATGGCGGTCGACGCGCTGATGGGCGCGGCGTTCGGCTCCGCCGGCGAACGCTGCATGGCGGTCTCCGTCGCGGTCGCGGTCGGCGATGAGACCGCCGACGCGCTCGTCGAACGGCTGCGCGAGCGCGTGCGCGCACTGCGCGTCGGGCCCGGCACGATGCCCGAGGCCGAGATGGGCCCGCTGGTCACCGGCGAGCACTACGCGAAGGTGCGCTGGTACGTCGATACGGGCGTCGAGGAAGGCGCGCAGCTCGTCGTCGATGGCCGCGCGGCGCGTGAGGCGAGCTGGGGTGAGGGGTTCTTCCTCGGCGGCTGCGTCTTCGACCGCGTGACGCCGGAGATGCGCATCTATCACGACGAGATCTTCGGGCCGGTGCTCGGAATCGTGCGCGTGAAGAATGTCGAGGAGGCGCTGCGGCTGTGCAACGAGCACCCCTTCGGGAACGGCGTCGCGGTGTTCACGCGCGACGGCGGGACGGCACGCACCTTCGCGCACCGGGTGCAGATCGGGATGGTGGGGATCAACGTCCCGATCCCGGTCCCGATGGCGTTCCACTCGTTCGGCGGCTGGAAGCGCTCGCTGTTCGGCGACCACGCGATCCACGGCGCCGAAGGCGTCCGGTTCTACACGCGCCTGAAGACGATCACGGCGCGCTGGCCCGAGACCCGGTCCGGCCCGGAGTTCACCTTCCCCACGACGACGTAGCGCCGCCCGCGGAGAGTGGCTTGACTATTACGATTTCGTAGTATACGATCTCGTTGTAATGGCGCTGCTGCGCGTGCTCACGATCGTCGCTCTCGTTCTCTCCGTGGCAAATGCCGCGCGCGCCGGGGACCGCGCGGCGTTCTCGGGCTCGTTCACGGTCACGCTGAAGGCCTCCGCGGACACCGCGCTGCACCTCTTCGACCCGGTCGGTGAAGCCGCGTGGGCGAAAGGATGGGATCCGTCCTTCGTGCGGGAGGCGGACCGCGCGACGCTCGCCGAGGGCACCGTGTTCACGACCCCGGGCGCCGCCGGAACGCAGACGGTCTGGGTGCTGCAGCGGTACGACCGGCAGGCACACGAGATCGCCTACACCGTCTACAAGCCCGACGGCGTCGTCGTGGCGATCCGCATCGCGCTTCACGACACCACGCCGCGCGGCTCCGCGGCGCTCGTCCGCTACGATCTGGTCGCCACGACGGACGCCGGCGACCGGTTCGTGCACGACTACGCCGGGAGCTTCCCGCACATGGGACCGCACTGGCAGGCGGCGCTCGACGCGGTCCCTGCGCGTTGACGCTGGCCCTGATCCCGCGCATCCATCGCGCGACGCACGCGATCGCGCTCGCGCTCGCGTCCGATCCCGAGCTCGGCGTCACGCAAGCGGAGGCGCACGTCCTCGCGCACCTGCACGAGACCGGCGAAGCGCGTATCTCGGAGCTGCACGCGCGCTTCGGCCACCGCCGCTCGACGCTCACCAGTGTGCTCGACCGCCTCGAGCAGCGCAAGCTCGTCGAGCGCCGCACCGATCCCGACGACCGGCGCTCGTTCATCGTCGCACCGACGCGCAGCGGCCGCACGACGGCCGCCGCCGTTCACCGCGTGCTCTCCGCCATCGAACGAGAGGCGCTGGGCGGCGTCGCCGCGGCGCAGCGGCGAAGCGCCGCAGACGTGCTGGACGCGATCGCGACGGCTTCCGAACGATCCGTCACGCGCCCGTAACGCACGGCACGCTCGTGCGCCGGCGGCGTCAGGTCGTCGAGCGCGTTCGCCGTCCCGCGAGGACGTACGCGACCGCCGCGAGCAGCGGCGCCAACGCGGTCCACGCGAGTGCGGTGTCGGGTCCGGCGTGCGCGACCAGCACGCCGACCGCCGCGACGCCGAGCGATCCGATCCCGAACGCGACGCCGTTCATCAATCCGAGCGCGGTGCCGAGATTCCGCGGCAGCAGCGACTGCGCGAGCGCGACGCTCGGCGCGTTGTGCACCGAGATCAGCGCGCTCCCGAGCAGGAGCATCGCGACCGCGAGCGGACCGTGAAGCACAAGCCCGAGCAGGAGCGGCGGGACGGCCAGCAGCAGTCCGGTCACCGCGGCTCGCACGTTTCCGAAGCGGTCGGCGGTCGCACCGCCGGCGTAGAGCCCGACGGCCGCCGCGATGAGGAATGCGGTCACGATCGCACCGGTCGCGGTCAGCGGAAGCCCGCGCGCCGTCAGCAGGTTCGGCAAATACAACGCGAAGGCGGCGTTGACGAGATACCGCAGCGCCGTACTGACCATGAGCAGCGCGAGCGACACGCGATCGACGGGTTCGGCGTCGCTCGCGCTCTCGTCGCGGCGGGGCGAACGCGCGTCGGCATCGCGCGCGAACGACGGAAGGACGACCGCGATGGCGAGCGCCGCGAGCACGCCCGGGACGCTCATCGCGACGACCGTCGCACTGCCCGCGTGCGCGAGCAGCGCCGCCGCGACGAGCGGTCCGATGCCGTACCCGACTTGTCCGCCGATCTGGAAGATCGAGATCGCCGACGCGCGCTTCGTGCCCCCGAGCAGCGAGGAATAGCGCCCGGCCTCGGGGTGCATCACCGCCGAACCGACGCCGCCCGCCATGACGCATCCGATCAAGAGCGCGAGCGAACCGACCGCCGGCGTGACCGAGATCGCGACGGCGGTCAGGGCGACGGAGGCCGGCAAGAACCACCACCGCCCGCGCCGGTCGCTGTACGCGCCGACGATCGGCTGCGCGATCGAGCTCGTGACGTACCAGGCGAACGCCAGCGCGCCTTGGCACCACGCCGGGAGCCCGGCCCGTGAGACGTCGTAGAAGATGACGAACGGCAGGATCCCCGAGTACAGATCGCTCGCGCCGTGCGCAAACGCCATCAAGGAGACGCCGCGCAGATTCCACGCGAGCGGGCGCGGCGACGAGGCGGTGGTCACGGTCCGGGCCTTCGCGGTCCGCCCTCCGCGACGCTGCCGAGGCGCGGCGCGCTAGCGGCGCGAGGACGAAGCGAGACGCGAGCCCAAGAGATGTGCCGGTGTACGGCCGAATCGGACTCTTGCTGCTCGCGATCGTGACCGCACTCGTCTGGGTTCTGCCCTCGTACTATACGGGACTGCTGACCCAGATCGGGCTCTACGCGCTCGTCACCATCGGGCTCAACCTGTTCATGGGATACGCCGGACAGGTCTCGCTCGGTCAGGCGGCGTTCGTCGGGATCGGCGCGTACACGTCGGCCGTGCTCGCGACGAAAGGGCACGTCACGCCGTGGCTCGGGATGGTCACCGGGGCGCTCGCGGCCGCGCTCGTCGCGTACGTCCTGAGCTTCGTCGCACTGCGGCTGCGCGAGAACCTGCTCGCGCTCGCGACGCTCGCGCTCGGGATCGTGATCAACGTCGTCTTCAACGAGTGGGAGTTTCTCGGCGGCTCGTCGGGGGTCAAGGACATCCCGGGGTTCGCGCTCGGCGCGTTCACGTTCGACCAGCGCGGGTACGCGATTCTCGCCTGGGCGCTGCTCGCGCTCGGGATCTGGTTCGCCGGGAATCTCGTGCGCTCGATCTTCGGGCGCTCGCTGATCGCGATCTCCGCCGGCGAGCTCGGCGCGGAAGCGCTCGGCGTCGGCGCGGAGCGGCTGAAGCGGCAGACGTTCGTGCTGAGCGCGGTGTACGCGGGGATCGCCGGAGCGGTGTACGCTTCGTCGTTCACGTACATCGATCCGACCTCGTTCAGCTTCCTGCTCTCGGTGAACTTCGTGCTGATGTCGGTGATCGGCGGGATCAGGAGCCTGTGGGGCGCGGTGATCGGGGCGGCCGTCGTCGTCGCGCTCGGGCAATTTTTGCAGATCACCGTGCCGATCGTGCTGCCGAGCGCGCGCGGCGACTTCCAGCAGTTCTTCCTCGGCGTCATCCTGATCGCGATGCTGATCCTGCTCCCGCGCGGGATCACCAGCCGCCTCGGCGAGGCGCGCGCGTGATCGCGCAGATCTGGCAGTACGTGCTCGCGGGCGTCGTCGCCGGCGCGATCTACGCGCTGATCGCGGCGGGCTTCGTGCTGATCTACCAAGTCACCGGGATCATCAACTTCGCGCAGGGCGAGTTCGCGATGATCGGCGCGATGACGGCCTCGGCGCTCGCGACCGGCGGGATGCCGGTCCTCGAAGCGGCCGGGATCGCGGTGCTCGCCGCCGCGGTGACCGGCGCGCTGTGCTATCTGCTCGCGATCCGGCCGGCGCGCGCGGCGACCGGCGTCACGCTGATCTTCATCACGCTCGGGCTCGACGTCGCGCTGCGCGGGCTCGCGCTCTTCGTGTGGGGGACGAACCCGCTCAGCTTGCCGGCATTCTCGGGCGGGAGCGCGATCGTGATCTTCGGCGGCGCGCTCCCGCCGCAGGCGATGTGGGTTCTGCTCACCGACGTCGCGGTGTTCGCCGCGCTGTATTTGTTCTTCCGGCACACGTACGCGGGAACCGCGGTGCGCGCGGCGGTCGCGAACCCGCCGATCGCCTCGACGTTCGGGATCCCACTGCGCACGTTCGCGTTCTGGAGCTTCGTCGCGGCCGCGGCGATCGGCGGGCTCGGCGGCGTCGTCGTCGCGCCGATCACCAGCGCGACGTACGACATGGGGCTCACGCTCGGGCTCGCGGGGTTCGTCGCGGCCGTGCTCGGCGGGCTCGACAGCTTGCCGGGGGCGCTCGTCGGCGGCTTCGCGCTCGGGATCGTCGAGAAGCTGGCGGGCGGATTGTTCTCGACCGGCTGGGAGCAAGGGGTCGGGTTCCTCATCCTCGTGCTGGTGCTCGTGCTGCGGCCGCAGGGGCTGCTCGGGCGCGCGGTGCGCCGCGCATGACGGTCGCCGCCGCGGCGCCGCAGCGCGCGGATGCGACGCTCGACGTGCGCAGCGTGACGATGCGGTTCGGCGGCGTGCTCGCCGTCGACGACGTGACGTTCACCGCGCGCACCGGCGAAGTGCTCGGCGTGATGGGCCCGAACGGCGCCGGCAAGACGACGCTGTTCAACGTGATCAGCGGCGTGCAGCGGCCGACTTCCGGTGCGGTGTCGCTGAACGGCGTCCGGCTCACCGGGCGCGCGGTCGAGGACGTCGCGTCGCTCGGCGTGACGCGCACGTTCCAGACGCCGGTGATGTTCTGGGGGCTCACGGTGCGCGAGAGCATCGAGGTCGCGCTCGCCGCGCGCGCGTTCGGCCGGACGTATCCGCCGGCGCCGACGCGGGAGCTCGTGCCGTCCGGAGTCGGCACACCGGGACGCCGTCGCGCGCAGGCGCGGCTGCGCGAGCGCGCGGGCGCGATCCTGGATGCGGCGGGGATCGGGCACATGGCGGATCGCGCGACCGAGTCGCTCGCGTTCGGCGAGGAGCGTCTGCTCGAGATGGCACGCGCGCTCGCCGTCGAGCCGACGGTGCTGCTGCTCGACGAGCCGCTCTCGGGCCTGAATCCCGACGAAGTACAGGCGGTGCTCGACTCGATCCGCGCGGCGCGCGCGAGCGGCGTCGCGGTGCTGCTCGTCGAGCACGCCGTCGGAGAGCTGCTCGCGGTCGCCGACCGCGTCGTCGTGCTCGATCACGGCCGCAAGATCGCCGAAGGGACGCCGCAGGCCGTCGCCGCGGACCCGCTGGTGATCGACGCGTACATCGGAGACGAGCTCGAATGAGCACGATGCTCGAGGTGGAGAACGTCTCCACGATCCGCGGGCGCGTGCAGGTGCTGTGGGACGTGAGCCTCAGCGTCGCGCGCGGCGAGACGGTCGCGATCGTCGGTCCGAACGGCGCCGGGAAGAGCACGCTGGTCGGTTCGATCACCGGTCTCGTCCCGCCGAAATCCGGGCGCGTGCGCGTGAACGGTACCGACGTGACCGGCGCGCCGCCGGAGCGGCTCGCGAGCCGCGGCGTCGCGCTCGTCCCGGAACGGCGCGGCATCTTCGCACCGCTCAGCGTCCGCGAGAACTTGCTCATGGGCGCGTACGCGCGGCGCGCGAAGCGCGCGGAACTCGAAGCCGACATCGCGGACGTCTTCGCGCTCTTCCCGCCGCTCGTGCGCTATCGCGACGCGATCGCCGGCTCGCTCTCGGGCGGCGAGCAGCAGATGGTCGCGGTCGGCCGCGCGCTAATGGCGAAGCCGGAGCTGCTGCTGCTCGACGAGCCGAGCCTCGGCCTCGCGCCGAAGATCCGCGCCGAGATCTTCGGCGCGCTCGCGCGGCTCGCCGAGCGCGGCGTGACGATCCTGCTCGTCGAGCAGAACCTGCGGCTCGCCGCGCGCATCTGCCGCCGCGCCTATCTGATGCAGCGCGGCCGCATCGTCGGAACCGAGACCTCCGCCGAGCTGGCTGCCTCGGCGCGGAACGTCTACCTCGAAGGATGACCGGCCGGGTCACCTAACCTCACCTTAAACAAACTCACCGGAGAGGAGCTCTGATGACACGGTTCGTCGTTCGTCTCGGCGCGCTCGCGCTCGCCTCGTTTCTGATCGTCCAGTCCTCGCCGCCGCGGCTCGCCGGCGCGGCGAACGAGCCGTATCTGGTCGGCGCCGTCGTCTCGGAGAGCGGGCCCGGCTCGACGCTGGGGCGTCCCGAGGCGGACAGCATCCAGATGGCGGTCGACGAGATCAACAAGGCGGGCGGTGTGAACGGCCACCCGCTGCAGGCGACGATCCTGGACGACGAGTCGAACCCGACGACGGCCGTGAACGACGTGAACAAGCTGCTCGACCAGCACCCGATCGCGATCATCGGCTCCTCGCTCACCCAGACCTCGCTGGCGATGATCGCGAAGACGCAGCCCGCGCAGATCCCGCTGATCTCGCTCGCGTCGAGCGCGCAGGTGATCGAGCCGGTGAACGAGCGCCGCTGGGTCTTCAAGATGCCGATCACCGACTACCACGTCGCGCAAGCGATGCAGGTCTACATGCGCAAGAAGGGGCTCACGAAGGTCGCCGTGATCTACCGCGACGACGACTACGGGAAGACCGGCCTCTCGCACTTCAAGGACGCCGGGAAGAACTTCGGCTTCGACGTGATCGACGCCGAGGCGATCAACGCGCGCGCGAGTGACGCGACGACGCAGCTGACGCACGTCAAGGCCGCGAACCCGCAGGCGATCGTGGCCTGGACGACGCTGCCGTCCGCCGCGGTGATCATCAAAGGCTACCGCGAGCTCGGCATGAACCAGCCGATCTTCTACTCCGACGGTGCGGCGACGGGCGTCTTCCCGCAGCAGGCCGGCGCGGCGCTGAACGGCGGGTACATCGCGAGCACGAAGATCAACGTCGCCGACCAGCTGCCGGCGAACGACCCGCAGAAGAAGCTGCTCACGCACTACATCGACGCGTTCGTGAAAGGCTACCCGAAGGATGCGCCGGTGAGCATCTTCGGCGGCTTCGGCTACGACAGCGTCTACGTGCTGCGGCAGGCGATCCAGCGCGCGAAGAGCGTCGAAGGCGCGAAGCTGCGCGACGCGCTCGAGCACACCGACTACACCGGCGTGACCGGGACGTTCCGCATGTCGGGCGGCGACCACAACGGGCTCTCGGTGTTCTCGATCGTCCTCACGCAAGTGAACAACGGAAAGTTCAACTGGGTGAAGTGATGCGGCTCGGCCGTGAGCAGCGGGAGCGCGCCTATCGCGCGCTCTCGCTCGCGCGGGCGCTGGACGAGCGGATGTGGCGGCTCGCGCGGGCGGGCCGCGCGCATTTCGCCGTGCCGTGCAGCGGCCACGAGGCGATCGGCGTCGGGTACGCGCTCGCGATGCGCGCCGGCGTCGACTGGCTCGCGCCGCACTATCGCGATCTCGCGGCGGTGCTGGCGCTCGGGATGTCGCCGCGCGACGTGATGCTCTGTTTCTTCTCGCGGCCCTCGGACCCGAACGCGCACGGGCGCCAGCCGTACGCGCACTTCGGCTCGCGGGCGCTGCACGTGCTCTCGCAGCAGGGTCCGCAGCCCAACCATTGCTCGCACGGCGTGGGCTGCGCGTGGGGCTCGAAGCTGCTGCGCGACGGCAGCGTGACCGTGATCGCGTTCGGCGACGGCGGTGCGCAGAAAGGCGAGGCGCACGAGTCGATGAACGTAGCGGCGGTGCACCGGCTGCCGTGCGTCTTCGTGGTGCACCGCAACGGCTGGACGCAATCCGTCGCGCGCGCCGACCAGTACGCGACCGAGACGCTGGTCGCGCGCGCGGAGGGCTACGGGATGCCGGGGATCGCGGTCGACGGCACCGACGTCGAGGCGATGTACGCCGCGGCGAGCGAGGCGGTCGAACGCGCGCGCCGGGGCGACGGGCCGTCGCTGATCGACGCCGCCTGCGTGCGCCTCATGCCGAACACGTCGAACGACGACGACTCGCGCTACCGCGACGGCACGGAGCTCGACGAGCAGCGCGCGACTCGCGATCCGCTGGTACGCGCGAGAACGCTCGTCGACGCGGAGTTCGCGGCGCGCGTGGATGCGGAGAACGCCGCGGCAGCGGAGGACGCCGCCGCATGGGCGGAAGCGCAGCCGCTCGGCGATCCGTCCACGGTGTTCGAGCACGCGTACGCGCCGGCTGCCGAGGCCTCCAACGTGGCCGGTGTGCGATGAGCGCTGTCGGAGATCGCGTGCGTGAGCTCACGGTGATTGAGGCGGTGCGTGAGGCGCTCGCCGAGGAGATGGCGCGCGACGAGCGCGTGATCGTGCTCGGCGAGGACGTCGGGAAACTGGGCGGCGTCTTCCGCGCGACGGAGGGGTTGTTCGAGCGGTTCGGCGCGGAACGCGTCATCGACATGCCGATGGCGGAGACGGTGATCGCGGGCGTCTCGGTCGGGCTCGCGATGCGCGGGATGCGGCCGGTCGCGGAGATCCAGTTCGCGGACTTCATCCACGCGTCGATGGACCATCTCGTCGGCGAGGCGGCGAAGATCCGCTGGCGCACCGGCGGCGACTGGTCGTGTCCGATGGTGCTGCGCACCGCGTACGGCGGCGGCTTCCGCGGCGGGCCGTACCACTCGCAGAGCGTCGAAGCGTTCTACGCGCACGCGCCGGGGCTCAAGGTCGTCGCGCCCTCGACGCCCGCGGACGCGAAGGGCTTACTGATCGCGGCGATCCGTGACCCCGATCCCGTGCTGGTCCTCGAGCACAAGCGCACGTACCGCGCGATCCGCGGCCACGTCCCCGAGGGCGACTACGTCGTGCCGATCGGGAAGGCGGCGGTCGCGCGCGAGGGGCGCCACGTCACGGTGATCGCGTGGGGGATGATGCTGCACGAGTCGCTCGCCGCGGCGGAGGCGCTCGCGAGCGAAGGGGTCGGCGTCGAGGTGATCGACCTGCGCACGATCGCGCCGCTCGACCGCGAGACGATCCTCACCTCGCTAGAGAAGACGCGCCGTCTCTGCGTGGTCCACGAGGACACGATCACGATGGGCCTCGGCGCCGAGCTGTGCGCGCTCGCCGCCGAAGCCGGCGTCCTCGACGTGCCGCCGGTCCGCGTCGCGATGCCCGACATCCCCGGCATCCCGGTCGACGACAACCTGGAAGACGCGGTGCTCCCGAACCGCGCGACGATCCGCGACGCGCTGGTCCGCCTCGTCGCCCGCGAGCGCACGCACTCGCGCATCGAATCCGCGGCGTACGATCCCGCGATTCCGCAAGCGTCCAGCGTGATCGAGGTCGAGCTGCCGGAAGATCACACGCGCCTCGCGATCGACGCGCTCGTCGAGGCGGCGCGCGCGATCCCGCGCTGCAACGCGACGTTCGCCTGGACCGGGATCGCCGAGCACGAAGACGTCGTGGTCGACCTCGATCTCGGCCCGTCCTCGCCGGCGAGCGGCCGCGGCACGATCACGCTCGTCGACTACGGCCCGAACGGCAGCGACTTGGCGATCCCGTTCGTCCGCCCGGGTCAAACCGCCGCGGTCCGCATCGGCGCGGTGCGCAACGGCCGCGCGTACGTGTCCTGCGCGGTCGACCATCGTGCCGTCGACGGCGCCGATGTCGGCCGCTTCCTGGGGGCATTCAAATCCGCCGTCGGCCACCATGTCACCCTGAGCTCGTCGAAGGGTGATCCTCGAGAGACGACTCGCAGTGCACGTTGAATTCCCCAAGCTCGCCGACACGCTCGTCGACGGCACCGTCTCCGCCTGGTACAAACGCCCCGGCGACACCGTGAAGCGCGGCGAGCCGCTCTTCGCGGTCGAGACCGACAAAGTGAACACGGACGTCGAATCGCCGCACGACGGTGTCCTCGCCGAGATCCTCGTCGCCGAAGGCGAACGCGCCGAGGTCGGCCAGATCCTCGCCCGTTTCGCGGCCACCGCAGACGCGGCCGAAGGCACGGCCGTCGCCGCCCCGCCGATCGCGTCCTCCCCGCACACCACGCCGCCCGGTGTCCATACCGCGGTCTCGCGCCCGATCGCACCGCGGACCGCCGCCTCCGCAAGCAACGGCGGGCTGAGCCCGATGCGGCGCCGCATCGCCGAACGCATGACCGAAGCGCGCGCCACCATCGTGCAAGGCTCGTGCGCGCGCTACATCGACCTGAGCCGGATCGAACGCCGCGGTGCGTCGTGGACGGCGTTCTTCGTCAAGGCGTTCGCGCAGGCGCTCGAAGCCGACCGCATCGGCGTCGCCGTCGAGATTCCCGACGGTCTGGTCGTCCCCGTCGTCCCCGACGCGCGCGACGCCTCGCCGCACGACATCTCCGTCCGCATCGCGGAGCTCGCCGAACGTGCACGCGCGAACGCGCTCAAGCCGTCCGACGTCGGCGGCGCCGTCGCGACGGTGACGAACGTCGGCGCCGGCGGAACGCTGATGGCCTTCCCGCTGATCGCGCCCGGCGAGCCGGCGATCCTCGCGCCCGGCGCGATCGTCGACGGCCGCTGTTGGCTCTCGCTCTGCTACGACCGCGCGCGCTACGACGAGTACGGCGCGGACCGTCTCCTCGCGACGGTCGCCGAACGCCTCGCCGCCCTCGCGTAGCACCGCGAGGCGGTTTCGTTCAGCGCATCTTCCCGAGGTCGAACGCGAAGCGATAGCGCCGCCCGTACCCGTCGGCGAACTCCAGCGTCCCCCGCGGTTTGCACGTCGACGGAGGATCGGGGAAACGTTCGGTGAGCGAGCCGGTCCAGCGCTCCTCGCGGAACGTGCCGACCGTGTAGAAATCGAGCGACGGGCCGAAGATGCTGCGCTCCACCGCGCGCAGCCGCGTGCCGCCGGCGAGCACGACGGACGCGGGCCCGAACTCCGCCAAAAACCGCCGCTCGGGGTCCGCCTCGCCGCGGCTGTGCGCGTAGATGATGAACCCGAAGCGCCCCGCCGCTTCGCGGCGCCAGCCTTCGACGACCTTCGCGGTGACCGGGAACGCCTGCAGCGCCTGCAGATACGCTTCATAGCGCACGCGCTCGTACGGCGTCTCCAGGATCACCGCGTCGAGATCGGCGCGCCCGTGCACCGCGCGCAGCGGGTCACGCGCGTCCCAGATCACCCACGGCCGCACGTCGTACGCCTTCCGCGCGTTCGCCAGTCCGGCGCCGTCGCGCGCCGCGCGCGCGGCGTCGGCCGGCGCGAGCGCGCAGAGCGCGACCGCGAGCAGCGGCGCGATCAGAGCGAGTAGATCAGCAGCGTCGGGGTGCCGCTGTTGCCCCAGGTCAAGCGCGAGATGTTCCCCGACGTCGCCGCGAGATATTGCTTCCCGTTGACGGCGTACGTCACGACGCTGCCCGCAATCGAGCCTTGCGTGTGGTCCTTGTAGAGCACCTTGCCGGTCGCGCTGTCCAAGGCGAGGACGTTCCCCTCCATGTCGCCGGTGAACGCGACGCCGGTCGCGGTCGGCGTGACGCCCGCCAGCATCGGGCTGTGCGAGGCGTACTTCCACTTCACCGCGCCGCTCGCCGGATCGATCGCCGTCAGCGATCCGCCGGCCTGGGTGTACGGCACGCCGACGTAGCTGCCGCCGAAGTAGAACCCGCCCGGCGTGTAGCGCGTCGAACCGAGCTTGATCGTCGCGCACCAGTCGTCCATCGGCGTGATGAGCAGGTTGTCGTGCTCGTCGTACGCGGGACCGTTCCACTCCGAGCCGCCGAGCACGCCGGGGCAGACGAAGACGCCGGCCAGCGTGGGGACCGCGTGCACGTTTTTGCGGCGCACGCCGGCCGTCGCGTACACGATCTTGTGCGTCGCGCGGTCGACGCCGTAGATGTTGCCGTCCTTGCTCGCCGCGGCGAACATCGACTTGCCGTCCGGCGTGGTGAAGAGCACCGGCGGAGCCGCCATGTCCCAGTCGTGCACGTCGTGCGGGAGCATCTGCACGTACCACTTCATCGCGCCGGTGTTGGCGTCGAGCACGACGACCGAGTCGGTGTACAGGTTCGCGCCCGTGCGCGGCGCCGAGGCGAAGTCGGGCGCCGGGTTCGCGACCGGGACGAACAGCTCGCCCGTGTCGGGATCGAGCGTGTAGGAGGTCCACATCCCGCCGCCGCCGCGCGAGGCCGCCGTCTCGTTCGGCCAGCTCTTCGCGCCGGGGTCGTTGCCGCTCGCGATCGTCGTGAAGGTCCATTTGAGCTTGCCGTCCGCGGGATCGAACGCCATCATGCGACCCTTCACGCCCCAGTCCGAACCGGCGGTCCCGATATAGACCGTGCCGTTCCAGAAGATCGGCGCGGAGCTGAGGAACTCGCCCTTGTTGCCGTCGGCGGGCGCGACGTCCCAGAGCGTCTTCCCGGTCGCCAGGTCGAGCGCGACGAGGTGGCCGTCGGTCTCGCCGCGCACCAGGCGGTCGCCGGCGAGCGCGAGACCGCGGTCGACCGGGAACGGCTCGTGCACTTTCGGCGTGTACTTCGACTGCCACTTGATCGCGCAGGTCGTCGCGTCGATCGCGTACGTCGTGTGCGCGGTCGTCGTGTACACGATGCCGCCGACGACGACCGGCGTCGACTGGTACGCGCCGAACTCCAGCTTCTGCGAGCAGACGTGCTTCAGGCCGGCGGCGTTCTGCGGCGTGATCTGCGAGAGCGTCGAGAAGCGCGTTCCCTGCAGGTTGCCGTTGTAGCTCGGCCAGTCGTCGCCTACCGTTGCCGGCCCCGGCGAGCCTGACGCCGCCGGCGATGCCGATACCGACGTGGACGTAGTCGAGGTGCTCGACGTGCCGGTGCAGCCGGATACGAGAGGAACGGC
>DATAQE010000180.1:0-28599 GCA_036264835.1 Candidatus Elarobacter sp.
CAGAACTACCAGAACCAGCTCGCCGCCGACGCCGCGACGATCGAGCGCTCCAACCGCTCGGCGCGCGACAAGGCGCAGGCGCGCGCGCAGCTCCAAGACCGCTTCGCGAAGGCGCAGAAAGAGCTCACGGACGACGTGCAAAAGGCCGCCACGCAGGTCGCCAGCCAGAAGAAGCTGACCTACGTGTTCACCCGGCAGTACGTCGGCTACGGCGGCGTCGACATCACCAAGGACGTCGAGTCGATCCTGAAGATCGACGACAAGGGCACCCCCTCTCCGTGATGGGTTCGCCTTCGGCGAACCCTCTAGGACCGCTGGGGCGGCTGGCCGGGACGGTGGGTGGCCGGGTGATCGGGGACCCGGCGGTCGTCATCGAGCGGATCACCGCGGTCGACGACGCCGACCCCACGACGCTCACGTTCGCGGTCGACGAGCGCTATCTCCGGACCGCGCTCGCCTCGCGCGCCGCCGCGGTGCTGACCGACGAGGCGCTGGTCGCGGACGGCGAAGCGTACGCGAAGCCGCTGCTGGTCGTGCCGTCGGCGCGGGTCGCGCTCGCCGCGCTGCTCGCCGCCCTCGAGCCGCCGCGGCCGCGCGGACCGTTCGTCCACCCGAGTGCCGCGATCCACCCGAGCGCGCAGGTCGGCCAGGATGCATGGATCGGCCCGCACGTCGCGGTCGGCCCGGACGCGCGGATCGGCGCGCGGACCGTGCTGCACGCCGGCGTCGTGGTGGGCAGCGGGGCCGTCGTCGGCGAGGACTGCCTCTTCCACCCGCGGGCGTACCTCGCCGACCGCTGCGCGGCGGGGAACCGGGTCGTCCTGCAGGCCGGCGCGGTGATCGGGAGCGACGGGTTCGGCTGGGCGTTCCTCGACGGGCGGCTGGTGAAGATCCCGCAGATCGGGACGGTCGAGCTCGGCGACGACGTCGAGATCGGCGCGAACACGTGCGTCGACCGGGCGCAGACCGGGGTCACCTCGATCGGCGAGGGGACGAAGATCGACAACCTCTGCCAGATCGGCCACAACGCGCGGATCGGGAAGCACACCGCGATCGCGGCGTTCGCCGGGATGGCCGGGACGACGACGATCGGTGACTACACGCGGATCGCGGGCTCGGCGCTCTTCAAGGGGCACGTCACGGTCGGGAGCCGGGTCACGATCGGCGGCGCCTCGCACATCTGGAGCGACGTCCCGGACGGCGCGTTCGTCACCGGGCAGCCGGCGCAGAACCACCGCGACCACGTGCGGCTCCAGGCGTACCTCCGGAAGCTGCCGAAGCTGTTCGCTCGGGTCGACGCCCTTGAAAAGCGCGGCCCGCACTAGCATCCCGTGCAGTACCAGACGACGTTGCGCGACGCGATCGAGTTCGAGGGCGCCGGCCTCCACACCGGGCAGCCCGCGAGCGTGCGCGTCCTCCCCGCCCCGGCCGGTCACGGTCTCCGCTTCCGCCTCAACGGCGCGGTCGAGTTCCCCGCGCGCGCCGAGCACGTCGTCGACACGGTCCGCGCGACGGTCCTCGGCGCCGGCGAGCACCGCGTCTCGACGGTCGAGCACCTGCTCTCGGCGCTGCTCGGCTGCGGCGTCGACAACGCGCTGATCGAGGTCGACGGGCCGGAGATCCCGGTCGAGGACGGGAGCGCGAAGGTCTTCGCCGACGCCGTCGACGCGGTCGGCCTGGCGACGCTGCACGAGGCGCGCGTCCGCTGGATCCCGGCCGAGACGCGCGTCTTCCACGACGGCGACAAGCTCTTGATCGTCGCGCCGGCGGCCGCGTTCCGCGTGCGGATGACGGTCGACTACGCGGCGCCGATCGGCGCGCAGTACGTCGACGCCGAGATCACGCCGGAGACGTACCGACACGAGATCGCGCCGAACCGGACCTTCGGCTTCCTCCACGAGGTCGAGTCGCTGGTGAAGCGCGGGCTCGCGCAGGGCGGGACGCTGGAGAACGCGGTCGTGTTTGGCCCCGACGGTCCGCTCGCGCCGCTGCGTTCGCCGAACGAGCCGGCGCGCCACAAGGTCCTCGACCTGGTCGGCGACTTCGCGCTGCTCGGCGCGTACCCGCAGTGCGAGGTGATCGCGATCAAGAGCGGCCACAAGCTGCACTGCACCGCCGTCCGCGAGCTGAGCCCGCACGGCGGCGAACAGTCCGCCGTCTCCGCGACATCGTGACGTAGAGGGAATACGCCGTTGCCGAACCTCGACGTGCGCGAGATCATGCGGATCTTGCCGCACCGCTACCCGCTGCTGCTGATCGACCGCATCACCGAGCTCGAGCCGATGGTGCGCGCGCTCGGCTACAAGAACATCACCGCGAACGAGCCGATGTTCAACGGCCACTTCCCGGGGAACCCGCTCTTTCCGGGCGTCTACATGATCGAGGCGCTCGCGCAGCTCGGCGGGTGCGCGATCCTGCAGCCCGGCGACATGGCCCGCAAGGTCCCGTATCTCGCCGGGATCGACAAGGCGAAGTTCAAGCGCCCCGTCGTACCCGGCGACCGGCTCGACATGGAGGCGCGCGTGCTGCGCCACAAGCTGAACATCGGCTGGGTCGCGGTCGAGGCGACGGTCGAGGGGAAGAAGGTCGTGAGCGCCGAGCTGACGTTCTCGATCTCGGTCGATCCGTCGGCGTTCGCGCACGACTCGCGAGTGCTCCACCTGTGATCCACCACAGCGCGATCGTCCACCCGAACGCGAACGTGCACAAGACCGCCGACATCGGGCCGTACTGCGTCGTCGGCAAGGACGTGACGGTCGGCGCGAACGCCTCGCTCCTCGCGCACGTCGTCGTCACCGGACGCACCACGATCGGCGAGGACACGGTGATCCACTCGTTCGCGACGGTCGGCGCGCCCTCGCAGGACCGCAAAGCCGAGGAAGGCGAGGTCGCGCACACGACGATCGGCGCGCGCTGCGTGATCCGCGAGTACTGCTCGATCCACCGCGGCAGCGCGGATGCCGGCGGGGTCACCTCGATCGGCGACGACTGCCTCCTGCTAGCGTACACGCACGTCGCGCACAACTGCCGCGTCGGCAACCACGTCACGATGTCGAACCTCGCGCAGCTCGCCGGGCACGTCGTCGTCGAGGATCACGCGAGCATCGGGGCGATGGCGGGCGTGCACCAGTTCGTGCGGATCGGGCGGTACGCGTTCGTCGGCGGCTACGCGAAGCTGCCGAAGGATCTGCCGCCGTTCATGCTCGCCGACGGCAACCCGCCGGCGGTGCTCGGCCCGAATCTGGTCGGGCTGCGCCGCGCGGGCTTCTCGCGCGAGTCGATCGCCGAGCTCAAGGAAGCGTACAAAGCGATCTACCAGTCGGAGAACAACGTCTCGCGCGCGGTCGCGGCGCTGGGCGAGACGGTGCAGACGCCCGAAGGCCGGACGCTCGTGGAGTTCCTGCAGACGCCCTCCGAGCGCGGGATCCTGAAATAGCGTTGGCCGCCGCGCCGATGCGGGTCTTCTTTTCGACGGGCGAGGCGTCGGGCGAGCTGCTCGCGGCGGAGCTGCTCGGGGCGATGCGCGCGCGCGCGGCGATCGACGCGGAGGCGATCGGCGACGTGCGGCTCGAGCACGCCGGCGCGCGGATCGTGCAGCGCAATCGCGGCTGGGCCTCGCTCGGGGTGTTCGAGGCGGTGAAGCGGCTGCCGCGCACGGTGACGGCCGGCGTGCGGATCGCGTTCGCGCTGCGGCGGCGTGCGCCGGATCTCGTCGTGCTGGTCGACTTCGGCGCATTCAACCTGCGGCTCGCGCGGATGCTGCGGGCGCTCGGTTTCGCGAAGCCGATCGTGTACTACGCGCCGCCCTCGGCGTGGCTCGACAGCGCGAAGCGCGCGCGGCTCGTCGCGCGGACCTGCGACGCGCTGACGATCTTCCGGCACCAGGCGGAGTTCTACCGTTCGCTGGGGCTGCCGATCGGCTTCGAAGGCCACCCGATGGTCTCGACGATCGCGCCGCGCGCGCGCCGGGACGCGCCGCCGCACGACGGCGGGCTCCTCGCGCTGCTGCCCGGGAGCCGCGCCGGCGAGATCGAGCGCCACACGCCGCGGCTGCTCGACGCGCTCGCGCGCGTCCGCGAGGAGCGGCCCGAGGTGCGCGCGGTGATCGTCGCGGCGAACGACGACGCGCAGCGGCACGTCGAGCACCTGCTCTCGTTCCGCTCGCCGCTCCCGGTCACGATCGCGCGCGACGCGCGCGCGACGCTGCGCGACGCGGACGCGGCGGTCATCGCGTCGGGGACCGCCGTCCTCGAAGCGGCGCTGATCGAGACGCCCGCGGTCGCGCTGTACGTGCTCTCCGCGGCGCAGGCGAAGATCGCGCGCCGCATCACGCTCCCGCCGTACGCGACGCTGCCGAATCTGGTGCTGAACGAGCCGCTCGTCCCCGAGCTGCTGCAGGAGGCCGCGACGCCGGCCGCGCTCGCCGCCGCGGTGCTGGAGCTGCTCGCCGATCCCGCGCGCCAGCTCGCCGGCTACGCGCGCGTCCGCGCGGCGCTCGGCCCGCCCGACGCGCTGCAGCGCAGCGCGGACTGGGTGCTCGCCGCGGCCGCCGACAGCGCGGAGCCTGGGGCGGAGCGCCTTTAAACCACGTGCGCATCTACCACACCAGCGACGTCCACGACCGGCGGCATCTCGCCGCGCCGATGAACGCGCTGCGCGCCGCGAAGCCCGGGCTGTACGCGGACTGCGGCGACTCGCTGCGCGGCTCGCAGACGGTGTACCGGCGCAGCGAGCCGATCGTCGCCGAGCTCGACGCCGCGCACGTCGACGTGCAGGCGATGGGGAACCGCGAGTTCCACTACGTCTTCGCCGCGGTCCGCGCGCGCGCCGCGAAGATGCAGCACCCGTTCACCTGCGCGAACCTGATCGACACGCGCGGGCGCGCGCTGCCGTTCACGCGCGACGTCGTGATCGAGCGCGCCGATGCCGACGGGACGCCGTGGCGCTTCCGGTTCTTCGGGTTGCTGGTCGTGCAGTATCCGAGCGGATCGCCGTGGGAGCGGCTGTTCGGGTGGCGGTTCCTCGACCCGCTCGAGGTCGCGGCGGAGATCGCCGAGACTACGCCCGCGGAGACGACGCTGATCGCGCTCTCGCATCTCGGCCTGCGCCACGACCGTCTGCTCGCGCAGCGCGTCCCGCGGCTCGAGCTGATCCTCGGCGGACACAGCCACGACACGCTGCACGAGCCCGAGTACGTCGGCGGCGTCCCGATCGTGCACGCGGGCCCGTACGCGCAGTACGCCTCGCGCACCGAGCTCGCGAAAGACGCGAGCGGCCGCGCGACGATCGCGGACTTCGCGCTGGAGCCGCTGAGCGCATGACGCCGGCGAAGCGCGTGCTGTTCGTGACGAACGGGCACGGTGAGGCCGCGATCGCCGCGCGGATCGCGCTGGAGACGCGCGCGCTCGCGGACGTGGTCACCGAGCATTTCGCGCTGGTCGGCGAGCGGCTCGGCGGCGAGGGGTTCCCCGACGTCGGGCCGCAGCGGGCGATGCCGTCGGGCGGGCTGGTCGCGATGGGGAACGTGCGCGCGTTCGCGCGCGATCTCGGCGCCGGGTTCCTCGCGCTGTTCGCGCGCCAGATCGGGTTCCTGCGCGCGGCGCGGCGCGAGCGGCGGTACGACGCCGTCGTCGCGGTCGGCGACGCGTACGCGTGCGTGCTGGCGCGGATCCCGCGCGCGGCGCTGGCGTTCGTCGGCACGGCGAAGAGCGTCTACGTCGCGCCGTACGGCCGGGGCGAACGGCGCATCCTGCGCGGTGCGCGGCGCATCTTCGTCCGCGACGCGGCGACCGCCGCCGACCTGCGCGCGCACGGCGTCCCCGCCGAGGCGCCGGGGAACGTGATCGTCGACCTCCTCGCGACCGATGCCCGCGTCGACTGGCGCGCGCCGCTGCGCCTCGCGCTGCTGCCGGGCTCGCGCGAGCGCGCGTACGACGACGCGTTGCGGATCGCCGACGCGATCGCCGCGCTCCGCGCGCGCGGCGCCCGGCCGGACGCGGTGCTGTCGGTTGCGCCGAACCTGTCGGTGGACCGGTTCACCCCGGCGCTGGAGCGCGGCGAGCTGCGCCCATGGACCGGTCCGTTGGGGGCGCTGCTCCACGGCGCGACGCTGGCGATCGGCCAGAGCGGGACCGCCAACGAGGCCGCCGCCGCCGAAGGGCTCCCGGTCGTCGCGCTCGAGCTGGACGACGCGCCCCGCGACGCCTGGTACCGCCGGCGCCAGATGGGTCTCCTCGGCGAGGCGCTCGCGATCGTCCCCGGCGACGCCGAGCGGGCCGCCGATGCGATCGCGGCGCTCCTCGCCGATGACGTGCGCCGCGCGCGGATGGGCGCGGTCGGCCGCGACCGCATGGGCGGCCCGGGCGGCGCTCGCGCGATCGCACAGGCGGTCACGGCGCTCGCCGGAACGGGCAGCGCCCGGTGAACGGCCGAGATGCCGACCGCCCGCCGGCCGCACCGGCGGCCGGGTCACCCGTTGGAGGCTCAACCGCCGCCGATGCGGGCGCGCCCCACGTCAACCGGCTGACCGTCGCGGCGCTGGCGGTCCTCTACGCGATGGTGCCGCTCTACGGGACGCTCGGCGGGCTCACGGCCGGACCCGGGACGCCGGCCCTCGTTCCGCACGGGGTCGCCGCGGCGATCGGGATCGTCTTCCTCGCCGCGCTGGCCGTCCCGCTGCCGGCCGCGGTCCGCGTTGCACGGCGTGACTGGTTGACCTTCGCGTTCCTCGGGCCGGGGCTGGCGACGATCCTCGCCGCGATCCCGGGCTTCGACCCGCCGACTGGGATCGGGTTCGGCCTGCTGGTCACCGGGGTCGGCGCGTCCGGTCTGCTCGTGGTTCGCGGGGCGGACGCCGCCACGGTCCGGCTCTGCGTGCGGGCGTTCCTGTGGTCGGCGCTGCTGGCGTGCGCGCTCGCGCTCGCGATGCTGGTCTCGCACCGGCCGGCGGCGATCTACGCGTTCGACAATGGGCGCGCCGTCGGGACGTTCCTGAACCCCAACGAGCTCGCCGCCTACACGCTGGTCGGGCTCGGGGTCGCGCTGCCGCTCGCGCTGGTGAGCCGCGGCCGCGACCGGCTCGCCGCGGCGGCGGCGGTCGTGCTCGCCGTCACGCTGGCCGCGACGTTCTCGCGCTGGGGGCTGCTCTCGGCGGTCTGCGGCGTCGCGGTCTACGCGCTCGCCGCCCGGGCTCGCGCCCTGCTCCTCGCCGCCGTCGTGCTGGCGGTCACGGGGATCGGGCTGAACGCGGTCGCCGGGGCGCGCCACCACAACCCGCGCGATACCGAAGCGCGCATCGTCGCCTGGCGGGCGGGGCTGACGACGTTCGAGCGGTTTCCGCTGCTCGGGGTCGGTCCGCTCGCCTTTCCGAAGACGTACGAGGTCATGCGTCCGCCCGATGCGCCGGGCTCCCGAACGGCCGTCGCGTTCGATCCGCACAGCCTTCCAATCGCCTTCGCAGCCGACGGGGGTATCGTCGCCGTCGTGACGCTCGCGCTCTCGTTCATCGTCGTCTTTCGCGCCGTACTCCGAGCGGCGCGCAAGACGCCCTCCGCCTTGCAGCGCGCGCTCGCGCTCTCGCTGCTGGCCGCGCTCGCGGCGTTGATGGTCGACGTCACGATCAACACGGTCAGCATCTTCTTCGCGCTGGGCCTCCAGGTCGTCGTGCTGAGCCTCGCCGTAGTACGCACCGATGCGCTTCGCTAAGCCGGCCGTTCTCGCGGCGCTGCTGCTCGCCGCGGGATGCGCGCGGCCCGGCGCCCCGGGCGGTGCGGGAACGCCCCCGCCCTCGGCGGCCGTTCACCCGTCGGCGGCGCCGACCGCGACCCAGGTCCCGATCAGGGTCGAAACGCACGGCGGCGGCGGGCAGTACGTCACCATCGTGGAAACGATCCGCGGCCGCAAGGTGTACACGATTCGGGCGCTCTCCAGCGTCGGCGAGCGCTTCGGGACGAACCAGGCGACCGGCGAGTTCGACCAGCCCCACATCACCTTTCTGGACAAGAACGGGAAGACCACGATCGCCGACGCACCGAAGGCCCACGTCACCGAGCGCAACAAGACCGTCGTGATGACCGGAGGCGTGCACGCCCACACCAGCAGCGGCAGCACGCTGACCTGCGACACGCTGACCTACATCGGGCAGACCGAACGCTTCCACGGCGAGGGGCACGTCGTGCTGAGCGCGCCCGACGGCTTCCACCTGGAAGGGCAGCACCTCGACGGCGACACCAAGCTCGAGAACGTCAGCGTCACCGGGGGCGCGCCGCGATGAACGCCCCCTCGCAGGACCGCATCCTGATGCGCGACCTGGTGAAGCGCTACCGCAGCCGCACGGTGGTCAAGGGGATCAGCGCCGAGGTCCACCGCGGCGAGGTCGTCGGTCTGCTCGGCCCCAACGGCGCGGGGAAGACGACGACGTTCTACATGGTCGTCGGGCTGATCCGGCCCGACGCCGGGACGGTCGTGCTCGAGCGCGGCGGCAACGCGCGCGAGATCACCGGCGCGCCGATGCACGAGCGCGCGCGCGCCGGGATCGGCTACCTCGCGCAGGAGAACTCGATCTTCCGCAAGCTCTCCGTCGGCGACAACCTGCGCCTGATCTGGGAGATGAACGGGATCCCGTACGCGGAGCGCGAGCGCCGCTTACCCGAGTTGCTGGCGGAGTTCGGGCTGGCGCAGTTCGTCGACGCGCGCGGCGACTCGCTCTCGGGCGGCGAGCGGCGGCGCGTCGAGATCGCGCGCGCGATCGCGACCGAGCCGGCGTTCCTGCTGCTCGACGAGCCGTTCACCGGGATCGACCCGATCGCGGTCGCCGACATCCAGGCGATGATCCGGCAGCTGCGCGACCGCGGACTCGGCGTGCTGATCACCGACCACCAGGTGCGCGAGACGCTCGCGATCGTCGACCGCGCGTACATCCTGAACGACGGCCGGATCGAGGTCAGCGGGACCGCGCAGGACGTCCTCGACTCGCCGGTCGCGCGCAAGTTCTACCTCGGCGAGAGCTTCCGCCTGTGACGCGAACCGCGTCGCTCGGCCACACCGCGGCGCGCGCGCCGCTGTGGCCGCCGACGATCCTCGACCGCTATCTCGTCAGCGAGCTGACCGGCCCGTTCCTGTTCGGGCTCTCGGCGTTCACGCTGATCTTCGTCGCGACGCAGATCCTCGCGATCGGGCGGCTCGTCTCCGAGCAGCACGCGCCGCTGTGGGCCGCGATCGAGTACTTCCTGTGGGACATGCCGTACTATCTGCTGCTCGTCATCCCGATGGCGATGCTGCTCGGCACGCTCCTCGCGATGCAGCGTCTCTCCTCCGAGAGCGAGATCACCGCGATGAAGGCGGGCGGGATCTCGCTGATCCGCATCGTCACGCCGCTGCTGATCGTCGGCGTGCTGATCTCGCTGCTCGCGCTTGCGGTCCAAGAGCAGTTCGTCCCGTTCGCGAACGACAAGGCGGCGTACATCCGCACGCAGGCGATCGAGCACGTCTCGCCGGCGTCCTCGAACCTGCAGGCCGTCACGCCGCTCCCCGGCGGCGGGAAGCAGGTGACGATCGCGAACGGGCTCGACGTCCCGACCCAGACGCTGCTCGGCGTCACCGTGATCCGCTACGACGCGAACCAGAAGCCGCGCGAGGTGATCGTCGCCGACCGCGCGCGCTACGTGCAGCCGACCTGGTCGTTCGACAACTCGACGACCTACGACTTCGCGCCGGACGGCGCGGTGACGAGCGCGCAGTCCCCGCACATGGACATCGACATCGGCGAGCGCCCGAACCAGATCGCGAAGCAGAAGATCGAGATCACCAACCCGGAAGACCTCTCGCGCGCGGAGATCAAGGACCGCCTCGACTCCGGCAACCTCGCGCCCGCGCAGCAGCGGCTGTTCACCGCGACCTACGCCGCGAAGCTGGCGCGCCCGTTCGCGGCGTTCGTCTTCACGCTGATCGCGGTCCCGTTCGGGCTGCGGCCGGTGCGCGGCGGCGGGACCGGGCTCGGGTTCGGGCTCGCCGTCGTGATCATCTTCCTGTACTACGTGATCTCGACGGTGTGCCTGTCGGTCGCGAGCGCGGCGACCTGGCTCGCCGGCCCGTTCGCCTGGGCGCCGAACGTCCTCTTCACGGTCATCGGCCTCGTGCTGCTGCGCCGGGCCTCGCGAGTCTAGCGCGTGCTGGCAGGGATCGCATGGGTGATCATGATCTCGCTCATCGCGGGCGGGATCGCGTACATCGGCGACCGCGTCGGCCACAACGTCGGCCGCAAGCGGCTCACGATGTTCGGGCTGCGGCCGAAGTACACGTCGACGGTCGTCGCGGTCGCGACCGGGATGCTGATCGCGCTCTCCGTCACGATGGTCGCGCTCATCGCCTCGCAGCAGGTCCGCACCGCGTTCTTCCGGCTCGGCCAGATCAACGCGCGGATCAACGAGCTGCAAGCGCAGTCGCTCGCGATGCAGAAGGATCTCGACCAGACGCGCGGCGCGCAGTTCTCGCTCCCCATCGGCTTCCCGATCGCGAACATCGGTCTGACCACGCGCCCCTCGCAGCCCGACGCGGTCGTGATGGCGCAGCTCTCCACGTTCTTCGACCAGACGGTGAAGGCGGCGAACGAGCAGTTCGCGCGCCCGCCGTACTACCTCAAGCCCTACAACCACAAGTCGAGCGAGGCCGTGATCCAGGCAGCGCTGCGGCAAGAGCTCAAGAAGGTCCGCGACACGCTGCCGCCCGACCAGCCGGTGCTGTTCCTGCCGCTCGTCGCGCAGAACCTGTTCCGCGGCGACGTGATCTCGTTCCAGCTGCAGCCGTATCCCGACACACGCGCGATCGCGTCCGGCGACGTGCTGGCGGCGCTCGACGTGCAGGGCGGCCAGACCGTGAACTACCTGCAGCTCCAGCAGCTGATCGCGGCGGCGAGCCTCGAGGCGCGGCGGCGCGGGATCCCGTCGGTCTTCGCGGCCAACCCGCAGCCGGCGAACAACCCGAACGACGTCCTCTCGGAGCTGACCCGGCTGCGCGGCCGCTACCGGCTGGTCGCGAAGGCCGGCGCCGACCTCTACCCGCACTCCGGCGGGGTGCTGCTGACGTTCTCGCTGGTGCCGCGGTGACGGTCCTCGGGCTCGACCCCGGGACCCGCAAGTGCGGCTACGCGCTGGTGACCGGGATCGGCGCGCCGCCGGTGACGCTCGGGATCGCGCCGCTCGAGGCGCTCCGCGAGCGGCTGGACGAGCTGCTCGCCGGGACGACGGTCGGGGTCGCCGCGATCGGCCGCGGGACGAACGCGGCCGCGGTCGTCGAGATCGTCCGGGCGCTGGGGCTGCGCGCCGAGCTGGTCGACGAGCACGAGACGACGCTCCAGGCGCGGGCGCGGTATTTCGCCGACCACCCGCCGCGCGGGTGGCGCCGGCTGCTCCCGCGCGGGATGCTGATGCCCGACCGCCCGATCGACGACTACGCCGCGCTGCTGATCGCCGAGCGTTACCTCAAGGCTTCTTAATCAGGGCAGGAGTCCTCGCGCTCGCTTCGGTATGGAGACGACGGCATGCGTTCCGTATCGAGCGCGTCCTCGTTGTGCCCGCCACGGTTGAACCGCGACGGGTTCTTGGCGCCGGTCCGAACAGGGGCAACTCGGACACCCGTTCGGCGGTCCCAAGGCGGGAGGCGGTCTGCACGGATCAGCAGGTCAGCACTATCTCGGAGGACACGATGAAGCGTCTCGCTACCCTCGTCCTCGCAGCGGGCTTGAGTCTGGGCTCGCTCTTGGCGTTGGGTCAGGGCGCCTCGGCGACGCCGTTCTCGGACGTGCCCGCGAACCACTGGGCGTATCAGGCGATCCAGTCGCTCGCGGCCGACGGACTGGTCGAGGGGTATCCCGACGGTAAGTTCAAGGGCGACCGCCCGCTCACGCGCTACGAGATGGCGGTGCTCGTCGCACGCGTCATCGCGAAGCTGCAGGCGAACGGCGCGGGCTACGCCTCGAAAGCCGATCTCGACAAGCTGCAGAAGCTCATCGACGCGCTCAAGGACGAGCTGGACGCGCTCGGCGTCCGCGTGACGAACCTCGAGGACGCCCTGGACGCGCTCGACAAGCGGACAAAGTTCGCGCAGTCGATCCAGCTGCACGGCGCGATCCTCGACAACAACTCGTTCCGCCAGCGCTACGGCGTCCCGCAGACGATCGCGCACGGCGGGATCGACCCCTTCGTCAACGTGTTCATGACGTCGCCCTCGAACAACAGCCCGCTCGAGCAGGCCGGCGCCGGGAACCTCATCCGGTTCGACGACAAGATCAACTTCACGTACACGATCAACGAGAACCTGACGGTCTCGCTGCCCGTGCACATCATCAACTACGAGTACGGCGGCGAGTTCACGCCGCAGGCGAAGTACTCGATCCAGCCCGACGTCGTGGTGAACATCGCCCGCGCCGGCGCGTTCACCAACATCTACCTCCGCGAGGGGCAGCTCGACAACCTGAAGTCCTCGCGGCTCGGCCTCGCCTACCGCGCGCCCGACGCGACGCAGCAGGGCCCCGGCTACGAGAACCCGGTGCAGCCCTACGAGAAGGGCTTCGAGATCGGCGGGATCGTGGGCGGGCTCACCGAGTTCCAGCTTTCGTGGACGCGCATCGACCAGTCGATGATCAACACGCTCACGAACGTCTCGGACCCGGCCGGTGAGTACGGGACCAACAACTACTTCTTCATCGTGGCGCGGCCGCAGACGAGCTACTTCCAGCCGGGCGCGCCGAACTCGCCCGCCGGCGCGCAGCGCACCGACACGTTCACCGCGAACGGCGGGCCGATCTCGTCGGTCTACCTGACGCGCAAGGCGGTGGTCGGGACGGTCTACGTCTCCGCCGTCAACGGCGCGATCTGCACGAACGCCGGGCTGACGCCGGCCGGCGCAGGCTGCCCGATCGCGGGCGGCGGCTACTACTTCATCGACGCGACGAACCAAGTGGTGTTCACGACGCCGCTCCCGGCCGGGACGACGGTCTCGATCACCTACGTCGGCCTGACGTACAACAACAACGATCAGTACCAGCGCTATCACTTCAACGCGCGGATCAACCAGAAGTTCAAGGGGCTGCCGGGCGCGGAGATCGGGGTCTCGGTGAGCCGCATCTTCGACTTCGCCGACGTCATCAACTCGGAAGGGACGCCGTTCTTCCAATCTGCGCCGAACGGGAATGCCGCCGGCAACGGCTTCGGCGTCGTGAGCGACACCGTCTTCGGGATCGACGCGCAGGTGCCGCTGGCGTTCATCAACCTGCCGGGCGGCGCGACGAACCATCCGGTGCTCTTCGGTGAGGGCGCGTACAGCAAGTTCACGCCGGACTTCTACAACACGCCGGCGGTGACCGACAGCGCGGCGGTGATCGGGCTGCGGCTGAAGCTCTACGCGGCGACGGCGACGGTGCAGTACCAGGCCGTCGGACCGAACTTCATGAGCGGCGGGCCGCTGCGGTACTTCGGGCCCTCGCCCTCGACGTTCCAGTTCTGGCGCGGGAACTTCTTCCCGCAGTTCTACGGGTTCGCGAACAACCTCGGGATCAACCAGACGTTCGACTCCGCCACCGCGCCGGGATGCGCGGGGGCCGCGTGCACGAGCCGCAACGCGACGCTCACGTACATCTATCCGGTGTTCAATCCGTTCGTGGCGAGCGGACCTCAGTTCTTCAGCGCGTTCGCGCCGAACTCGCAGGGGTTCACCGGGAACGTCACCGTGCCGTTCCACCTCGGCGACATCCCGGTGCAGGGGCGTCTGCTCGGGCAGCATCTCTCGGAGATGGTCCCGAACGGGTTCGGGCAGATCACGTACGGGCCGGGGTTCGCGTCGGGGACGAAGCTGAAGTTCGACAAGATCGAGGGCGGGTTGCAGTTCTCGGTCCCGGTCTTCGGGCAGAAGGTCGCGGTAAACGTGAGCGACTCGTTCGAGCACCTCGTCCGCAACGATCGCACGGCGTACGCGTACGTGCCGTTCAACCCGAACACGGGCGGGGCGGACGCGAGCTCGACGGCGCTGCTGAACGCGTATCTTGCGACCGGGACACCGGGGACGATCGTGACGCCGCCGCTGTTCTATCCGAACTACGTCGACGACTACCACAACACGATCGACGCGGCGGCGACGATGCCGCTCACGCGGGATCTCGTCCTGGGGGTCGGGTACAATCAGCAGGCGTTCCACGGGGCGTACGGCACGACGTCGCAGCAGAACATCGCGCAGCTGAAGACGCAGTATCAGGGGACGCTGACGTACAACATTCCGAAGACGACGAGCTCGATCTCGGCGTTGTTCCGGAATCAGAAGTACCAAGATAACGTGCTGCCTACGTTCAACTTCAACCAGAACCGGGAGGATTTGAGCTTCTCGATTCGGTTCTGAGGTGGTGGCGGGCCGCGAGGGCGGCACACCGTCTCGGCTGACACGCGAGCCCCTGCGCCTCCTGCGCAGGGGCTCGCTCGGTTTTCGGACCCCTCCTGCGCATCCTGCGCCCGGGGTCCTCAAAACGGTCCGCCGAGACGGTGTGCCGCCCTCGCGGCCAGGCAAGATGTTCGTCTGGCTCAGGTCGCTCTGAGCTTGTCGAAGGGTGCGAGCACATCGTGCCGGTAGGGGACGGGATGGTTCGTCGGGCGCTGGTCGTGGTGGCGGTCGTGCTCGCCGCGTGGCTGGGCGCGATTCAATTGGCGTCGTCGGCGGCGTACGGGGATCTTGCGGTGCGCCCGTCGCTGCCGACGATACTGCATGCGAGTGCGCCGGCGTTGCTGCGGCCGCTCCTGGGCGGGCGGCGCGCGCGAGCAGCGGCGGCGGTGCACGAGGGGGACGTCAAGGGCGCGGAACGGCTGCTCGCGGGGGTGCGGGACGATGCGGAGACGGCGGATCTGCGCGGGCGGATCGCCGAAGCGCGCGGCGACCGTGCCGCGGCGATCGACGAATATGTCCGGGCCGGCGATGTGCTGCGCGCGCAGACTCTCATCGACGGGCTCGGCGTGCGCGATCTTCCGCGCGCGGTGGCGGATCAGCAGCGGCTCGTCGCGGCGCTGCGCGACGACCCGAATGCGGCCGAGGTGATGGGCGAAGCGTGGTGGCGCTTGGGGCAGCTCGAAGCCGGGGCGGGCTACCGCGATCCGACGGCGCGCGCGCGGTATTGGCGTGACGCCGAGGCGTCGTACGAACGCGCGCTCGAGCTCGCGCCGAACGAAGAGACGTATCTGCTCGCCGCCGGGTACCAATCGATGGCGAACGGCGATTACGCGGCGTCGCTGCGGTACTATCAGCACGCCGCCGAGGTGGTGCCGAACAGTCTCGACGCCTATCTGGGGCTGGCGTGGTCCGCGTCGATGCACAATGACTGCGCGAGCGCGCGGCGGTATTTCGCCCGTGCGCGGGAGCTGCACGCGATGCAGGCGGTGATCGACGGGGTCAGGCCGTTCGCGAATCCGATCGCGGGCGAGAGGCTCAGGCGCTGTCTGATCTGATCGTCGCGCTCGACACGCAGCTCGCGGTCGGCACCGCGACCGGAATCGGTGTCTACCAGCGCGATCTCGCCGCCGCGCTGCGCGCGCGCGGCACGGAGGTTCGCGAACTGCGCGCGCCGCGGCTCGATCCGTGGCGTTTTGATCGGCGTGTGCTGTGGGATCAGGTGCTGCTACCGTGGCAGGCGGCACGGAGCGGCGCGACACTGCTGCATGCGTCGGCCGGGACGATGCCGTTACTCCGGACGCTGCCGACCGTGGTCACCGTGCACGACCTCGCCTGGCACCGCGTCCAATCCCACACGCGGACGTATGCCCGCATCTACTTCGGGTCGCTGCAGGCCCAGGCATACCGCCACGCCGCCGCGATCGTCTGCGACTCCCACTTCAGCGCAACGGAATACAACGAGCTTATCGACCCGAACGCCGAGGTCGACGTCGTCTATCCTGGTGTCGACGGACGCTTTGCAGCGATCGCTCGTAATCCCGACCAACATCCTTTCGCGCTGGTCGTCGGGACCGTCGAAGCACGCAAGAACCTTGGCGTCCTCGTGGAGGCCCTCCCCGCGCTGCCGTCGTTGCGCATAGTTTCCGTCGGTCCGCACACGCCGTACGCCGCCGACGTGTGCGCGCGCGCGCGAGTGCTCAAGGTTGCCGACCGCGTGGACCTGCGCGGCTACGTCACCGAAGAACAGCTCGACGACCTCTACGCCCGCGCGGCGTGCGCCTTGATTCCATCGCGCTACGAAGGCTTCGGCTACGCGCTTGCCGAGGCGATGTGCGCGGGCCTGCCCGCTATCGCGGCGCGCTCGTCGTCGCTAACCGAGGTCGCAGGCGACGCGGTTCACCTCGTCGATCCCGACGACGTCGACGGCTGGACGGCGGCCATCATCGCACTCCTCGTCGGCCACGAAGCCGCGCAACGGGGCGCCGACAGTGTACGCGCCGCTTCGTGCAACCGTTTCGCGTGGTCCACCGCCGCAATGAACCTGCGCGCGATCTACGCCCGCGTCTCATAGCGAACCCGCTCGCGCAATTCCGCGAGCCGGCGTTGCGTCATCCCGGGGTCAATAGCGAGGGCTTCGATCAGTGCCGCAGTGCTCAGCGCATCGTAATGAACTTCCGGTGATGGTGGGTGTATGTACGGGACCGTGACGAGCTCCGAGATCGCGTCGCTCACCTCGCCTCTTTCCAGCCGGTCCAGTGCGTCGTAGAGGCGGATAGGGCCGGCGGTCGTTGGGTCCGCGCACATCGCCCGAAGCTGCGTCCGTAACCCAGGTGAAACGCGTCCGTGCGACGCCGCATCCAGGAAAGCACGAACGACGTCGGCAGAAGGACCTTCCAGAAGGCCAAACTCCCGCGTCATGCTCGGCGAACCGGCGAAGTCTCGCTGGTATGCCGAAAACGCGGACCGGAAGCGCCGAATGCGGATGGCGGCGACCGCGTCGCGCAAAAACGCGGGCAGCGGGCGGCCCGCCACGGCGGCCCCGATCTGCTTCTGTGTTACAGGAGCGAAGCCGAATAGGAGGTCGTCGAGGCGGGCGTCCTGATATGCCGGAGCGCCGCTGCAAGGTGCCCCGGTGCACGTCGCGAGGACCGTGCGGTAATGTCGCTGCAACGGAGCGGCCCAAGGGACGGCCGTACACGGGCCGGCCATCGCCGGATGCGCGCTCGCCAAAGCGAAAGCCGCAACCACGATCCCGCCCGTGCACGGTCCGGCCACAGAGCGCCACATTACGGCAGACCCGGGTCTCCGTACATATATTGCGGCTCGCCGGGATCCCATCGGTCGTAGGTGTCGCAGTTTCCGTCGCGCTCATCGATCCAGGAATGAGTCGACGTGGCCTGCGAGTAGTCGGGTAGCTGGACGACGTACGTCGCGCTTCCCATCGTTCGACTCGTGAGATTGCTGTTGGCGTCATAACAGTAGTCGGTGTACGTGCCGTCGTTCGAACTCACCAGGCAATATCCGTACGAATCGGGCGCGCATGCCGGGGTCGGCTCCGGACTCGGTGTCGGAACCGGCGAGCCGCCGAAATTATATGACGACGGAGTACGCGGTGATTGGACGATGTCTACCGCGAGCGCGATGCCGGTATTGGTATCCATGCTGTTCGAGCCGCCGAACTGCCAATACGTTTGGTTCGGGTCGTTCGGAAAACGATCGTGATACGCGGTCGTCGTCGCAATCCCGGTCGAGCATTGTGTTGTGTTGTTCGAATTGATCAGGCAGTCGCCGAGCGTTACGCTATGCCAGTTCGCCTGCAGGTTGGCGCGATTCAGATAGACGCCGAACCAGTACCCGTCCTTCCAGTAACCGTCTTGGTAATTGGTGAACTGGGCGATGCTGGTCGTCACACTGAGCGTGCAATTGCATCCGTTTGTGGGCGGGATGGTCCAACCGCTGTTTGCGCCAGCATTGCGAGTCTCCGTGATGTCGACAATCGCACTCTCATTGCGCGCCGACCACCCGCGCCAGTGCATGCCTACGAGATTGTTGTCGACGACGAAAAACTCTTGCCGATACGTCAGGTTCAGCGCGTTGACGTTCTGGCCGCAGGCCAACTCGTAGTTGTTTGCGCTGAGCTGGCCCTGATTATCCTTGGAGTCTCTGGTGTAAGGCACGTACCAGTCATGAGTGCGGCTGTATTGGAGGCCGCCCTCGAAGTCGTCGGCCGGCGTAAAGTTCGCGAAGTACAAATAGCCGGTGTCTCCATACGGCCCCGCCGTGTACGGTTGGTTCGTGTCCGGATTGGTTCCCGGCTGGAGATCGGGTGTCGGAGTACACGGGAGAGCGGGGTACGCGCTCATGTACGTATGGTTCGTGGGGCTGTATGTGCGAACGAATGGCCCGTTCTGATCGCTCGTCGGAGGTGCGATCCCGGAAGTGCGGCGCCCCTTGGCCGTGAACCGGTGTGGCGCGGGGACGGTCTCACTTCCGTTGAAAAACGTCTTAGCGTCCGCGGGCGCCACGACCATCGATCGGGCGACTTGCATATGGTTCGAGATTAGTCCGTGGTCCGTGTGCACGAGGACGTTAGTGCGAGCGTCCTCGGGCAGGAGCGCCATGATGTGCCGTAGCGCGGCGCGGTCTGCACCCGTAACCTCCCGATCGATGTTCGCGTCGATCTGTGCATTGTGGATGGGGACAGCGGGCGGAAGCGCTGCGAACTGCCGAGTTTTCCCCGCCGGGACCGCGGTATGTGCAGCCAGCGGCGCGAGCGATCTCACGGAATTATGCGCACAACCGCATAGCAATGCCGCCGCGGCAATAGCGGCGAGCCGTCGTTTCATAAGGTTTCTCCCACGAAGCGATGCAAAATGTGGCGTCCGTGAGGAAACTACGGGCACACCCTCAGAACCGCCAAAAACGAGCTTGGCTCTCGCAAGCTTGTTTTCCTGGCTTGGTTCAGTAGATCGGAGACCCCGGAGCCCCCGGCGGCACCGAGCCGTCGTCGGGGGCGAACGTGAGGCGCAGCGGGTACGACGAGCCGCCTTCGGGCATCGTGACGATCTTGATGCGGCGGAACGTGCCGGCGTTGATGCGCTCCTGCCAAAGCTTGAAGCGGGAGAAGGCGGGGAGCGCGTGGGCCTGCACCAGCGTGCCGTCGATGATGAAGGTGCCCGTTGCGCGGCCGCCGCGGGGGTTGGCGTAGAGGGCGACCGCGCGCGGGCCGCGGGTCTGGTTGCGGATCACGACCGTGACCGACTGCTCGACGCCGTAGTCGCCGCTGAGCGCTTCGCCTTGGCGGAGGTTCGGGAGGGGGAGCTGGCCGATCGTGATGTCGAGGTCCTCGCCGTCGACGTCGTACGTGCGGTCGAAGAAGAACGTCGGGACCGGGTAGACGCCGCGCGCGTGCGGCGCGCCGCCGGCGAGCAGCTGCGCCGTGTCGATCGACTGGTCCGACGGCGCGAGCGCGTCCTGCGCGATCAGCGCGAGGTCGACGGGGTCGCCGGTGACGAGGCGCAGCTGCAGGATCGCGCTGACGATCATCTGCGGCGGGAGCGGGTGGTCCACCAAGTCGATCGTCGCGCCGGGAGCGATCGTCGTCACGCGGCCTTCGTTGCGCGCTTCGCGGACCAGGAACCGTTTGGTCGAGAGGTGGCCGACCTCCATCTCGTTCACGCCCGGACCCGCGCTGCCTTCGATCATCTGCACCGTCGCGGGCGCGTTCGACGTGTTTCGCGCTTTCAACAAGATGCGCCGCGCGGGCTCGGTCCCGGGGTTGTAGTGGTAGTACAGGAAGCGCTGCGCCTGCGCGCGGTCGAGGCGCGCGGTGAAGAGCACGCCGTTCGCGGTCAGGCGTTCGGGGTAGTCGCTGACCAGCAGGCGGTTCGGCTGGATCGGCGGGAGCGCGGTGTTCTCGACCATCACGTGCGTCGTGCCGTTCACCGGCAGGTAGCCGTTGCCGGCGATGTGCACGGCGACGTCGATCTCGATGCGGTCGTCTACCTTCAGATCGCGGTGGATCGGAACGGTGTCCGGCGTGACGTCGACCGAGGCGCCGGGGCGCAGCGTCGCCGCGCGCTCGACGGCGTCCGCGACCGCGTCGCGCAGGTACTCCGCCGAGGACGGGTTGCCGGTCACGCGCAGCGTCGTCTGCTCCGCGTACGTGCCGGCCGCGTACGCGACGCGAACCGGGACGTCGCGCGTCACACCGCGCGAGTCGGTCACGGTGATCGTCGTCGTGCCGACCGCGACGCCGCTCACGTACAACACGCGCTGCGTCTGGTCGACCACCACCGTCGCGATCGCCGGGTTCGCCGCGGTCGCGGTGAGCGTGCCGAGCGAGCTGTTCACCCGCGCGGCGACCGTTTTCCCGGGCTCGACGTTGACCTGCGGCGGCTCGACGAGGATCGGCGGCTGCGTCGGCGACGCCAGCGGCCCCGGCGATTCACCGGGGCCGGGCGTGCCCGGAACCGGCTCCGCACCGGGGATGGGACCGACCGTCGGCGACGCCGTCGCTTCGCCGGACGGCGAGGCGCCCGGAGACGGCGACGCTTCCGGGCTAGGCGGTTCGCTCGCGCTTGGCGCCGGGGCCGGCGGGTTGACGGGGCCGGACGGCGGCGGCGGTGCGGGCGGGTTCACCTGCGCGACGGCGCCGAGCGCGAGAGCGCAGACGAACGCGAGGCTGGTCAACGGCGCGAGGACGCGTCGCAATCGGCTCCTATTCCGCTAGAGAGGCTAGGCGATCTTCTGGGCGGCGGGCTCCCGAGAGACGGCCGACGCCAGGAGCGTCTTGTAGCCGACGTTCGGGAACAGCACCGTGACCAAGTCCTTCTCGGCGCGCTCGACGGTGCCTTGCCCGAACTTCGCGTGGTACACCACGTCCGATATCCGGTACCCGGACGAGGTCAGGACGCGGTGGCCCTGCAGGCAGTTGTCGCACGCCCCGCAGGTCTCGGCGTCGTAGTCCTCGCCGAAGTAGTTCAGGATGAAGCGCCTGCGGCAGCCCGTCGTCTCCGCGTACTGCAGCATCATCGCCAGCTTCGACTGGTCGTACTTCTTCTTCGTCTCGTAGTTCGCGAGGTTCAGCACCATCTCGCGCTGCTCGCGCGCCGCTTCGGTCAGCACGTACTTCCCGCGCATCGAGTTCTCGATGAACCCGCCCTTTTTCAGCAGCGCGAGGATCACTTTGAGCTTCGTCAGCGGCAGCTGCGTGATCTTGCGCAAGTCGGTGAGGCTGACCCCGCCTTCCTGCTCGCCGAAGATCTCCAGCGTGCCGAACACTTTCTGCACTTCCTCGACGTCGGGGTACTTGCCGGTCAGGAAGTAGTTCTGCACGCGCGTGTCGCTCATGCGGTAGACCAGGATGCACTTCGAGGGATCGCCGTCGCGGCCGGCACGGCCGGCTTCCTGCGTGTACGCCTCGACCGATCCCGGCAAGTCGAAGTGCACGACGAAGCGGATGTTCGGCTTGTCGATCCCGAGCCCGAACGCGTTGGTCGCGACGACCGCGCGGATCGCTTCCTGCATGAACAGCTCGTGCACCGCGGTGCGGTCGTGCTTCTGCAGCTTCGAATGATACACGGCGGCGGGGAGGCCGAGCTCGTCCTGCAGGTAGCGCTGCACCTCGAGCGCGTTTTTGATCGTCGCGGTGTAGACGATCCCGGTCCCTTCGAGCTCGCCCCTCTCGAACAGGTCTTTCAGCGTCTTCAGCTTCCCGGCTTCGCTGTCCGCGCGCCGCACGCCGTAGATCAGGTTCGGGCGGTCGAACCCTTTGACGATCGGCTTCACGTGCGGGATGCCGAGCTGGATCAGGATGTCCTCGCGCACCGCCGGCGTCGCCGTCGCGGTCAGCGCGAGGACCGTCGGGTCGCCGAGCTGGCGGATCACCTTGCCGAGGTTCAAGTACGCGGGGCGGAAGTCGTGGCCCCACTGCGAGATGCAGTGCGCTTCATCGACGACGAACAGCGGGATCGTGAGCTCTTGCAGGATGCCGACGAACGCGTCGTCCTCGAGCTTCTCCGGCGTGACGAAGACGATCTTCAGCTGGCCCGACGCGATCCGCGCCATCGCCGCGAACTCCTGGTCCTCGGAGAGCGTCGAGTTCAGCGCGGCGGTCGCCGTCACGCCGCGCTCGGAGAGCATGTCGAGCTGATCCTTCATCAGCGCGATCAGCGGCGAGACGACGATCGTCGTCCCCTCCATCAGCAGCGCGGGGAGCTGGTAGCACAGCGACTTGCCGGCGCCGGTCGCGAGGATCGCGAGCGTGTCCTCACCGTCCAGGATGCGCGAGATGACCTCTTCCTGACCCGGGTTGAAGGTGTCGTAACCGAACTTCTCGCGCAGCGCCGCGCGCAGATCCAACGTGGTCTTCATCGTTCCTTCTCCCGGCCAAGCATGACGACAGGCAACGCCTCGCTTGGAAAGCAGGCGCCGCGGCCATGAGAAGCCGGTGCTCTCCGGGTACCCTACCCGGTCCTCCTTAAAACGTTGTGAAGCGGTGACGGGTTGCCCGGCGGCCGCCCCGTCCTTCGACAGGCTCAGGACCAAAGACGAGAAAGTCTCATGGGGTGTCGCTGTACCGCACCTGGCGGCCACGCACGTTCGCCGACCTGGTCGGTCAGGACGCGGTGGTCAAGACGCTGACGACCGCCCTGGAGACCGGCCGTCTCGCGCACGCGTACCTCTTCTCCGGCCCGCGCGGCTCCGGGAAGACCTCGGCCGCGAAGATCCTCGCGCGCTGCATCGAGTGCGTGAACGGTCCGACCGCGACGCCCGACAACACCTGCGAGAACTGCACCGCGATCATCGAGGGGACCGCGCTCGACGTGCTCGAGATCGACGCCGCCTCGAACCGCGGGATCGACGAGATCCGTGCGCTGCGCGACGCGGTGAAGTATCCGCCGGCGACGATGCGCAGCAAAGTCTACATCATCGACGAAGCGCACATGCTCACCAAAGAGGGCGCGAACGCGTTCCTCAAGACGCTCGAAGAGCCGCCGGAGTGGGCTGTGTTCATCCTCGCGACGACGGCGCCCGAGGCGCTCCCGCCGACGATCCTCTCGCGCTGTCAGCGCTACGCGTTCCGGCGCATCGCGATCCCGACGATGATCGCGCGGATGCGCGAGATCGCGGACGCCGAGGGCATCGTCATCGACGACGGCGCGCTCGGCGCGATCGCGTACCGCGCCGACGGCGGCTTGCGCGACGCGCTCACGATGCTGGAGCAAGTCGCCGCGTTCGCGAACGGCCCGGTCGACGCGGCCGTCGTCGAAGCGGCGTTCGGCCAGACGGGGCGCGCGTTCGCGCGCGCGCTGCGCGATGAGGCGCTGGACGGCGACGCCGCCGCGGCGCTGCGCACGATCGACGAAGCGTCCGATGCCGGGACGGACATGAGCGGGCTGATCCGCAGCACGATCGCGGAGTTCCGCCACCTGCTCGTCGCGCGCGTGAACCCCGAGCTGCTCTCGCGCGATCTCGCCGAGGACGATGCGCAAGCCGCGCGCGAGCGCGCCGCCGCGACGCCGCAGCCGCGCCTGGTGCGCGCGCTGCGCCTGCTCGCCGACGCGCTCGCCGCCGCGCGCGGCTCCGGCAACGCACGGCTCGAGCTCGAGAGCGCGCTGCTGCGCTTCGTGCTGCAAGGCGAAGACCCGTCGCTCGACGCGCTCGCCGCGCGCGTCGGAGCGCTGGAATCCGGCTCGCCGCCCACCCTTCGACGAGCTCAGGATGACATTGCGGCAGCGCCCGCCGCACCGGCGCCAGCGCGCACGATGCGCGGCGATTCAGCGCAGCCGCCGACGCCGAAGCCCGAACCCGCGAGCGCAAAGACGGTCGATGTTCCGAGTGTATCGCGCGCCGAAGGAACCGAGACTGCATCGCGCGCCGATTTCAGCGCGAGTGCGACGCGCGACGATGTCACCCTGAGCTCGTCGAAGGGTGAGCCGCAAGAGCCGCGCCCGAAGCCGCCGCAACCGGCGGTCGCGCCGATGGAGCTCTCGCTGCAGAAGCTGCGCACGCTGTGGTCCAGCGTGCGGACGCGCGCGGAAGAGGTGAAGCCCTCGCTGAACGCGCCGCTGAGCCGCGCGACGGTCGAGGCGCTCGACGGCGAGACGGTCGTGCTGCGCATCCCGATCCCGCCGATGGCGGAGGTCGTCAAACGTGAGCTCGGCACGCTGAAGAACGCGATCTCCGGCGTCACCGGGCGCGCGCTCGACGTGCGCGTCGTCTCCGGCGCTTCCGCCCCGCCGCCCGGCGGCGGCGCGGCGCACGGCGGCGGCGAACCGCCGGACGAGGACGAAGGCGGATTGCTCGGCTACGCGCTGAAGACGCTGCCCGCGCGCTGAACGCCGCACCGAACGAAGGGAACCAGACGCACCGTGAACCGCAACATGATGCAGCAGCTGCAGAAGATGCAGCAAGAGATGGCGAAGGCGCAGGACGAGATCCAGAACGCGACCGTCGAAGGCGCGGCCGCCGGCGGCGCCGTCAACGTCACCATGACCGGCGACTTCAAGGTCACCAAGATCGCGCTCGACAAGAGCGTCGTCGATCCCGACGACGTCGAGACGCTCGAGGACGTGATCGTCGCCGCGCTCAACGATGCGCGCGCGAAGGCCGAGGAGTTCTCGACGAAGCGCATGAGCGCCGTGACCGGCGGCCTCAAAATTCCGGGAATGTAAGCGGAGCGCGACCATCTCGACCACCATCGCGGGCCCGGTTCAGGCGCTGATCAACGAGTTCAGCAAGCTTCCGACGATCGGCCCGAAGACCGCAGCGCGGCTCGTCTTCCATCTGCTCAACCGCCCGCGCGCCGACGCCGACGCGCTCGCCGAGGCGATCGTCGCGCTGAAAGACCGCGTGCAGCTCTGCTCGCGCTGCTTCTCGATCACCGAAGACGACCCGTGCACGATCTGCGCCGACCCGCGGCGCGACGCGCGGCTGGTCTGCGTCGTCGCCGAGGCGAAGGACGTCTTCGCGATCGAGCGCACCTCGGCGTACGACGGCCGCTACCACGTCCTCGGCGGACTGATCTCGCCGATGGACGGGATCGGCCCCTCGCAGCTTCGCGTCCGCGAGCTGGTCGACCGCGTCGCGAGCGAGTCGCCGAGCGAGATCATCGTCGCGACGAACCCGAACGCCGAAGGCGAGGCGACGGCGCTCTATCTCTCGCGTCTGCTCTCGCCGAGCGGCGTGACGATCACGCGCCTCGCCTACGGCCTCCCGATCGGCGGCGACCTCGATTACGCCGACGAGAACACCCTCGCACGCGCGATCGAAGGCCGCCGCACGTTGTCGTGATTCTCAGCCGATCGCGAGCAGTGCGTCGCCGAGCGCGACGTCGCCCGGTGTGACGACCTCGCAGTAGACGCCCATCACGTTCGCGCGCTCGGTGGCGAGCGCTTCGAGAAGGAGCGAGAGCGGCTCGCCGGTGTGGACGTCGTACGTCGGCGTCACGCAGCGCTTGATCGTGGCGACGACCCGCAGCTCGACCTCGCCCGCGCGCAGCGTCGTGCCGACGAGATCGGCTTCGCGCTTCGCGAAGCCGGGCGCGGCGGTGACGTAGAGGTTCGGGCGCCAGCGCAGCGGGTCGAGCTCCTCGCCGACCAGCGCCTCCGCGTCGCGGACCCACAGGTCGAAGAGCACCGAGACGTCGCCGGCATCGTAGTAGCGCGGCCGCTCGCGGTCGAGCGTCACCAGCACGTTCGCATCGGCGGCATACGAGGCGGCCGTCTCCGGGTCCGAGGTGAGGTGGAGGTAGCGGGACTCCTTGCCGCGGTACGGCTTCCCGGCGCGGGCATGGCTGGGCGTCTCGACGAGGAGCGCCGCGGTCCGGTCGCCGCGCAGGCCGTCCGGCTCGACGGCGGCGCGCGCCAGCGGCTCCGCGCGCAGGCTCTTCACCGGATACCGCCACAGGCCGGCGACCGTCCCCAGCTCCATCGGGCCGGGATTCGCGCCCCGCGCGCGCGAACGCTCTCCGCGCGTGCTGAACACGGAACTCCGTCCGCTCGGGGCGGGCGAGATGCTCGACCGCGCGGTGACGCTCTACGTCCGCTGGTTCCCGCAGATCGTCCTGGTGCTCGCCGTCGTCAGCGTCCCGGTGATCCTGCTGCAAGCGCTCGTCGCGCCGCAGGCCGCGCACGTCTGGTCCGACATGGCGCAGGTCTTCGGCTCTACCGGGAGCGCCGCGTCCCGGCGCGCCGGCGAGGCGATGGCCGCGGACTCGAGGTTCACCCCGCTGACCTTCGTCGTGATGTTCGGCGCGGGCGTCGTGCGCGTCCTGATGTGGTCGGCGATCCTCGCGGTCGTCGCCGCGGCGTACGGCGGCGTGCGGACCAGCCTCGCCGACGCGTACCGGCTCGCGCTCAAGCGCTGGTTCCCGCAGATCGTCGTGGGCCTCACGTTCCTGATCCTCGGCGGGATCGCGTCGATCCCCGTCTTCGCGATCTATTTCGTCTTCGCCGCGGCGATGGTCGCGCTCAGCGTGATGCAGCAGACGGTCGCGGTCGTCGTCGTCGCGGTGATCGCGTTCCTCGTCGTGGTCGCGGCGCTGGGGGTGATCGTCTCGTTCGTCTTCATGGCGTACGAGCTCGCCGCGGTCGCCGTCGTCACCGAGACCGGGAACCCGCTCGAGGCGGTGCAGATCTCGCTGCGCCGCTCGTTCGCGCGCGGGATGAAGCGGCGCACGGTCGTCGCGGGGCTCGTGCTGATGCTCTTGAGCTACGCGGGCACGCTGCCGATCGTCGGGATCGCGATCGTCGCGACGATGCTCACGCACGTCGACGCGCTGTACTTCGCGATCATCGGCGCGGGGACGGTGCTGCTCGACGGCATGGTCGCCGCGTACGCGGTCGTCTACGCCGTCGACGTGCGCGTGCGCCGCGAAGGTTACGACCTGCTCCTCGCGCCGACCGCGTGACGGTCTCCTGGCCGCACGGTGATCCGCGCGACGTCGTCCGCGCGGTCCTCGCCGACGCCCGGTTCCAGCGCGCCCCGCAGCACCCGGGCGAGAAGTCGCTGCTGCAGCGGATCGGCGATTTCGTCCACGACCTCTGGATGAAGCTCACCGAGCCGCTCCGCCACATCACCGGGAGCTCGAAGGCGACGCAGATCATCGGGATCATGGTGCTGGTCGCGGCGCTCGGGCTGTGCGCGTTCGTCGCCGCGCGCTACGCGCGCCGGATCGCGTGGCGGCCCGGCGGCCGCGCGAGGCGCGCGAGCGCGGAGCCGCTCGGTGCGGACGCCGACGCGCGCACGCTGCGCGAGCGCGCGCTCGAAGCGGCGGCAGCGGGCCGGCATCACGACGCGGCCGCGCTGCTCTGGGCCTCGGCGCTGCGCGCGCTCGACGAGCGCGGACGGGTGCGGTTCGACCCGGCGCGGACGCCGGGCGAGTGGCGGCGCGCCGTGCGCGACCCCGGCTTCGACGCGCTCGCGCGCGACGCGGTCGTCGCGCTCTTCGGTGACCGCGGCGCCGACGCGGCGCTCGTCGCGCGGATGCGCGAAGCCTACGACCGCGTCGTCGCGCCGGCATGAGACGCGATCTCGTCCTCGCGGCGCTCGCGCTGATCGCGCTGGTCGCCGTCTCGCTGCTCGGCCAGCGCACGGAAACCCCCGTCGCCGCATCGCACGCGAGCGACGACTACGGCTTCGGCGGGTACCGCGGCTGGTACGATCTGCTCGCGCGCGAAGGCGTGCGCGTCGAGGCGTTCCGGCTGCATCACGACGCGCTGCGCGAGAGCGGGATCGACACGCTGGTCGTCTCGTTCCCAGGCCCCGGGATCGGGTACGACTGGGATGCCGCCGAGCGCGACGCGTTGCGCGCGTGGGTGCGCGGCGGGGGCCGGATGGTCGACATCGGGCTCACGCCGTCCGCCGGGAAGGGCGACGACACCGGCGAGAAGGTCTATCTCAACGACACCAATGGGGACCACGGGCCCCTGCGCGGCGCCTGGTCGCCGCCGGTCACGGCGCTCCCGAACCGCGGCGACGACCGGCTCTTCCCAATGAAGCACGCGAAGGTCGAGACGCTGCTGCGCGACCGCGCGGGGCTCGTCGCCGTGCGGTACCGCTACGGGCGCGGCGAGGTGATCGGCGTCGCTGACGGCGACATCTTCGAGAACCGCGCGATCGCGCGCGGCGACGCCGCGCGGCTGGCGTATCTGATCGCGCGGCCCGGCCGCCCCGGCGCCGCCGTCGCGTTCGACGAGGCGATCCGCGGCGACGTCGTCGACAAGCCGTGGTACCGCGCGCTGACTGCGCCGGAGCTGGTCGCGCTCGCGCTCGCCGCGCTCGCCGGCGTGCTGTGGCTCGCGTACGGGATCGTCCCGCTCGGCCCGCCGGTGCGGCTGTTCGCGCCGCGTGAGCCCACCTCGGCAGAGTTCGTCGACGCGTTCGCCGCGCTCTACGAGCGGGTGCGCGCACGCGACCACGCCGCCGACGCGCTGCTGCGCGACGCGCGCCGCTCGCTCGATCACGCACCACGCACGCCCGAGACGCTCGCGCTGCAGAACCAAGTGCGGTTCCTCCAGATGGAGTCGCTCTCCGACGACGACGCGCTGATCGCCGTCGCCCAGCTTTCCCGCACCGCCCGAGAGGAGACCGTCCGTGCAACCAGCCCCGACCGACGTTTCGCACCGCTTGCGGGAGGGACTGGCGCGCGTCGTCGTCGGCGGTGACCGC
>DATAQE010000186.1:0-32100 GCA_036264835.1 Candidatus Elarobacter sp.
GGAACGCCGCGGCCGGACCGGACGGCGCCGCGCCGAGGAGCGCGACGCCGAGGAACGAGGCCGCGAGGGAGGTCGCGATCTTCATTGTGGTTTCCGGATAACGCTGAATCCCGAGACGCCGTTCCCCGGCGCGTACGGATCGCTCGCGTACACCGCGCCGACGTTGACCTGCGGGATCCCCAGGCCGTACGCCGTGTTGAGCGTCTGGATGAAGACGTTCGCGATCAGCGCGTAGCCGGTGTTCGACGGGTGCAGCCCGTCGAGGCTGAAGAACCCGCCGCGGTAGGCGAGGCTGCAGCACTTCGGCGGGTTGACCGGCACGCCGCCGGCCGCCTCGATCTGCGCGAAGACGGCGTGGATGTCGACCAGCGCCGCGCCGGTCTCACTCGCCGCCTGCCCGATCGCGGTGTTGTACTGCGCGTTGAGCGCCTTCACCGTGTTCGCGGTGTTGTCGTCGATGAAGTCGCCGCTGTTCAACGCGGGCGCGACCGGCAGCGCGTGCGCCGGGATCTGCGCCGCCGCCGTCTGCAGCGTCTTGAAGAGCGCGTTGATCGTGAAGTAGCCGTTCGGCCCCAGCCCGACCTGCGCCGTCTCCTGCCCCGCATACGCCGTCGAGTACAGGATTGCGGCGGCCTGCGCCTGAGCGGGCGGAACGCCCTGCTGGATCAGCAGACCGGTGATGTACGCCTGCAGCGTCGGCTGGTACGCCGGCTGCGGGATGAACGTCGCCGCGCCCATCACGTCGACCAGGTTCGCGACCGCGACCTTCGAGCCGGCGCCCTGGAGCTGCTTGATGATCGAGACGGTGTCGTCGTGCATCGACTGCGGCGAGGTCACCGGCGAGGCGAGGTGCGAGAACGCGACCTTGAGCAGGTCGTTCGAGCCGAGCCAGACCGTCGCCACCTGCGCGTGCAGCGAGACCGCCGCCTGCACCTGCGTGACGCCGCTTCCGAAGCCGGCGAGGATCGGCCAGAAGTTCTGGCTCTCGCCGTTCACCAGCGCGTTGAGCTGGACGAACTGCGCCGCCGAGTTGGCGCCCGTGACGGTGCAGTCGCCGACCGCGCCGTTCATGAACAGCGCTTCGTGCACCGTCTGGCCGGGGATGCCGACGTCCCACGGGTTCAGTCCGGGGTTCTCGCGCAGCGAGAGCGCGGTGCTGAACTGGTTCGCCGGGAGCTGCTTGGCGTCGCAATAGTTCGTGACCGGCGCCGGGAAGACGTGCGTCGACGTCGGCGCCAGCAGTCCGCCGAGCCCCGGCGGGATGATCAGCGGGAGCGGCGACTTCGTCGGATCGCTCATCGTGCTGATGTCGACGCCGTTCGCCTGCTCCCACAGCAGCGCGAAGAACCCGTGTTCCTGCGTGCGCTGCACCGGCCCGATCTGACCGAGCTGCGGATCGACGCCGAGCACGGGGAGATCGGCGCCCATCAACCCGCTGGACTGCACGCCGGCGGTGAGGCTGTCGCCGACGCCGGCGATGCTGAGCTTCTGCGCGGGCGCGACCGAACCCGGATGTCCCGCGGGCGGGACGCTGAACGGTGCGCTGCTCCCGCCTCCGTTGCACGAGGCGAGCGCGACCGCGGCCAGCACGGCCGCGGCGCGAGCCCGGGCGATCACAACGGCACCACCGTCGGTGACCCGAACCCGAACTTGACCTGAACCTCGGCCGCGTGCAGCCCGCCGAGCTGCGGCGCGACCTGGTTGGAATTACACGGAAGCCGTTGACACGTCAAACTGACGATCCCCCATTGATTGTTGTAGTTCGTCGCGCCGCCTTCGATCACGGACATCTGCACGAAGGTCTGCTTCGTGAAGTTGTGCGAGATCCCGTAGATCACGCTCGGCGTGTACTCCGGGTACGGATCGACGGGATTGTACTGGACCAGCCGCGAGGGCTGGACCCAGAACGTCGTCATCGGGTTGGCGCGGTACTCGAGGTATCCGAGCAGGAAGATCTGCGCTTTGTTCGTCTGGTTCACGCCGTTCAGGTGGTTGAGCCACTGCGGCGCGATGGTGAACGTCCCGAACATCCGCGGCGTCGCGAGGAACGGCAGCGTGACCGGGAGCAGCCACTCCTGCTCGGTGCGCGCCTTCGCGACGACCGGGAAGCCGTTGTACTCGATGAGCAGATCGTCGGAGTGCCCGCCGATCGTCGCGGTGTGCGCGAGGTACGTCGGCGTCACCACGATCGGCAGCTTGTTGCCGATGACGAACAGGTTCTGCAGGCCGACGGTGAAGATCTTGTCCTTCGTCGTGACGTCGACGACGCCGGTGTTGGCGAACGCCGCCGGGATGCTGCCGGGGCCGGTGTAGCCTTGCAGATAGAACGGGACGACCTTGTTGCTGAAGCCGACCGGGACTTGCTGGACCTCGAAGTAACCCGCGGTCAAGCGCTGCCTGCGCGAGAGCGAATAGCCGAAGCCGGCGTCCATCCCGCCCGGATCGCCGGCGTTGAACCCGACGTTGCTCAGCGGATACGCGAAGCTGAAATCGACGTTGTAGGTGAATCCCTGCGGCAGGCTGGGCGGGTGCGCCGGCGTCTGCGGCGTCCCCGTCGGGTTCGCCTGCGCGAGCTGATCGCGGTTCTCTTTGAGGTCTCGGAGCGCGCGCTTCAGCGATGCGTCGGCGGGTGCGAGGAGTCCCGCGCTCAGTGCGCTCGCCTCGGACACGTCGGCACGCGCCGACAGCGGCGCGAAGGCGGTCGCGGCACACACCAAAGCGCACGCGACCGACATCACACGTCTGTTCATCCGAGTCGCGTTGACCGGCTCGGTGGAAGGTTCCTTCGCGAAAAGTTGCACGAAATCGCAATGAGTGGTATAAGGAAGGCAACTATCCGGCGGTCGCCCCGCCGGATCTCCGCGCGTCCGTCGGGTACCGCGGACGTGGAAAGGAACGGTAGCACTACCGAATGGCAGCAGCCAAGAAGAGCGCGGGTCGAAAGAAGACCACGCGCAAGAAGTCCACGCGCAAAGCCGGAGCTCGCAAGACGACGGCGCGCAAGACGACAGCCCGCAAGAAGACCGCCGGGCGCAAGAAGGCCGGGACGCGCAAGGCCGCGGGCCGCAAGAAGACCGGCGGACGCAAGAAAACCGCCGGACGCAAGAAGACCGCAGGCCGCAAGAAGGGCACGGGCCGGAAGAAGACCGGCGGTCGCAAGAAGGCGGGAGCGCGCAAGACCGGAGCGCGCAAGGCCGTTCGCAAGACCGGCGCACGCAAAGGCGGAGCGCGCAAGGGCGCGCGCAAAGCCGGCGGACGCAAGAAAGCGGCGGCATAAGCACCACCCGCTGAGGGGACGGAGCGCGTCGCGAGGAAGCTCGCGGCGCGCTTCTTCTTTTCCGGGCGGACACGGATGTATCTCGACCAGCTCCCCGATCTCTCGCGCGCGCGGCTCGTCCGCTCGCGCGCCCGCGGCGTCGCGATCCGCGACGGCGACCGCGCCGTCGCCGTCGCGTACGTCGCCGACGGCACGCTCATGCCCGCCGACACGATCGTCCGCTTCGAGGTGGCGCGCGGCGAGGACGGGACGCGCCGTCTCGCCGACGCGCTCTCGACGACCGGCGCGCGCGCGATCTGGTTCTACGGCGCGGACGAGGTCGCGCGCAGCGCGGCGGTCGCGCTCGACATGCCGCTGAGACCCGTCGGCGCGGCGTTCGTGCGCCGCATGGACGCCGCGCGCAAAGCCGTCGTCGGGTTCCGCCCGCCGACCCAGCGCGACCGCGAGACGCTCGCCGATCTGCAGCGCGATCACGCGCCGGCGTTCCAGGCGCCGCACAGCGAGGTCGCGGAGGTGCGCGGCGACGCCGTCGCGCTGGTGATGACCGAACCGCTCGACGCGGCGTGGACCGAGCTGCGCGCCGTCGTCTACCCGCCGCACCGCGGTCTCGGCCACGGGAGCGACGTCCTCGCCGCCGCGGCGGACCGCCTCGAGTCGATCGGGCGCCGCGTCTGCGCGGCGATCGAGACCGTCGCGGGCCGCGAGCGCCGCGCGCTCGAGTCCGCCGGCTTTCGCCTCAGCGACTACTACTTCGTCGCGACGAAGCGCTGACGATTCAGGCCGAGAGCAGCCGCTTCAGGAACGCGTCGTGCTTGTACGACGATGCGTTGCCGAACTTCACGACGACCGCGTTCGCCGACGGGATCACGTACAGCGCCTGGCCGCCCGAGCCGCTGGCGTAGGCGACGTCGGGATGCGCGGGGAGCGGGCTGAGCCACCACGCGAGCCCGTAGCGCGGGTTCGCGCGCGAGCCGGTGAAACAGCGCGCGAGCGCGGGGCCGCGGTCGCGCACGAGCACGCCGTACTTCAGCCACTCGCGCGCGGTGACGAACGCGCCGGTCGGGAGCGGATGCGTGCCGTCCTTCAGCGTTCGCCAGTTGCCGATGCGCAGGCCGATCGGGTCGAGGATGCGCTCGCGCAGGTACTCGTGCGGCGTCCGCCCGCGCGGCGCGAGCTTGCGCGCGAGGACGGCGCCGAAGACTTGCAGCGGGATCCCGCCGTAGGTGAACGTCGAGCCGGGCTCGTTCTTCAGCTCGGTCGCGAGCGCGGCGTCGTACGTCGGCACCGCGCTGCCCAGACCGCCGAAGCCGATCCCGCTGGTGAGCTGCAGCAGCTCGCGCAGCGTCACGCGCGCCTTCGCGCCCTCGCTCCACGACGGGATCGTGCGCGCGACCGGCTCGTCGAGCTCGAGCATCCCCTCTTCTTCCGCCGCGACGGCGAGCACGCCCCAGAAGCTCTTCGTCCCGCTGTAGAGCGCGTGCGGCTTCTCCGCATCGTAGCCGCCGGCGTACCGTTCCAGCACGACGTCGTCGCCGGCACGCACGACGAGCGCGTGCAGCGCGTGGCGCTCCGCGTACTCCAGCGCGGCGTCCAGATTCATCGCGCGAGCGCGCGCCGTTACAGCGGGCGCCTCGGCATCGATCCGCTCGCCGGCGCGATCGCGAAGGTGACGTACTCGGTCACCGTGACGAACGACGTCAGGCTCATCACGTCGAACGGTCCCGGCGGGCCCTGCGAGCGGTCGGTCTCCGGCGGGCACCCGCCCAGCTCGTAGACGCCGGTGACGCCCTCGAGCGTGACGCCGGTCAGCGCCGCGATCGCCTGCGCACGGCGGCGCGCGTCCGCGATCGCCGCGCTGCGCGCGGCCTCCTCGTGCGGCGCGCACGCGGCGGTCGGCACCGAGAAGTTGATCGAGTCGATCGCCACGCCCGGATGCGCGGTCGCGTACGCGAGGGCGGCGCGTCCGAGAGCCTCGAGCTTCGCCTGCGACACGTCGCGCACGGTGCCGCGCAGGATCGTCGGCGAGCCGCGCGAGATCTGCGCGCTCATCGAACCGACGGCAGGGTTCTCGACGCCCGCGGCGCGCATCGCCGCGATCACGCTCGCCTCGTCGGCGTTCCCGCGCGCGAAGGCGGTGAACTGGACGTCCTTCACCGCGAACTGCACCGTCCCGTGCCCCTGCACGCTGATCCCGCCGCCGCCGCTGGGCGCCGCGGCGCGCGGCGGGATGGGGACCTGCGCGCTCGCCGCGAGCGGCAGCAGCAGCACGAGCCCGAGGACCACACCACGTTTCAGCATCTCACCGGTGTTCGTCGTGCCGAACCGCGTTCCGGTTCATCCGGCCGCCACGCGCCCAAGGCCTCCCAACGCCGTGAAATAGACGTACGATCCGGCCGGATCCAACAGAAAGCCGTTCGGCACGCCGCTCACGTCGTATTCGCCCACGATCCCCGCGGTCGTCGCTGCACCGAGGAGCGCAGGCGCGAGGAGCTCACCGTTGTCAGGGAACCAGAGCGTTCCGCTCGCCGGCGCGAAAACCGGCGGATACGGTGACGCACCGATAATCGGGAACTCGGTCGGAGTCGTGCTTCCGATCGCGACGAAGCCGACGTTCGCGCCGAACTCGGTGAACCAGACGTTCCCGCCCTGCATGTCCATGGCCAGTCCGGCGGGCAAGTTACTGATTCCGATGACCTCCACCGCGCCGGCCGTGGTCACGCAGCCGATCTGCGCGGCGAACGACGAGCCGAACCAGATGTTGCCGTCGGGCCCGATCGTCAGGCCGAACGCACCGTTCCGGCCGACGTCGAACTCCTGGACGGTTCTCGTCACCGGGTCGATTCGTCCGATGACCAGATCGGTGCCGTACCACACGGCGCCGTCCGGTCCGATGATGAGGTCCGACGTCACTGCACCGGCGCTCGTGTCGTATTCCGTGACGGTACCGCTCGGCGTGGCGACACCGATCTTCGGGCCCCATTCGCCGAACCACACGTTACCGTCCGGTCCCGTCAGGGGATCGGCGGTGTAGAACGTGGTGGGTGACTCTTGAACGTCACCGCCCGGCGTGATCTGCCCGATCGCCGGCGTGCCGACCCCGGACGGCTGGCGGCTCACCGCGAACCACACGTTGCCGTTCGGCCCGACGACGAGGCCGGTCGCCATCCCGCTCGTCGCGGCAAACGCGGCCTGCCCTCCGAGCGTCGACCAACCGATCTGATTGGCGTTCTCGACGCCGAACCACATCAAACCGGAGTTCATCACCAGATCGGTGAGCGCGGGGCCCTGCGCGATCTGACCTTGCAGAACCTCGAATTGCTGCAGCGTCTGTGAGGCCGCATCGAACCGCCCCAGATAGAGCGGTTCCGCAAACCAGACCGCACCGTCGTCACCCCAGATCGGGCCGTATGCCTGTAGCAGCGTCTGCCACTGCTGGACCGGACTCGCCGCGGCCGACCGCGCGCGTTCACGACTGCGCCGGCTCACTTCGTGGAAGCGGCGCCGGCTTGCCGACCAGTTGGCCATCGTCGTCTTCTCCTGTCGACGGAATCGCACCCGAACTCCTCGGGCTCACCGGCCCGGCCGAAGCCGACCCGCCCTCGCGTGTTCAGCGGGCGGGTCATGCGCCCTTGCTCCTCGATTCGAGCGCGACTCGGTCGAACGCTACTCGAGCTGCGACTCCGCCACGTCGACGTCCCATTCGAGCTCGCGGTAGACGTCGTCCGCGACCTGGCCGGTGCGGCGCATCTCATGGAGCGTGCGGCGCTCGGCGGCGTAGACCTCGCGCCGCATCCGGCGCTCGACCTCGTGCCGCACCGCGTCGTCCGCCGGCGCCAGCCCGTCCGCGTGCGCGGCGTAGTGGGCCGAGCGCTGCTCGTAGTCGGCGTGGAGACGGCCCGCGATCTCCCACTCCAACGTCGACTCGAACGCCGGCTCCAAGGCGCGCAGGTGCTCGCGCACCGCGTCGGCGAGCCGCGCGCGCGCCGCCGCGACGACGCGGCCGCCGTCCTCCGTGTCGTGCAGGTTCCAGCGCCGGATCAGCCACGGCAGCGCCAGCCCTTCCCCCACCAGCGTCACCAGGATCACGACGAACGTGACGAACAGGATCAGATCGCGCTCGGGGAAGCGGACGCCGGGCGCGATCGTCTCCGGCAGCGCGAGCGCCGCGGCGAGCGAGACGATCCCGCGCATCCCCGCCGTCGCGACGACGAACACCCAGCGCCACGGCGGATCGGGCCCTTCGCGCTCGCGGATCTTCGGGAAGAGGCGGCGCCGCCCGTACGTCGCAGGGAACAGCCACGCGTAGCGCACCAGCACGACGACGAGCGCGATCGCGAGCGACCACCCGATCACCGTGAGCAGCGAACGCTCGCCGAGCCCGTGCACGATCGTGCGCAGCTGCAGCCCGATCAGCACGAACGCCGCGCCGTTGAACACGAAGAACAGCAGGTTCCACACGTACGCCGCCGCGACGCGCCCCTCGGCGTCGAAGATCTGCGCCGACTTGCGGCTGAGATAGATTCCGCCGCTCATCGCGGCGAGCACGCCGGAGGCGTGGATCGCCTCCGCGGGGACGTACAGCGCGAACGGCGTGACGAGCGAGATCGAGACCGCGATCAGCGAGTCGGAGAGCCCGGAGCTGCGGATCGCGAGCGTGATCCGCGCGATCGCCCACGCGATCGCGAGCCCGACCGCGACGCCGCCGACCGCGACGTACACGAACGTCAGCGCCGCGCTGAGCAGCGAGAACGCGCCGGTCAGCACCGCGGCGACGGCGAACCGGTAGATCACCAGACCGCTCGCGTCGTTCACCAGGCTCTCGCCGCTGATGATGCTCAGCACCTGGCGCGGGAGCCCGACCTCCTCGGCGATCGCGTCGGTCGCGACCGCGTCGGTCGGCGAGAGGATCGCGCCGAGCACGAACCCGAGCGCGAGCGGAAACCCCATCATCCAGTGCGCGACGAAGGCGACCGCAAGAGAGGTGAACGCGACCAGCCCGATCGCGAGCATGAAGATCGGCTGCGCGTAGCGCTTGAACGAAGGATAGTCGGTCGTCCAGCCGTCGCCGAAGATCAGCGCCGGAAGAAAGAGCAAGAAGACGAGATCCGGCTGCAGCTCGATCGTCGGGACGCCGGGGATGATCGCGAGCACGAGCCCGCCGAGCACGAAGACGACCGGGTACGGGAGCCGCAGCTTCTTCGCGAGCAGCGCGAGCGCGACGAGCGCGGCGAGGATCGAGACGAGGAACGCGCCGGTCACGCGTCGCGCACCGCCGGCCGCGCGAACGCGATCCAGAGCGCGAAGAGCACCGAGATCGCGCCGCCGATCACGAACGACCAGCGCAGCTCGAAGAGCGTCGCGGCGGCGCCGACGAGCAGCGAGCCGAACGGGACGAACCCGAGCAGGATCATCCCGTAGACCGAGATCGCGCGCCCGCGCATCTCGTCCGGCGAGAGCGTCTGCAGCAGGATGTTCGAGGACCCGATGAAGCTCAGCGTCGAGAGCCCGATCACCGCCAGGATCGGGAGCGCGACGGTGAAGCTCGTCGTGAGGCCCAGCGCGCCGACGCCGAGCGCGGCGAGCACCGCGGAGCCGATCCAGATCGTGCCGCGCCGTTCGCCGCCGGTCGCGGCGGTCAGCAGCGCGCCGCCGATCGCGCCGACCCCGGCCGCGGCCATCAGCCAGCCGAGTCCGCGCGCGTCGGTGTGCACGACGTGCACCGCGTACGCCGGGAGCTGAAAGTTGTACGAGCGGATCGTCAGCGAGGTCACCATCAGCAGCAGCACGACCCAGCGCAGCACGGGATGGCCCATCAGGAACCGCACCCCTTCGAGGATCGCGCGGAACACATGACCCCGCACGCGGCTCGACGGAGGCGCCGGCTTCATGAACAGCAGCACCGCGACGACCGCGAGCGTCGCGATCGCGTTGATCAGGAAGCACGGCGCGACGCCGATCGTCGCGATCAGCACGCCGGCGAGCGGCGGCCCGACGACGCTCGGCGCGTTGAACGCGACGGAGTTCAGACCGATCGCCCCGCCGACGAACTCGCGCGGGACCATCAGCGGGACCCAGCTCTGTCGCGCCGGCGCGTCGAACGACTGCGTCCCCGCCTGCAAGCCGCTGGTGATCATCAGCGCCCAGAGAGGCGCGCGGTTCGTCGCGATCAGCGCGAAGACGGCGAACGAGAGCACCGAGGTCATCGCGTTCGTCGCGAACAGGATCGCCCGGCGCGGATAGCGGTCGGCGACGACGCCCGCGAACGGCGAGAGCACGAGCACGGGGACCGCGCGCGCGGCGCCGATCAGCCCGATCCCGAGCGCGCCTTCGCGCCCGTTCGTCGCGAGCGCGGCGACGTAGTAGCCGAGCGCGGTGAACTGCATCCAGGTGCCGAGGTTGCTGACGAGCAGACCGGACCACAGCAGCCGGAAATCCTTGAAGCGGAACGGTCCGAGAAAGCCCGGGCGGCGGTCGGCGATCCGCGGTTCGGCGGTCACCCTCCGGCCGCGCGCACGGCGCTCGCGATCACGCTCGCCGTCCCGTCGACGCCGAAGCGCGAGGTGTCGATCACCAGATCGTAGTTGCGCGGATCGCCCCAGCTCACGCGATACCCTTCGCGCGCGTACGTCCGGCGCGCCTCGTCGATCCGCGCGATCTCCGCGCGCGCCGCGGCCTCGCTCACGCCGAGCGACTCGACGACGTGCGCGACGCGCCACGCGAGCGGCGCGCTGACGAAGACGCGCAGCAGGTCGGGCCGCCCGGCGAGGATCGTCCCCGCCACGCGGCCGACGATCACCGCATCGCCCGCCTCCGCTTCTTCGCGCACCGCGGCTTCGATCGCCTCGCGCGTCTCGGCCGGGACGGGATCGTTCGCCGGCGGCTGCGCGGTCTCGGGGACACCGCCGCCGAGCTGTTCCAAGACGCGCTCGCCGAATCCGCGCGGCCGCTCCGCGACCGTCTCGACGACCTCCGCCGAGGTCCCGAGCAGGGTCGCCGCGACGACCGGCAGCTGCTCGTCGACGAGCCGGTAGCCGAGCCGCTCGGCGAGCGCGCGCGCGACCGCGAGCGCGCTCGCGCCGTACGCCCGCGAGATCGTGACGATCATGCGAAATAGGCTTCGTCGAGGAGCGGGATCGCGACTCCCGGTGCGGGCGCCTCGAACGCGAAGAGCGCGCCCCAGAGCGGCCGTTCCGCGCGCTGGGCCTCGTCGAGCGGGTTCGACGCCGTGGTCACGTACGCGGTGCGCAGGTCGTCGCCGCCGAAGGCGATCATCGTGACGTTCGGCACCGGGAGCGCGACCTCGCGCTCGACGCGGCCGTCGGGCGTGAAGCGCACGAGCTTCGAGGCGCCGTAGACCGCGCTCCAGTAGCAGCCGTCCGTGTCGGTCGCGCCGCCGTCGGGGCCGCCCTTCGGCGAGTCGGCGTGCGCGAACGTCCGCCGCTCGCCGAGCACGCCTTCGTCCGCGTCGAGCACGTCGTACGCATAGATCTCGTGCGCGGCGGTGTCGGAGTGGTACATCGTGCGGGCGTCGGCGCTCCAGGCGAGGCCGTTCGAGATGCGCACCGGCGCGGTCTTCGCGAGCTGCTCGCCGCTCGGCGCGATGCGGTGCAGCGGTGCGGCCTTCGGGCCTTCGCCGCGGCGGTCGAGCGGCGCGTACATCGGGCCGACCCAGAAGCGCCCGCGCGGATCCGTCTTGCCGTCGTTCCAGGTGAAGCGGTGCGGGTCGAACGGCGGCGCGGCGAGCTGGTCGAGGCGTGCCGTGCGGCGGTCGAAACGGTACACGCCGGTGCGCATCGCGATCAGCATCGCGTCGCCCGTGCCGAGTCCGAACGAGCCCAGCGTGGACGGCATCGACCAGGACTCGTCCTCGCCGGTGCGCGGATCGAAGCGGTGCACCTTCTGTCCGATGGTGTCGCACCAGTAGAGGACGCCTTCGTCGCGCGACCATGTCGGGGACTCGCCGTTCAGCGCGTGCGGCTTCAAGACGACGTCTACGGCCATGGCTCATCCTTCGACAAGCTCAGGATGACATTCGTCATACTTTGAGGACGACGCCGAACTCGATGATGCGGTCGGGCGGGATTCCGAGCGTGTCGGTGAGCGGCGTCGCGTTGCGCATCATGTAGCCGAGCAGCGCGCGGCGCCACGCCGGGAAGCGGTGCTTGTCCTTGCGCGGCACGATGCGGGGGCGCGCCAGGAAGAAGTCGGCGTCCTCGAGCTCGATCTCGGGCGGCAGATGCGGCCGGCAGTGGCCGAGGATCTCGGCGACGTTCGGCGTCTCCATGAAGCCGTAGAACGCGGTCACCCGCGTCAGGCGCGGGACGATCACGTTCACGTGCACGCGGCTCGCCGGATCGACGTACGGGTGCCGCGTGCTCGTGATCGTCAGCAGCACGACCTCTTCGCGCAGGATTCGCGAGCGCAGCCAGTGATGGCGCAGGATGAACGGGATCCCCTCGGGATGCGGCGTCAGAAAGATCGCCGTCCCGTCCTCGAACGTGGCGGGCTTGTGGTCGACCTCGCGCACGAACTCCTCGACCGGGACCGAGAGCTTCGAGAGCGAGATCGCGAGCCGCCGCCGCCCCATCACCCAGGTGGTGAACATGGTGAACACCACGACCGCGATCCCGACCGGTATGTAGCCGCCCTCGAGGAACTTCGGCAGGTTCCCGATCAGGAACGCGAGGTCGACGATCAGGAACAGCGCGACCATCGCGACCGCCGCGGGCACCGGCCAGCGGAAGCGCTTCGTGAGCACCCAGCCGATCACGAGCGAGTCGGCGAGCATCGTCACCGTCACCGCGAGCCCGTACGCCGCACCGAGCCGGTCGGAGCTGCGGAACACGACGACCAGCGTCAGGCACGCGAGCGCGAGCAGCATGTTCACCAGCGGCATGTAGATCTGGCCCTCGACGTCGTGCGAGGTGTGCACGACGCGCAGCCGCGGGAGGTAGCCGAGCTGCACGGCCTGCTGCGTGAGCGAGAACGCGCCGGTGATCAGCGCCTGCGAGGCGATCACCGTCGCCGCGGTCGCGAGCGCGACCATCGGCATCAGCACCCAGCCCGGATAGAGCGCGTAGAACGTGTTCTCGAGCGCGCGCGGGTCGGCGAGCGTGAGCGCGGCTTGGCCGTAGTAGTTCAGCAGCAGCGCCGGGAAGACGACGGTGTACCACGCGATGCGGATCGCGCCGCGCCCGAAGTGCGCGAGGTCGGCGAACATCGCCTCGACGCCGGTGACGCACAGCACGACCGCGCCGAGCACCAGGATCGCCGCGAGCCCGTTGTGGGTCAGGAAGCGCAGCGCGTGCACCGGGTTCAGCGCGATCAGCACGTGCGGATCGCGCGCCAGCGCGACGACGCCGCCGATCGCGAGCGCGAGGAACCACAGGATCATCACCGGCCCGAAGACGCTCCCGATCCGCCCCGCGCCGCGCGACTGCACGAAGAACAGCGCGATGAGGATCACCACCGTGATCGGAACGACGAACGTCTGCGCCGCGCTCGTCGCGACGCCGATCCCTTCGACCGCGGAGAGCACCGAGATCGCCGGCGTGATCACGCCGTCGCCGAAGACCATCCCGGCCGCGAAGAGCAGCATCAGCGCGACGAACGTGAGCGGCGCCGGGATCCCGACGCGGCTGGTCGGGCGCAGCTGCGCGAGGAGCGCGAGCGTCCCGCCCTCGCCGTCGTTATCGGCGCGGAGCATCACCGTCGCGTACTTCACGCAGACGACGAGGATCAGCGCCCAGGTGATCAGCGAGAGGATCCCGAGCACGTGCTCGGGCGTCGGCGCGAAGCCCCGGCCGGTCGTGAAGCACTGCTTGAACGCGTAGAGCGGGCTGGTCCCGATGTCGCCGAAGACGACGCCGAGCGCCGCCAGCGCCAGCGGTGCGATCTTCGCGCCGTGCTGCGCGCGGCCGGGTTCCTCGGTCTGCGGTCGCGCCGGGAGCGTCGCGTCCATACGGACGAGTGCTACCCGCTTAGATGGCGACCGTGACGCCGAGCTCGATGCGGCGCTCGGCCCTGATCCGCAGGTCGTCGGGGAGCGGGCGAGCGTTGCGCTGCAAGGTCGCGAAGAGCTCGCGGCGCCAGGCCGGCATCCCGTGCTCGGCCGCCGCCTCGATCTTCGGGTCCGCGTAGAAGAACGATGTGTCGTCGCGGTCCAGCTGCAGCCCGAACGCGTCGCACGAGCGCAGGATCGGATCGATCCGCGGCGCCTCCATGTAGCCGAACCGCGCGATCACGCGGACCAGCCGCAGCGAGAACCGCTCGACGGTCACGCGCTCCTCGTGGGTGAGGTACGGCGTCGCAGCGCGCGCGATGTTGAGCACTACCATGCGCTCCTCTTGCGCGCGGTCGCGGATCCAGCGATGCCGCGCGAGGAACGGGACCCCGCGCGGATCGGGCGTGAGGAAGACCATCGTCCCTTCGGTCCCGACGCCGGCGGGGAGCCGCTCGAGCACGTCCTCGAGCGGGATCTGCTGCTCGGCGAGCGACTTCCCGAGCGCGCGCCGGCCTTCGAGCCAGGTCGTGCTGATCAGCACCAGCGTCGCGCTGATCGCGAGCGGGATCCAGCCGCCGTGCAGGATCTTCGGGAGCGACGAGATCGCCAAGCTCCCGTCGATCAGCACGAAGAACCCGACCAGCGCGAGCGCGACCGCGCGGTTCCAGTGCAGCACCCGCGTGATCACCGCGAAGTACGAGAGCGAGGTGCACATCATCGTGAACGCGATCGCGACGCCGTAGACCGACGCGAGGCGTTCGCTCGACTGGAACGTCACCACCAGCAGCGCGCAGCCGACGGCGAGCAGCAGGTTCACCGACGGCACGAACACCTGCCCTTTGTAACGGTCGGAGGTGTGCGTGACGAGGACGCGCGGCGAGAGATGCAGCGCGATCGCCTGCTCGATCAGCGTGAACGTCCCCGAGATGAGCGCCTGCGAGGCGATCACGGTCGCCGCCGTCGCGAGCACGACCAGCGGGATCAGCATCCACGACGGCGCGAGCGAGTAGAACGGGTTCGCGAGCGCGGCCGGGTTCCCGAGCAGGTTCGCGCCTTGCCCGAAGTAGTTCAGCACGAGTGCCGGAAAGACGAACACGTACCAGCCGGTCACGATCGGGCCGCGCCCGAAGTGCGAGAGGTCGGCGTACATCGCCTCGACGCCGGTCACGGCGAGCACGACGCCGCCGAGGACGACGAACCGCGCGAGCCCGCCGTACATCATGAAGTGCGCCGCGTAGCGCGGGTCGAGCGCGCGGATCACGCCGGGATGCGCGAGGATCCCGCGCGCGCCGAGCACGCCGATCGTCACGAACCACAGCACCATCACCGGGCCGAACATCCGCCCGACCTTCTCCGTCCCGCCGCGCTGCAGCGCGAAGAGCGCGACGATGACGGCGAGTGAGATGGGGACGACGTACGGCTCGAACGCCTGCGAGACGATCCCGATCCCTTCGACCGCGGAGATCACCGAGATCGCAGGCGTGATCACGCCGTCGCCCATCATCATCGAGCCGCCGATCACGACGATCAGCGTGAGGCCCGTCGTCTTGATCGTGGTGCCGAACGCGGGCGGCGGGGAGGCCAGCGCGAGCAGCGCGAGGATCCCGCCCTCGCCTTCGTGGTCGACGCGCATGATGAACGTCACGTACTTGACGCACACGACGATCACGAGCACCCAGAAGAGCAGCGAGCAGATCCCGAGCACGTCGGTGAGCTCACCCTTCGAGCGGACGAGACCGAGACAGACCTTGAGCGTGTAGAGCGGGCTGGTCCCGATGTCTCCGAACACCACGCCCATCGCGGCGACGACGAGCGTCAAGGTACCGGCGGAACCCCGAAGTCTCACTGCGCCCTTCTCCCCCGCAGCCGCTGCGATTCCCTCGGCGCGTCAGCCGCCGCGCGGTTCTCCCGCGCTCCCCGAGCGGAGCAGCCCGAGCGCGAAGAGCACGAGCACGACGACCGCGCCGGTGAATCCCGCGGCCGGGAGCCATGTCGGCGTGCCGTCGCGGGCTCGACCGACGTTTCCGGGCGACGGCGTGGAAATCGTTTGCGCGGCGTGCGTCACGACGCGGCCGAGAGTTGCGCGCCGCGCGTGCCAGGGCTCGTGCTGCAGTACCGTGGCGAGATCGTACGACGGCAGGTCGAGCGCCGGATCGCCCCACGTCAGCGTGTAGCGGCGGCTGCGCACGACCGGGAAGACGATCTCGTGTGCACGCGCGAGCAGCGTCACGCGCGCGTCCGCGAGCGGCGCGTCGTCGCGGTCGTCGATCGTGACGCGCCAGCGCGGCGCGCGCCGCCAGTCGGTCGGGAACTCCAGGTGCGGCGGCGATCCGCGGAAGCGCTCGATGCGCTCGTGCGCGACGGTCGTCCACGTCTCGCCGTCATCGCTCGCCTCCACCGTGACGTCGCGCGCGAAGGTGGGCGTCGCGGTCGCGATGCGCACGCCGGCGATCTCGAGATGATCGTTCGGGAGATCGATCGATGCGCGCTGCGCGGCCGGCGCGTCGGCGGGGCGTTCCCCCGCCGGCGCCGACGCGGCCACCACCGTCTCGCTCGAGACGCCGTCCGGATCGAGGACGTACGGGATCTCCGCGCCGCGGTCGTCGCGGACGCGCAGATCGCGGTAGTCGCCGCTCGAAGACGGATCGACCGCGACCGGGAGCCGCACGCGCGCGTACGGCGCGCGCGGCTCCGAGACGTCGACGGCGAGCGACGAGAGCGCGGCCGCCGCGATCAGCGCGATCACGACGCGCGCCGCTCGCGCAGCATGATCGCCTGATAGATCCCGGCGACGACCACCAGCACGGCGCCCAGGACCAGCGCGGAGATGACGCGCTGCACGACGTCCAGACCCGCGACGTCGGCGACGAACACCTTCGCGATCGTCGCGCCGAACAGACCGATCCCCAGCCACCGCGCGAGCGGCGAGCGGAAGCGGAAGCCGAGCGCGACCAGCACCGTCGCGGCGAGTGACCAGATCACAGAGACCGCGGCCTGCGTCGTCGAGGTCCACACGCCGGAGATCGCGGTCGCGGTGACCGCGTCGAGCGTCATCGCGCCGACGCCGAGCGCCGAGGCGATCAGGAGGCCGACGTGCGCGAGCTCGCCTTCGCGCGGCCGCAGCACCGGGCGCCACATCGTCAGCTCGCGCACGGCGGCGAGCAGCGCGAGGACGACCGCGCCGGCGGTGAACGTGCGCGTGTTCAGCACCGCGGCGAGCGGCGCGTCGAACGCGAGGTGCAGCGTCGCACCGATCGAGGCGAGACCGAGCATCACCAGCCCCGCGGTGCGCATCCACGCGCGGTCGCTGCGCAAGCCGACGTAGATCAGCCCCGCGCCTTCGACGGCGACCGTCGCGGTGAGCGCGTGGCTCCCGCCCCACGCTTCGATCGCGCGCGTCAAGACGCCGATCCCGAGCCACGCGTACGCGGTCCGCACCGAGGCGGGGACGCGCGTCGCGACAGCGCCGAGCAGCACGGCGGCGAGCGCGGTGTCGGCGATCGCGAGCGAGTGCGGGTTCCAGCTCAGCTCGAGCTCGAGCACGGTCACGTACGCAAGCACTTCGGCGGCGAGCAGCGCGATGCGGCGCACCCCCACCGTCTGCTCGCGCCGCGCGGCGACGAAGAGCGCGAGCGCGAACTCGGCGAACAGCGCGCTCGCGACCAGCAGGCTCTGCGTCGAGCTCCACGGATCGCCCGGCGCGTGCGAGGGCGCGAACACCGGCGCGTAGAGCAGCGCCGCGGCGAACGAGGCCGCCTCGACGAAACGGTAGCGGCAGCGCACGGCGAGGACGAGCATCGCGCCGCACAGGATCGCGAGATAGACGGCGAGCCCGATGCGGTCGAACGGACCGGCGACCAGCAGCGCGGGCGTGAGATAGCCGCCGACCAGACCGGCGAGCGCGACGTTCTGGCTGCCGCGCCGCCACGCGATCAGCGCGAGCACGCCGCTGACCGCCGCCATCGCGGCGAACGCGACCCGGTAGTCGATCAGATGGAACGGGCCGAACGCGCCCCACAGCGAGAGGTAGAGCACGGAGGCGCCGAGTCCGGTCACGCCTTCGGCGATCAGCGTGCGCTCGCGGCGCAGCCGCCACGCGCCGCCGAGCAGCAGCGCGAGCCCGGCCGCGATCCCGCACACGATGCGGACCTCGGGCGGGATCCATTGATGGTCGTTCGAGAGCTTGACGAAGAACACGGCGCCGGCGAGCAGCGAGATCAAACCGGCGAGTAACAGGACGCGCGCGCCGATCAGCGACTCGACGCGGTTCGGATGGACGTCTTCCGGCACGGGGAAACTCCTCAGGCGAAGCGCGCGGCGATTCGCGCGCGTCCCCATGCTAGCCGCGGCGCGGCGCGCCGGCCGTCCGTAGTACTACGGATCGGCCTCGGCGGGCGGGGCGACGATCCCCAGCGCGACGGCGCGCGCCACGGCGCGGGCGCGCGAGCCCACGCCGAGCTTGCCGGTGATGCGGGCGACGTGCGTCTCGACGGTGCGCGCCGAAAGGATCAGCCGTTGCGCGATCTCGCGGTTGGTCAGCCCGATCGCGAGCAGCTCCAGGATCTCGTGCTCGCGCGGCGTGAGCTGCTCGAGCGCCGGCTCGTGCTTCGCGGGCGCGGTGGCGCCGAGCCGCGCGAGGATCTGCGTCTCGAAGCTCGGGTCGCCGCGCGGCGACTCGGCGCGCCGCGCGATCAGCCCGTCGAACGGCGTGCCGCGCAGCCGCGTGCGGACGCCGTGTCCGGCGAGCGCGTCGAGCCGGTCGAGGATCTCCGCCGCCGACCACAGCGCGACCGCGTCCGCGCCGTCGACCGGCGTCGCGTCCTCCAGCGCTGCGCGCGCGCGCGAGCGCCGTTCGGCGGCGTCGCTCGCGCCGGCGAGCGCGGCGAACGCGGCCGCGTCGGCGAGCGTGACGGGATCGGCGCCGCTGCTCGCGGCGAGCGCCGCCGCGAGATCGCCGTCGAGCGCGTCGGCGCGCGCGAGGATCCGCGTCGCGAGCGCGCGGGTGCGTTGCGCGTCGCGCGCGTACCACGCCGCGTCCGCGGAACGGAGCGCGGCGCGCGCCTCGCGCCGCGCCAGCGCGGTGTCGCCCGCGTGCAGCGACGCCTCGGCGAGCGTCACGTGCAGCGCGGCGGCTTGCGCGCGCAGCGCGAACGGTCGCGCGATCCGCTCGCCCTCGCGCGCGAGCTCGTACGCCGCGGTCGTCTCGCCGCGCAGCAGCGCGAAGCGCGCCGCCCACACCAGCGCGCCGGAATAGCGCACGAGATCGTCGCTCGACGCCCACGCTTCGATCAGCGCGTTCGCGACGCGCTCGGCCGCCTCGAAGTCGCCGAGCGCGACGTGCGCGTACGCTTCGAGCGGCGCGACGTCGGCGAACACCGCCGCGTCGCCGCTCGCGAGCCCGTCGAGCCGCGCGAGCGCCTGCGCGAACTCGCCCGCGACCGCGTCGGCCCAGCCCGCGCGGACGATCGCCATCCCGGTCGCGGCCGCGCCCTGCGCCGGCGCGCGCGCGAGCAGATCGGCGATGCGCTCGGGCGCGACGCGGTCGCCGTGCGCGAGATCGCTCTCGACCGACTCCAGCCGCGCGCGGAACGCGAGCCTCTCGTCGCGGCGAGCGTCGGCCTCGCGCGCCGCCGCGGCGAACGCCGCGCGGCCGTCGTCGCCGCGCGCTTTGGCGAGCAGCCCGTCGACGAGCGCGATCAGCGCCGGCTCGCCGGCGTCGCCGGCGCGCACGCGCCCGAGCGACGCGCGTACGCCATCCATCAAGCCCGACGCGACGGCCGCCGGCGCGTGCTCGCGCAGGAACGCGACGTCCGCCTCGAGGTCGTGCGCGCGGTCGAGGTGGAACAGCGCGGGCCGCAACCGTCCGGCGCGCGCATACGCGCCGGCGGCCGCCGCGTGGCGCACCGCGAGCGCGCCCTCACCGATCCGGCGCACGAGCGCCTCGCGCACCAGCGGATGGACGCGGAACCCGCCGCGCACCGCCGCCGCGAGCGAACCTTCGCGCGCGAGCGCGCCGAAGCGCTCGGCGATCTCGCCGGCATCGCTCGCGACGAGGCCGGCGTCACCGGCCGCGACGACGTCCGGCTCGACGGTCTCATAGGCGACCGTCGCTTCGAGCAGCGCGAGCTCCTCGCGCGCGAGCGCGCCGAGCCGGCGCGAGACCAGCTCGCCGAGCAGCACGGCCGAGGACTCCGGCGCGCGCAGCGCGAGCGCGACCGCGATCGGCCAGCCTTCGGTGCGCCGCACGAGCGCGTCCGCGCGCTCCTCGTCGAGCGCGACGCCGACCGTGCGCGCGAGCGCGCGGACCTGCGCCGCCTCGAACCGCAGCGCGCTCGCGTCGACCAGCGCGCCGCGCCCGGCCGCGACCGCTTCCGGCAATCCGACCTCCAGCGCGGCGCGCGCGAGCAGTACCAGGCGCACCGGCTCCGGCATCCGCCGCGCCAAGCTCGCCGCGAACGCGGCGAACGGCGTACCGAGCACGTGCGCGTCGTCGACGACGATCCGCAGCGGCGCGTCGACGTGCCGCAGCTCGTCGGCGAACGCGGCGCCCAGCCGCTCGGGCTCCTCCCCTTGCTCCGCGAGCGCGAGCGTGAGCCGGCCCGCGTCGGGCCGCACGACGCGCACGCGCGCGAGCAGCGCGGGGACGAACGCGCCCGCCTCCCACGGCTGCGCGTCGTACCACGCGACGTCGGCTTCACCGGCGAGCGCGTCGCGAACGCCGGTCGTCTTCCCGTATCCGGCCGGCGCCTGCACGACGACCAGCGCCGCGCCGTGCAGCGCGCGCGCGAGCGGCTCCGCGACGATCAACCGTCTTCGCGCTCGAGCGCCTCGCGCTCGTGCTCCGCGCGCGTGCCGCGGCGCGGCTTCGGCTCCATCGGCCCCGCGCCGGTCTTCTGCCGCACGGCGAGCCACTGCTCCGCGCCGAGCCGCCCCACGGCGAGCGGCGTCTCGTCCTTTCCCTTTTTCGGTGTCTTCGCTTTGGCCATCATCGTGCTCCGGGAGTCCTCTTCGTCCCGCGACGCGAAGCGTCCCACGATGCCGATCATCGAGACGCGCGACCTGCGCAAGGTGTTCCGGTCGCTCGTCCGGCGTCCCGGCGTCGCCGGGACGCTGCGCACGCTCTTCTCGCGCGACTACGAGGACAAGATCGCGGTCGAAGGCGTCACGATGGCGCTCGACGAGGGCGAGCTGGTCGGCTACATCGGCCCGAACGGCGCCGGCAAGTCGACGACGATCAAGATGCTCACCGGGATCCTCGTCCCGACCTCGGGCGCCGTGCGCGTCGCGGGCCTGGTGCCGTGGGAACAGCGCAAGCGGAACGCGCGCAACATCGGCGTCGTGTTCGGCCAGCGCTCGCAGCTCTACTGGGATCTGCCGCTGATCGAGTCCTTCGAGCTGCTGCGCGCGATCTACGGGATCAAGCCGGACCGGTACCGCGAGAACCTCGCGCACTTCACCGAGATCCTCGAGATGGAGCCGTTCCTGCGCACGCCGGTGCGGCAGCTATCGCTCGGCCAGCGCATGCGCGGCGACTTCGCGGCGGCGATGCTGCACGACCCGCGCGTCGTCTTCCTCGACGAGCCGACGATCGGGCTCGACATCGTCGCGAAGGAGGCGATCCGCGAGTTCGTCGCGCGCGTGAACCGCGAGCGCGGCACCACGTTCATCCTCACCACGCACGACTTGGCCGACGTCGAGCGGCTGTGCCGGCGGATCGTACTCATCGACCGCGGGACGCTGGTCTACGACGGCGAGATCGAAGTGCTGCGCGACCGCTACGGCACGCACCGCACCCTAGTCGTCACGCTCGCCGAGCACGTGGACGCACTCCAGGTCGAGGGCGCGGAGACCGAGTCGCACGAACGCGACGTCTGGCGGCTGCGCTTCGACCGCCGCCACGTCTCGGCCGAGGTGCTGATCCGCCGCGTCGCCGACCGTTACTGCGTGAGCGACCTGACGATCGAAGAACCCGAGCTCGAGTCGATCATCCGCCGCATCTACCTCGAAGGGTACACGCCCGAAGCCGAAGCCGTCACGGAACGCGCGTGATCAGTTGCTCGTGCGCGGTGATGCCGAGGTTTCCGGGCGAGGACTGGTGCTCCGCTCCGTCGCTGTGATAAATGAGGACCAGCTGCGCGCCGCTCGGGATCGGGTTCGGCGCGTCGACCGCGATGATACCGTTCCCGTCGCGGTCGGCGAGGAAGGAGTTCGACGCGCCGACGATGTCGACCGGCGTGAGCACGACGCCTACGCGTCCCGCGAGCTGCCGCAGGAACAGGCTGTAGCGCCCATTGGCGATCAGCCCCTTGAACGAGGCGCGCACGCGGACGCCGCCGCCTTGCATGAGGGGCTGGAAGTCGGCCTGGCCGCTCGCCGAGCGCCAGCCGGCGATCGAGACGTTCAGCGCATCGCCGTGCGCGTTCGTGAGCTGCGCGTTCGGCGAGTCGGTGTCCGCCGGCGGGCGGAGCCCGGCGTCGTGCATCCCGCCCGCCCTCGGATCGGTCTGCGCGGGCGCGGACGAGTCCCGGACGAAGACCTGCGCGGGCTGCGCGGTCGTTTGCGCGTTCACGGGCTGGAACGCGACGCCGACCAGCGTGAGGGCGATGGCTGCTAGCATATGTCTCTAGTACGAAGCGAGCCCGCTCCTCGTTCCATCGGCGAGGTCCTCGCGCCCTACGTCGCGTTCGCCGCCAAGGCGTTCTCGCGCGAGGCGACCTACCGCATGGAGGTCTTCACCAACGTCGGCTCGCTGCTGGTGCGGCTGTACCTGATGAAGACCGTGTGGACCGCGCTGTACGCGCAGAACGCCGCCCCGGCCGGGGTCCCGCTGCACGCGGTGATCACGTACACCACCGTCGCGCTGCTGATGTCGCTGGTCCTCGAGATCGACGGGACGCGGGCGATCCGCGAGAAGATCCGCGAGGGGACGATCGCGACCGATCTGATGAAGCCGATCAGCCTGCCGCTGTACTTCTTCAGCGACGGCGTCGGGATGACGCTGCTGCACGCCGTGCTGATCGTCCCCGCGCTGATCGCCTCGCTGCTGATCGTGCACATCGACGTCCCGCCGCCGCACGTCCTCGCCGCGTTCGCGCTGAGCTTCCTGCTCGGCTACCTGGTCAACTTCTTCCTGAACTTCCTGATGAACTGCGTCGCGTTCTGGACGCTCGAGACGTTCGCGATCCAGCTGATGGTGCGCTGGGTCAGCGATCTGCTCAGCGGGCAGATCGTCCCGCTCATCTTCTTCCCGGGCGTCCTGCAGAAGATCGTCCTCGCGCTGCCGTTCGCCGCGATCTACTCGACGCCGCTGCTGATCTATCTTGGGAAGATCCCGCCCTCGGCGTATCTCGTGGAGATCGCGAAACAGGTCGGGTGGGGCGCCGCGTTCGCGCTGCTCTCGGCGCTGGTGTGGCGCGCGGCGCAGAGCCGGGTCGTCGTTCAGGGCGGCTGAGGCGCCCGCTCGAACGCAAAAATCGCGGTTGCACGGCGCCGTCCCGGGCTTGAAGACGACGCCGTGCTGCCCTTGTTCGGTCCCTGCCCCCCGGCCAGGACGAACGCGGAGTCCGCACTCGAACGATACGACCCCGCGCCTACGGCGCGCTTACCCGCGCGCGGGGCCGTCTTACGAAGCGCTTACGGCTCCGGCCCGCTTTAGCTCATTCGCCCTACTTGCCGTGTTTCGTGGTGAGCTGGATCCGCGTCTGGTTCGTCGTGTCGTCGGCCGTCACGATGACGGACTGGTCGCCGTTGCCGTCCTTGTGCTCGTCGGCGAACGTCCCGGTCGTCTTCCCGCCGGAGCTGATCGTGAAGTTCTCGAAGCTCGACGGCAGGTGGGCCTTGTACCAGGCGACGACTTTCTTCCCGTCGTCCTTGGTCTGATAGATCTTGATGTCGACCGAGCCGGTGCTCGACGAGCCCGTCATCGAACCGGTCTCGGCCGGAGTCGCGCCCGGATAGATCGGGAGCGTGATGAATCCGCCGCCGCCGCTCGCGCCGTTCGAGGCGGTGGTCGTGGTCGTACTCGCCGCGGCGGTCGTCGCGCTCGCGTCCGGCGCGGCGCTCGGGGAGATCTCGGCGGCGGGCGTCGTGCCGGCGCCGGGGGCGGCCGTCGCTTCGCTCGCGCCGGAGGCGGGGGTCGCGCCGGCGTCGGCGGCGGCTTGCGTGCCCGTCGTGTCGGTGGAAGTCGTAGTCTGGTCGGTCTTCTTCGCGCAACCGGTCAACAGCAGCGCGGCGCACAGGGCCGCCGCACCGGCGAGACGGAGAGGCTGGTTCATCGGCTACCTCGTGGAGCGGGGTTGGTTCGCCCGAGGTTCGTCCGCGACGGCGTCACCCCTCGGGGCGGTCGGCTTCGCGCCGAGCGCGAACGATTCGCGCCGGAGGCCTTGATGGACACGATCGACCGCCCGACCCGGAGCACGCACGAGGTCGCGAACCAGCCGCCGCCGCTCGCCGGCTACGACGTCGCGGCGCGCGACGCGGCGCTGCTCGAGGGCGTGCGCCGCGAGGGCGCCGGGTGGGACCTCGACGGGCTGCACGAGCTCGGGACGCTGGCGGGTTCCGACGAGGCGATCGCGTGGGGCTTCGAGGCGAACCGCTATTCGCCCGAGCTGCGCACGCACGACCGGTTCGGGAACCGCATCGACGAGGTCACGTTCCACCCGAGCTGGCACGCGCTGATGAACGTCGCGGTCTCGCACGGGCTGCACGGCGCGCCGTGGCGCGAGCCGCGCGAAGGCGCGCACGTGGCGCGCGCGGCGCGCTTCTACGTGTGGTCGCAGGCGGAGTCCGGCCACGGCTGCCCGATCTCGATGACCTACGCGGCGGTCCCGGTGCTGCGGCGCCGCGCCGATCTCGCGGCGCTCTTCGAGCCGGTGCTCACCTCGACGGTCTACGAGCCCGCGCTCAAGCCGCTGCGCGGGAAGGCGGGCGCGCTGTGCGGGATGGCGATGACCGAGAAGCAAGGCGGCTCCGACGTGCGCGGCAACACGACGCGCGCCGAGCCGTTCGACGGCGACACCTACGCGCTCACCGGGCACAAGTGGTTCTGCTCCGCGCCGATGTCCGACGCGTTCCTCGTCCTCGCGCAGGCGCCGGACGGGCTCACCTGCTTCTTCCTCCCGCGCGTGCTGCCGGACGGGACGCGCAACGCGTTCCGGATCCAGCGGCTGAAAGACAAGCTCGGAAACCGTTCCAACGCGTCGGCGGAGATCGAGCTGGAGCACGCGCTCGCGCTGCGGATCGGCGAGGAAGGACGCGGCGTCGCGACGATCATCGAGATGGTGAGCCACACGCGGCTCGACTGCGTCGCGGGGAGCGCGTCGCTGATGCGGCAGGCGTTCGCGCAAGCGGCGCACCACGCGCACCACCGCCGCGCGTTCGGCGCGCTGCTGATCGATCAGCCGCTGATGCTGAACGTCCTCGCCGATCTCGCGCTCGAGTCGGAAGCCGCGACGACGCTGATGCTGCGGCTCGCCCGCGCGGTCGACCGCGCGCCGCACGACGCGCGCGAGGCGGCGTTCGCGCGGATCGCGATCGCGCTCGGGAAGTACTGGGTCTGCAAGCGCGCGACCGCGCACACGGGCGAGGCGATGGAATGCCTGGGCGGCAACGGCTACGTCGAGGAGAGCATCATGCCGCGGCTCTACCGAGAGGCGCCGGTGAACTCGATCTGGGAAGGCTCCGGCAACGTGAACGCGCTCGATCTGCTGCGTGCGCTGCAACGGCATCCCGACTCGGTCGAAGCGTACCACGCCGAAGTGGCGCAGGCGTCGGGCGCGAATGCGCCGCTCGACCGCGCGCTCGCGTCGCTGCGCGAGGAGCTCGCGCCGGGCGCGCCGCCGGCCGAAGCGAACGCGCGCCGCACGGTGGAGCGGATGGCGGTCGCGCTGCAAGCCTCGCTGCTCGCGCGCCACGCGCCGCCCGCGGTCTCGGACGCGTTCTGCGCGGCGCGGCTCGGCGGCGAAGGCGGGCTCGCGTTCGGGACGCTTCCGCCGGCCGCCGAGACGCGCACGATCGTCGAGCGCGCGTGGCCCGGCTGAGCGCCGCACCTCACGGGTACAAAGGAGAAGCCATGCAGATTCGTGCCGCCGCGATCGCCGTCGCCCTCGGAGCGCTCGCGCTCATCCCGCTCGCCGGTTCCGCGCAAACGCCCGCTCAGGTGAAGGCCGCGCAGCTCGCGACGCAGCACGCGAAGGCGGTGACGTTCCAGCTGCTCGACCGCAGCTCCGGGGAGAACGTCGGCACGGTGACGCTGCAGCGCATCGGCAGCACGCGCAGCCGCATCCGGGTCGACCTGACGAATCCGGCGCTCACCGAGCCGCGCGTCACCCTGCGCAGCGGGCGCGATTGCAACGAGCCGCGGATCGCGAACGCGCCGCGAGGACCGATCCTGCTCAACCCGTTCACCGGCCGCACGTCGACGACGATCGTCAACCTGCCGCTGACGAACCTGCAGTCCGGGAACTACCTGCTCGACGTGCAGAACGCGACCGGCCGCGCGCAGGCCATCGACGCCTGCTCGCGCCTCGGCGGCGGCCGCTAGTCAGCCGCGCAGCGCGGCGAGGACCGCGCTCGCGTTCTCGTTCGGCGGGAAGACCGGATAGAAGACGCGCTCGATCGCGCCGTCGCGCGCGATCCACGCGATCCGCTTGAGCAGCACCTGACCGGCGACCTCCATCGTCGGAAGACGGAGCGCGTTCGCGAGCGCGAGGCGCTCGTCGCTCAGCACCGGGAACGGGACGTGGAGCCGTTCGACCATCTCGCGCTGGTACGCGGTGTCCTGCGTCGACAGCCCGAAGACGCGGGCGCCGAGCGCGGCGAACTCCGCGTGGAGATCGCGGAAGCCGGAGGTGTGCGGCGTGCAGCCTCGCGCGCCGGGGATCGCGTCCCAGTCGGCGACCAGCGACGGTTCGCCGGGCCGTCCGGTGCGCGGATACGCGAACACGACGACGAGCCCCGGGATCGCGGCGAGGTCGACCGTGCTCCCGTCGGTCGCCGGCAGCGCGACGTGCGGGAGCCGCGTCCCGGCGAGATGCGCGGCGGCGCCGTCGTCGACCGGCGCGGGCAGGTCCGGCGGCAGCGTGCTCAGGCTGCGCTCGTCCATCATCGTGCGTTCTCCCCGCCGGCGTTCGTCGATCTGGCCGCCTGCTCCAGCTCGGCGCGCACCGCCGCGAGATCGGCGTCGGCGCGGAGCGGGAGTTCCTTGTCCGCCTGCAGGATGCCGAGCGCGAGGTGCGCGCTCGCGATGTAGCCGTGGCTCAGCCGGCGCGCGTTCTCGAACGAGAGCTCGATCGCGCGCTTCGCCGTCGAGGTGAAGACCATCTCGGGGTTCGGCGCGCTGCGCGCGGCACCGAGCCGTTCGCGCAGCTCGTCCCGATCGATCGCGGTCGTGACGATGCGGCCGACCTCGTCGTCTTCCTCGGCGAGGGCGAACGCGATGTGCTCGGTCCCGATGAAGCGGGACGCGAACATCTGCGCGACTTCCTGCGCGCGCACGATCGCGTGACGGGCGCTCTGCGTGAACGGCTCCCACATCGACACGGTGCTATCTCACTCCCAGATCGTCTCGTCGACGTAGCACCATTTCCAGTCCTCGCCCCGCTCCAGCGAGCGGATCACGGGGTGCGTCGTCGCGCGGAAGTGCTTCGTCGCATGCTTGTTCTTCGAGCTGTCGCAGCAGCCGACGTGGCCGCAGTCCTCGCACAGCCGCAGGTGCACCCAGGTGTCGCCGCTCGCGAGACACTCCTCGCAGCCGTCCGGCGTGCGCGGCGGCGGATCGGCGAGCGCGGCCGCGTGCGCGCACGGACCCTGCCTCATGCGCGCGCGTCCTCCGCGAGCGGCGGGACGTCCCACAGCACGAGCTCGCCGGTGCCGTTCAGCTCGAGATCCTGCAGCCCGTGGATACGAACGGCGTCGCTGGTGCGCAGCGTCTCGCCGTTCGCGCGGACCTCGCCGTCCGCAACGAAGAGAAAGCCGAAGCGTTCGGGATCGAACGCGTACGCGAGCGCGGCGTCTTCCAACTTCGCGACCCGCAGCGTCGCGTCGGCGCGCAGCTCCACCGGCGCGTTCACGCCCGGCTCGCCGCTCGCGACGACGAGCCAGCGGTTGCGGCGCTCGTTCTCCGCGAAGCTGCGCTGCCCGTACAGCGGCGGGACGCCGCGCTCGCGCGGCAGCACCCACATCTGCACGAAGTGCACGTCGCGCTCCGCGGAGTGGTTGAACTCGCTGTGCCGCACGCCGGTTCCGGCGCTGACGTACTGCACGCCGCCGGGCTCGACGACGCCGTGCGAGCCGAGCGAGTCCTTGTGCTCGAGCTCGCCGCTCAGGACGTAGGTGACGATCTCCATGTCGCGGTGCGGATGGGTGCCGAAGCCCTGCGCGGGCGCGACCGTGTCGTCGTTGAAGACGCGCAGCGCGCCCCAGCTCACGTTGCTCGGGTCGACGTAGTCGGCGAAGCTGAACGAATGGTACGTCCGCAGCCAGCCGAAATCGTAGAAGGCCCGCTCGTCCGCGCGCTGGATCGCGAAGACCGGTGTGGTTCGGGTTGCCATGGTGCCCTCCGGGACACTGCGCCTGACCCGGCGGTTCCGCGCGCCGCTCCACGGGCCCCGTGCCGGGATGGCACAAAAGCGGCACGAATCCCGGACCGCGAGAGGAGGCGGGCGAGCCGGAGCCTGGGAACGGGACATGGGCATATGACGCTCTGGAGCCGAGGGTCCGTGCGCCGCCTGCTGCGAGGGCTGCGCCGTCCCGCGCAGCTCGAGCGCGACGAGATCGCGCTGGAGCTCAAACGCGCGCTCCGCTGCCCCTCCGCGCGCGACGCGGTCCTCATGCTCGTCGAGCGGGCGCTGCGCCACGAGCACCGCTACTGCCTGGCGATCGTGCGCGGCTGCGACGTCGAGGGCGAGACGACGCTCGGGCTCGCGACCGCGCTCCACCTCTCGCCGCGGCAGTTCTTCCGCTACCGCGCGCACGCGATCGAGGCGATCGCGGTCGAGCTCGACAACGTGCTGACCCGCGCGCCGGCGCACGGCTCGGTCGAGGCGGTGCTGCGCGCGGTCGCGCTCGGGCGGCTGCTGCTGGCGCGGAACTCGCCATCGGACGTCGCCAGCGCGATGCGGCACTTCGAGCACGCGGCGGCGATCGATCCGCTCTGCGTCGAGGCGTACGCGGGGCTCGCGATCGGCTGGCTGCATCTCTCGCGGGAGATGGAGGCGACGCCGGTCCACGCGCACGCGAAGGCGGTCTCGCTCGCGCAGCGCGCGCTCGCGCTCGAACCGCGCTCGGCCGCGGCGCACTCGGCGTTCGCGCGCGTCGCGTTCGACGCGGGTCTCGGGCGCGCGGTCGCGGTGCCGCACGTCGTCGAGGCGCTGAACATCGACCCGTTCGACGCGCGCGGACACATCGCGAGCTTCAACTTGGCGCTGATGGACGGCGACATCGAGGCCGCGGAGCGGACGTCGGCGAGCGCGGTCGCGCTCGACCCGACCTCGTTCACCTACGCGATCTGCGCGATGGCGGCGACCTTCTACCGGCGCGCGTGGGACGAGGCGATCCAGCAGGCGCGCGACCTGCTCGCGATCGAGCCGCGCTCGCAGATCGTGCGCATCCACCTCGCCGACGCGCTGATCGCGTGCGGCCGGCCGGAAGAGGCGCTCGAGATCGTCGAGCCCGACGACCGGCCCTCGAACGATCCCTACGAGCTCTCGTCCGCCGCGCAGGCGCGCGGCGCGATCGGCGACCGCGAGGGCGCGCGGCGCACGCTCGATCAGATGCTGCTCGTCGCGCGCACGCGCCAGGTCTCGCCGTACCACATCGCGTACGGCCGCGTCGCCTCGGGCGACGTCCCGGGCGCGCTCGACGATCTCGAAGCGGCCGTCCGCGAAGATCCCGGCTGGCTGATGCTCCTCGAGCACGACCCCGCGTTCTTCGACCTTTACGACGAGAGCAGGTTCCGCCGGCTGATCGCGCTCCGCCCGAAAGCGATCGCGTAGCGCGTCTCCGGTCTACGCGAGCGTCACTTCGCCGGTCGCGCTGAGGCGGCCGAGGAGCAGATGATAGTAGAGCATCCCCTGCTGCGGTGAGAGCGCGTGCAGGATCGGCTCCGCTTCGACGTCGGGGTCGTTCGAGAGCTTGCGGAGGAGCGCGGTCGCGCCGGAGTCTTTCATCGGAAAGACGTCGAGGCGGCCGAAGCCGCGCAGCGCGATGACGGCGGCGGTCCACGGTCCGATCCCTTTGTGCGAGACGAGCTCGTCGAGCAGGCGCGGGGGCGGGAGATGGTCGAGCGCTGCTTCGTCTAGCTGGTTCCCTGCAACGGCGTTGCCGACGGCGGTGAGCGCGTTGATCTTGTTCACCGAGAGGCCGAGCGCGCGCAGCTCCGCGGGCGGCGTGTCGAGCACCGTCGCGATCGACGGGAACGGGAAGAGCCGCACGCCGTCGCGTTCGAGCGGGCGCGCGGAGCGCTCGATCAGGCGGCGCAGGATCGCGCCGGCGGCATGGATCGAGATCTGCTGGTAGACGATCGCGTTGCACGCGGTCTCCCACAGCGACGGATAGCGCGGCGGCTTCACACCACGCGCGGCCGTCGCGAGCGCGTGCAGCCACGGGATCGACTTCGCGCCGCGGTAGAACGCGCGCAGATCGGCGTCGGTGCCGAGGACGCGACGTGCGAGCATGTCCGGATCGAAGCGCTCCGCCTCGGGGCCGTCGAGGCGCACCGCGAGCGCGTCGCGCGCGGTCTGCTCGGCGGTGAAGAGCGTCGGTGCCGCGGGATCGCCGAGGAGCCGGCGGTACGCGGTGCCGTCGAAGGTGTCGACGACGTTGGTCGAGAGGCGGCGCAGGACGACCGCGGTGAGGTCGAGGCGGTACGGGGTGCGGACGGGGACGACGGCTTCGCGGACGGAACGCTTCCCGCGTGTACTTCTCGACGTACGCACGCTACTGGCGGATCAACCTGCTCACGATGCTCGAGTACCGGGCGAACTTCCTCATGTGGGCCGGGTTCACCGTGATCTACCATGCCACCGCTATCGGGGCGCTGTGGGTCACGCTGCGCAACTTCCCCTCGATCAACGGCTGGGACTTCCGCCAGACCGCGTTCATGTACGGGCTGTGGATGCTGGGACACGGGCTGCACAACACGGTCTTCTTCACCGTCGGCAACGTGCCGGAGTTCGTGCGCGAAGGGCGGTTCGACCGCTTCCTCGTGCGGCCGCTCGATCCGCTGTTCCAGGCGCTGACCGTCCCGCAGCAGATCTGGCCCGACGAGCTGATCCTCGCCATCGCGTACTTCTGCGTCGCGACCGCGTACGCGGGCGTGCACGTCGACTGGATCCTCGTGCTGTACGTCCCGCTGGTCGCGATCGGCGGCGCGCTGATCGACTTCGGGATCAATCTCGCGATCGCGACGGCGTCGTTCTGGTTCACGCGGATCGACTCGCTGCGCTGGGTCTTCATGTCGCTCGAACAGGAGTTCTCGCGCTATCCGATCTCGATCTACCAGCGCGGCGTGCGCGTCGTGCTCGCCTTCGTGCTGCCGTTCGCGTTCATGAACTACTTCCCGGCGACGTACCTGCTGCACAAATCCGAGGACGGCTTGCACCTGAACCCCGCGGTCGGCCTCCTCACGCCGCTCGTCGGCGCCGCGGTGTTCGTCCTGGGCTACGCCTTCTGGCGCATAGGACTGAACCGCTACCAGGGAACAGGAAGCTAAATGGCCTGGCTGACCACGACGTATCTCATCGAGTCCGAGCCCGAGCGGATCGAGGCGCGGGCGGAGGCGCTCGCGATCGAGCAGAGCGTGGAGTGTCCGCTCGAAGCGGTGCGGGATCCGCGGATTCGCGAGGAGATCGTCGCGCGGGTCGACTCGATCGAGCCGGCCGGCGCGAACCGGTATCGCGTCGATGTGAAGATCGCGGTCGAGACGGTCGGCGGGGACGTCGCGCAACTCATCAACATGATCTTCGGGAACTGCTCGCTGTGGGAGAACGTGCAGTTCGTAGGGCTCGAGCTGCCGCCGGCGCTGCTCGCGCGTTTTCCCGGACCGCGTCATGGGATCGCGGGGATCCGCGCGCTTGCCGATGCGCCGCGGCGACCGCTCACCGCGGTCGCGATGAAGCCGCAGGGGATGCGCGTCGCGGAGCTCGCCGCAATGTGCCGGACGTTCGCGCTCGCGGGGATCGACATCATCAAGGACGATCACGGGATCGCGAACCAGACGTACTCGCCGTTCGCCGAGCGCGTGCGCGCGTGTCAGGCGGCGGTCGCGGAAGCCGTCGAGGCGACGGGGAAGCCGTCGTTCTACGCACCGCATCTCATCGGCACGCCGCGCGCGCTGCGCGAGCGGGCGCGGATCGCGCGCGAGGAAGGCGTGCGCGTCGTGCTGGTCGCGCCGATGGTCGTCGGGTTGCCGGCGTTCTTCGAGCTCGTCGAGGAGTTCCCGGAGTTCGTCTACCTCGGGCATCCGTCGTTCGGCGGGGCCGCGCGGATCGCGCCGCCGCTGCTGTTCGGGCGGCTCTACCGGCTGTTCGGCGTCGACGCGCCGATCTTCGTGAACTACGGCGGGCGGTTCGCCTACCCGCAAGCCGAGTGCGGCGCGATCGCGGCCGAGGCGCGCGCGCCGTGGGGCGAGCTGCGGGCGGCGATGCCGGTTCCGGCGGGCGGGATGCGGCTCGACCGGGTCGAGGAGCTCGTCGAGTTCTACGGGCCGGAGACCATGCTGCTGATCGGGGGGAACCTGCTGCTCGCCGAGGGCGAGGCGCTGCTGGCGCGGGCGCGCGAGTTCGTCGGCAAGGTAGCGGTAACCGGCGTGTCGGTTGGGGCA
>DATAQE010000048.1:0-19349 GCA_036264835.1 Candidatus Elarobacter sp.
ATGCAACACCGCGTTCGCGACCGCCCAGAGGCGTGGCCCGTACGCACCGTATGCGTGCTCGAATGCCGGCTCGTCGAATGGCGCTCGGCTCGGTTCATCCGCGACCACGTTTGTGCCGGCGGAGTTAGCCGCCGCCGTCGCCGGACAGCGGCGTCAGCATGGCGCGAGCGCTGTTCGACAGATCCTGATCGGCGACCGCGAAGGTGCCCGGGATGCGTGCCGTATGCCGCGCGCGCGCGGGCTGTGCCGGTGTCGAGATCGCGGCCTGCGTGCCGGCCTGCGATGACGCCGCAACTGGAGCCGTGGTGGTGATGGTGGTCGTGGCAGTCGTCGTCACATCGGTTGGAGCGGGACCGGCGAACGCGCTTTGCGTGCCGATTGCGAGAAACGACGCGAGCGCGATGATCGCGATGGGGCGATTGAGCATGGAATTCTCCGTGTTCGAGTGATGAGGTCGGGCGATCGGACCGCGTGCGCGGCTAGCCGCCACCCGTGATGATGGGCGGGCTTATGCGGTCCCACTCGGCTTGCCACGCCGCCGACATCTGTCCGGGCGTGAGCGCCTTGGAGTAATCCGGATGGAACGTGCGGTCGGTGGTGCCCGAGGGCGCCGAGTTTTGCATGCGTGCGCTGCTCGTCGCAGCGGGCGCAATCAGTCGCAGCCGCGTGGTGCTCTCGGTGACCAGCTCGCCCACGATGTTGCCGTGCGCGTCAACGAGCTGATAATGGGTGCCGGGAGCGCTGAGTGCCGGCGCGGCGTCCGACTGCACTTCGGCAGCCGAAACGAATGCGGCAGGCGCTGCCGCCAGCGCGGCAATGGAAGCGGCGACATAGATGTGTTTGAGGGTCGTTCGTCGGCGGGTGATCATGAAATTGATACGGTGCCGCGATATGTTGCGGTTCGGTTCCATCATGTGTCGCAGTAGAACGCGTCCTCGATCCGAATCTGCCGGCGGCGGCGTAACTCGATCGTATGCTACAACTTCTATCGCTCGCAGTCGGGCTCACCGTCAGCTCGCCCGTCATCGTGAGCACCTGTCGGGTAACGAACATCTACGAACCGGTCGCTCTCGAGGAGTTTGGGCCGCCGATTGCGTACAGCTCGCTCGCCCTCGACTTCCGTAATACCGATGACAGCGTCGCAACGCGGGTGACGTTCGACGTCACCCACGGCGGCAAGCACACGACCGTGGTCGAGAGCGGTCGCTTCAGCAAAGGCGTTCTCATCGAGCGCAACATCAGCGCGGACTATGCCGACGTCTACAGCCGGCAGCCCGACACGTGCGCGGTGGCGTCGATCGCGTTTGCTGACGGCCGGCGCTGGACGGCGAGCGCAAGCGGGATCACAGCATCGGCGACGCCCCGCTGATTCGCGGCGGCACCGAACCGGACGCACTGTCGGCGGCATACGTCGACTGATTTGCTACACCATATTTTGGCTTTCACGGTCGGTGCTCTGCTCGGAGGCCCCGCCGACGCAGGCTCGATCCCGCAGCCCGCTGCCTCGCCGGCTGCAGCGCCCTCTGCGACCCCGTCGCCGAAACCTGCACAGAACCCGTTCGCGCTACGCGGAGCGTTTCGCGCATATGACTTTACGCGCCAGAACGCAAGCACCGGCATCGGCGGAGCGGGGCAGGTCAACCAGCAATCGATCGAGCTGGGTCTCGCCCTGCACGCGGACTACCGCTTCGTGAACACGCCGTTCTCGATCGGCGCGTCCTACGAATACGCCATTCCGACGAATGGCTGCGGAGACCCCGCATCGCACCTGGCGCCGCCGTGCGGGAAGCTCAAGGCGCCGGCGCTGAACCCCGACGACTCGCTGCCGGGGTTCAAGATCAACGCGCTCTACGAAGCGTACTTGCAGTATAAAGACGAACGCCTCGGGATCAAGCTGGGCGACCAAGTGTTCAACACGTTGTGGACCAGCCCGTCCGACACACGCATCAAGCCGACGGCCTTCCAGGGCGTAGACGTCAACTATTCCGCGACGCCGGCGCTGTCCTTCGAACTCGCCGATATGACCCGATTTCAGGGCCGTGTCAACTCGACGTTCGACAAGGAAACGCTGCTGACGTCGTTTCCCGCCGGCACCGCGGGAACGCCGGCGAACACGTTCGTCCCCGGCGGCACGAGCCTCCCGACTGCAGGCCTGACGTACGCAAAGATCGCCTATAACGGCACGCACGGCCTCGTCTCAAGCCTCCACCTCTACCACTTCAGCGACATCGCGAACCTGATATGGAACGAGTCGAAGTTCACGTTCATGGATCAGCGGACGAAGCCATGGGTGGCGTTCCACGGCGGCATCGAACACCAGACGGGCGCCGCCGTGATCGGCAAAATCTACAGCACACCGTACGGCCTTCAGCTGGGCGGCAACGTCACGCGCAACGTCACGCTCACGGGATCGTACGAGCGGATCCCGGCGCGCTCCGACACCATCAGGCTCCCGGCCGGGGTCTCGTGCAACGCAAAGCAGGCGCTCGTGATCGCCAAGGGCGTGACGTTCCCGTACCTGATCCCCGTCAACGCGCCGGAGTGCATCACCAACGCGAACGGCGCGACGACGATCTTCTACGGAGGCTTCGCGAGCCCATACACCGATGCGTACGGCACCGACCCGTTGTGGCTTACAAGCCTGACGCAGAGTCCGATCGACCGCCACGCCCCGTTCAGCGGCCCGAAAATCCAGGCGACCTGGACGTCGAACGACAAGCGGCTGATCGTCTACGTCACACAGTCCTATCTCGACTACGGCAACGCGATCAAGTCGCAGCAGCTCAGCGAAGTCAACGCCGACGCCACGTACTACGCCGCCAAAGTCGGTCCCGGACCGTACAAAGGACTCATGCTGCGCTATCGCTACGGCTCACGGCAGGTCACCAACGTCGTGACGTACGGCGGCCTCCCGCAATTTCGCTACAATCGTGCCCAGTTGGAGTTCGACTTCTAACGGCACGCACGCCGCAACGGCAGAACGCCACCCACTTGGCACAGCGCATCGCTACGATGAGAGTCGCTACACCGACTCTTCAAGCAAGTGCGTACCATGCCCATTCCGGCGCCGATTTTGCGTCAGTTACATTGGGCGGATGCTGCGCTCGGAACCGATTGGTCGACAGGCAAGGTGAAGAGCGCGTCGTCGAGCGCATCGGGAAACCGCATGTCGCTGTACGTGATGTGCCACGATGCGCGCCGGCCACCGATCCCGAACTGGCCGAAGCCCCGAAAATCGCCGTCGACCCTTGTCGTCATCCAATAGCCGTTGCCGGTGCCGAAGTGAAGTTCCGCAAAAGAAACACCTCCCTGTGCGAAAACGTGGAAGCGCATACTGCAAAACCGCATCGTGGCGCGGTCGATCGTCACGTCGGTCAGCGGATGCCTCAGCACGTTGCCATCCCGCGCCCCCAGCGCAAGATGTCGACCCTGCTGGCCGCCTGGGCAGACCGCGCCATTCGCGCCGACGATACGGTACGCGTTCGGCGCGAGCGCTGTGACCGTGCCTATCCTCTTGAGCTGCTCGTTCGGTGCCGGCGACGGTTGCGCGGATAACTTCTGCGCGAACGGCCGGCCGTCGATGCCGTAGCGGAGCCAGTCGTAGACACCCGTCCAGGCCGGGTTGAAAAGCGGGGAACGGGTGAGCAGATGGCTCTCTGGGGTGTTCGCGACGGATGCCAGATCGTCACGTGCCCTGTGACTCGATGCCCACGATCCGCTTGGCTGTCCCAGTGCCTTGCACGCCGGGCCCCAGACGCGAAGCACGGCGATGCCGTGCCGATCGAGTAAGGTGGTACTCACGTCACCCTGCAACGTGACATTCAACACGAACGTGAGAAAACGCGGCTCGGGAAGTTCTCTCATGATCGCGACCGTTCGCGCGTACAAGCCTTCGTCGCCAGCCGCCGGAGGCGGTCCGGACGGCTGCGGTTCTGCCGCGCGCGCAGCGGCAGAGGCAATGGCGGGAAAGAGATCGTTGTAGACGTGTTCGACGATCGCGTCGCTGCCGCCGGCGAGCGTGTTCGTCAGGACGATGATGCGAACGCCCTGGTTTGGAAAGAACTGGTCGCTGCCGTCGAAGCCGTTGGTATTGCCGTCGTGCCAGATTCGCGGCTGGTCCTCGAAACGGTCGACTTTCAATCCAAAACCGTACGCGGTGGTTGAACCGTCCGCCAGCCTCCCGGGGCTGGTGAGGAGCTCGTAATCGGGTCTGGAGATGATACGGCCGGAAGACAGCGCCTCGGCCCACCGTCGTAGGTCGTCTGCCGTGGACACGATGCCTCCGGCTGAGGAAGCCCACGATTCGGAGATCGGCTTGGATGCGGTGACGCGACCGTGCGCGTACACATAACCACGCGCCATATCTGCAAGCCGGTCCTCTTCTGCCATCGTCGCCGACTCCCGCATGCCGGCAGGGACGAAGAGGTGCTGCTGAACGTATGTCTCCCACGTTTGACCCGACACGAGCTCGACGATCCGGCCGAGGATCAAGTAGTTCGTGTTCGAGTACGCGAACGCTGTCCCGGGCGTGAAGCCGAGTGGCTTTCCGGAAATCTGCGACATCACTCGAACGAACGTCGCCGGCGTCGCCGCTAGCGTGTCGAAGGTCGGGACGTCGGTGTAATCCGCAAGCCCACTCGTATGCGAGAGCAGTTCCCGGACCGTGACCTCCCCGGCGTGCGGCGCGGACGGGATATACGTGGCGACCGGCGCGTCAAGGTCGATCTTGCGGGCTTCGTTCAGCTGGAGGATCGCAGCTGCGGTGAACTGCTTCGTGATCGATCCGATCTCGTAGCGCGTGTGCTCATCGGCCGGCAATGACCGTGCGGGGTCGCGCATTCCGTAACCGCGCGTGAAAACGACCGCGCCATCGCGGACGATCGCGATCGTCGCGCCCTGCGTGTGCGATACGTTCAACGCCGCCCGGACGTCCGCGTCGATCTTCGACTGCACAGCCGCCGTGAGCAGCGGCGCCGGCTCCGGCGCCGGAGAAGCGGCCGAGACCGGCTGTGCTGCGGGCATAGCAGCAACCGATACGAGCACTGCCGCGACGCCGGCCGGGATCCAGGGAGTAGCCGCTTTCGGCTTCGTCCTCATCCGCTGCTCGTACGCCGTGCGCCCGAATTTCGCCCGCATTAGCTTCGCGCCCGCGTAGGCGACCGCGCATCGATTCCCACGGCGCGCCACGCGTCGCACAGCGCGTCGACGACGTGCGCTCCGTGCGCCTGCGCCGCTCGGCGCGTCGCGATCGGGAACAGCCGAAAGCCGCACGTCGGACGAAGCCCCGAACGCACTGCCGCGTACCCACACCTGGCCGGCGACACGCCGAGCATGCCCTCCCAACGCCGTCGCGAACAGATAGAACGCGTGATTCGGAATGCCGCTGTTCACGTGGACGATATGGTCGTTGGAGCCCCGGCCGTAGCGCGCCCACCCTCTCAGGGCGAGGCCACGCTTGCTTTACTTTTGCAGCCTATGTGCTGCGGAAAAATTTGACAGATTTGACAACCTGCGTCGTGCTTTGACAGAATTGACAGCGGCACGACTGACGGCCTCCAAAACCGCTTCAGAACAGCGCCCGGCAGCGCCCCCCGGCCCTGGTCGGCCGCGATAACGAACTGAGCGCGGCCCGGTACGCGACGGCCCTCGTGAAGAGCGGCGCACCTGCCCAGCCGATCATCTTCACCGGTCTACGCGGGATGGGGAACACCGCTTTGCTTCGGCGTTGCGTGCAAGACGCGCGGGCGAATGGCGGGATCGTCATTTACGCCGAGGCGTCGGACACCGAGCCGCTGTCGGAGACGCTGCGGAGAGGTTTGGAGCGCGCGAAAAAAGACGTCGAGTCGCTTCCCAAACGGCTCAAGGCGACGGTGGACGCAGTCATCAAGACGATTCCGCGCGCATCGGTGGCGTTGCCAGGCGACATGGGTACCGTCGAGCTCTCCAGCCGACAGCCGGACGACTCGACGAGCGCATTCATCGACATCTTGGAAGAGCTCAACTCCGCTGTCCGCCGACACGGCCGCTTCCTCGTATTCGCAATCGACGAGATCCAGGACGCTCCCGTTCCTGATCTTCGTCACCTCGTTCGCTTCATCCACGAAACTGCTGGCGGCGACACGCCGGCCTACTTAGTCGGTGCCGGACTACCGGACAGCCCCGAACACCTTCACCGCGTTCGGACGTACACGGAGCGATGGCGATATTTCCGGATCGGCCTGCTCACGCGCGACCAGACCATGGACGCCATCGCGATCCCCACGAGAGACCGGCAAGTCGCGATCGAAGCGCGCGCGCTGGAACGACTCGCCGAAGAAGCCGCGGGCTATCCCTTCTTCATCCAGGAATACGGCTCGGCAGCCTGGCTGCAGCATAACGGCAACGCGATCGCGACCGCCGACGTTGAATCGGCCATCCCCGGCGTTCGCCGAATACTCGAAGACGAATTCTACGACGCGCGGTTTCGCAAGCTCACGCCCCGGGAAGCCGCTTATACGCTCGCGATGGCGGCGCTCGGCCCAGGGCCGCATTCGACCGGGGAAATTGCTCGTCGTCTCAGTTCGGACAGCGCGAGAGTCGCATCGATTCGGAATCAGCTCATCAAAAAGGATGTCGTGTACGCGCCGTCCGCAGGGATGCTCGAGTTTCGGATTCCTCTCACCGAACGCTTCATCGAGCAAAACCGGCCATCACTCGAACGTCGCGCCGGAGAGAAAACATTCAGACAATGATTGCACGACGTTCACTGCCCGTTGCGGGTCATGCGGTCGCCGGCGGCGTCGGCTTCCTTTCGGCAGGCGAATGCGCCGGAGCGGGTGTTCGCGTACCAGCGCATTCCTTTCTCGTGGTAGATGCCGCTGTTCGTGTTCAGCCAAACGACTTCGTCGCGCGGGCAGTGGGCGCGCGCGGCGGGTTCCGTGGAGAAGAGCTGCAGCGAACCCGTCGTGACGGGCGCCGTCGTGACCGGGTGGTGTTTTGCGACGCCGGGAGAGCCGGCTCCGCACAGGAGAGCCGCACCGAGGACGAGCGCCGCGAGCAAACGTGCAATCATCGACAATCCCCCTTCGAGAATGCACCCGCTTAGCTCGAATTAGTCAGCGGAGCCGGCAACCCCTGTCCTGCGACATTCGCAATCGACCGGGGAAGATTTCTTCCATGGCCGCTACCGGAATCGCCACGTCGCCCGACGACCGCAATCATCTCACGCGCGCCGTCATCGCCAGCACGATCGGCACCTCGATCGAGTGGTACGACTTCTTCCTCTACAGCACCGTCACCGGGCTGGTGTTCGCGAAACTCTACTTCCCGAACAGCGACCCGCTCGTCGGGACGCTGCAAGCCTTCCTCGTCTACGCCGTCGGCTTCATCGCCCGGCCGATCGGCGCGGCGATCTTCGGGCACTACGGGGATCGCATCGGGCGCAAAGGGACGCTGATCGCGACGCTGCTGGTGATGGGGCTCGCGACGTTCCTGGTCGGGTTCGTCCCCGGGTACGCCTCGATCGGGATCTGGGGCGCGATCCTGCTCACCGTTCTGCGCTTCATTCAAGGCGTGGGCGTCGGCGGTGAGTGGGGCGGCTCGGTGCTGCTCTCGATGGAGTGGGCGCGCACGAGCGGGCGGCGCGGGCTCATCGCGAGCTGGCCGCAGTTCGGCGTGCCGGCCGGGCTGTTTCTCGCGAACGTCGCCGTGCTCGCGTTCAGCGGGCTCTCCGGAACGGCGTTCCTCGAGTGGGGCTGGCGCATCCCGTTCTTCCTGAGCATCATCCTGGTCGGCGTCGGCCTCTGGATCCGGCTCGGCATCGCCGAGACGCCGACGTTCCGCCGCCTCGAGAGCGAGAACCTCATCGAGAAGACGCCGGTCGTCGAAGTCTTCCGCCTGCAAGGGAAAGAGATCGTGCTCTCCGCACTCGCCCGGCTCTCGGAGCAGGCGCCGTTCTACATCTTCACCGCGTTTATCTTCTCGTACGGGACGCAGGCGCTGAAGCAGCCGCGCGATTTCCTCATCACCGCCGTGCTCGTCGCCTCGATCGGCTCGGCGGTCTGGATACCGCTCTTCGGCCAGCTCTCCGACCGCATCGGCCGCCGCAAGACCTACATGATCGGCTGCGTGGTGACGTTCTTCTTCGGCTTCCTGTACTTCGCGATGCTCGACAGCGGCGCGCCGTCGCTGATCTTCCTGGCGATCTTCCTCTCGCTGATCCCGCACGACATCCAGTACGGCCCGCAAGCCGCGTTCATCGCGGAATGCTTCACGCCGCGGCTGCGCTACAGCGGCGCCTCGCTCGGATACCAGCTCGCCTCCGTGATCGCCGGCGGTCCCGCCCCGCTCATCGCGGCGTGGCTGTTCGCGACGTACCACACCGGCTACGCGATCGCGGCGTACATCGCGCTGTGCGCGGTGATCAGCCTGCTCGCGGCGAGCCAGATGCGCGACTACACCGGCCAGCCGATCGGCGACGAGTACCAAGGCGTCGGACCGCTCACCGCGGCGCGTGTGTGAACGACAAGGCAGAACCGGAAGCGGGTGATCCGGTGTGCTGGCTGCATCTCGCGTGCGAGTCGTGCGGCGCGCTGATCGAGCGCGCCGGCGATCCGCACCGGCCGGGATGCGAGCTCACGGCAAACGCTTCGAGCGGGACTAGTTGATCGCGGCGTGCGCGTGATGGACGGGCGAACCACCCTTCCAGGAGACGCGCACGATGATGCAGACCCAGTGGCCCGGGCTCGGGCCGAGCTTCGACCTCTCTTCGCTCGACGCGGGGGCCGGCGACGGCCGGCGTCTGTGGCCCGGTGACGGGCTGACCGCGGGCGCCGCCGGCCAGACGCCGGACGGCGTCGCTCGCCCGTGGTGGAACTGCGGAACCGGCGCCGCAAACGCGGGCGATCCGTTCGGCGGATTGCTCGGCGGAATCAACGGCGCGACCGGCGGCAGCGTCACGAGCCTGATGGGCGGCCTCGTCGCGATGCTGCAGCAGCTGATCGGCACGCTCACCGGCCAAAACGGCGGAGGCGGCGCCGCGAATCAATGCGGTCCGACGGCGTGCGGGAACGGCGATGCGGCGGCGTACGGAAACGGGGGCGCGCCGCCGTGGGCGCCGGGCGGACCGCAGCAGCAGTTCCAGAACGCGGACGTCAGCTCGACCGGCGATCCGCACATCGCGACGACGGGGACCGCGATCGGCCCCAACGGCGATCGCGCGGTCGACCAGCGCTGGGACAGCATGACCTCGCACGGCGATCTCGTGCACAGCAACCAGATCCAAGGCGGCTACCGCGTCTCGACCGACGTCACGCAGCCCGACGCGAACGGCGTGACGTTCAACCAGTCGGCGAGCGTTCACACGAACTTCAACCAGGACGAAGTCACGATGAACCGCGACGGCTCGTTCTCGGTGTTCGACGACGGGCGCCAGGTCGCGCTCGGCAAAGGCGAGTCCGCGACGCTCTCCGGCGGCGAGCGCGTCACCGAGAACCAGGACGGCTCGCTCGTCGTCGACGCGTCGAACCGACACGGCGGCACGATCTCGACGACGCTCCGCTCGACCGGCTCCGGCGTCGACGTCAGCACGCACGCGCAGGATCTCGCGCTCGGCGGCGACGCGGTCACCCATGGTGCGAAGGCGCCGCGCAGCGGCGGCATGGTTCGCGACGGTGCGAGCGGGACGCAACCCGGCGGTACGGTCGGCAACGGTGCACGCCGGCACACGACGCATGCCGCACCGCCCGTCACGCAGGTGACGCTCTAGTGCGTGTGCGTGAAGTTGCCCAGCGCGATGCCGAGGCGTTCGATGCGGTGTAGCGCCTCGCGCATCCCGAGCGGCTCCGCGGGGCGTCCGACTTGCGCGAAGTAGCGTTCGGGGTCGATGTTCAGCGTGCGCGTCTGCACCATCGCGACGCGGTGCTCGCCGAGGAAGCGCTCCAGCGTCTCGACCTCGGCGCGCTCGTCGGTCACGCCGGGATGCGTCAGGTAGTTCAGCGAGACGCGCAGCCCGCGCTCCACCGCGAGCGCCACCGACGCGAGCACGTCGTCGAGGTCGTATCCCACCGGCCGGTAGTACGCGGCGTACACGTCCTTGCGGAACGAGTTCAGACTCACCCGCACCGCCTGCAAGCCGGCGTCGATCAGCCGGCTCAAGCTCTTCGGCAGCGAACCGTTCGTGTTCAGGTTGATGGTGCCGTTGCTCCGCGCGGCGCGGATTTTCGCGGTCGCGCGCTCGATCGTCGTCACGCGCAGCAGCGGCTCGCCTTCGCAGCCCTGGCCGAACGAGACGATGCCGTCCGGGACGCGCTCGAGGTGGCGGATCGCGATCCGCGCGACGTCGTCCGCGTCCGCCTCGAACGCGACCCGCGTCTGCGGGGACGGCATGCCGGCGTCAACCGCGAGCTCCGAGATGCAGCCGACGCACGCGGCATTGCATTTCGGCGAGACGGGCAGCGCCGCTTCGCCGCGCTCGAGGAAGACGTTCTGCGCGGTGAAGCAGCCGTAGTCGCGCGAGCAGATCGCGAGCTGCGCGAGCGTGCGGTTGCGCGGATCCTCGGCCTGGCGCGCGCGCAGCAGCGCTTCGAGCTCGCCTTCGCCGAAATAACGCGGCGTCCAGTCCTCGCTCTCGTCGGTGCGCATCGCGGCGACGTGCAGCTCGTCGTCGACGACGCACGCGAACGTGTAGCCGAACAGCGGCAGCGCGGGCGCGTCGGCGCGCCGGCGGTACGCCGGCAGCAGCAGCCGCGTGTATCCGGCAGGCAAGAGCGCGGCGAGCGCGGTTCGGCGCGGGCTCGCGGAGACGCCGCCCGCGAGCAGCGGCGTGCGCGCCGGCAGCATCGTGGTCACGGTCCCGGGCGGTGCGGGGATCAGCTCGTCGGCGCGCGGCGCGCGCTCGATCCCGCCGTCCGCGAGCGGCGAGCGCGTCTCGTCGTAGTAGATGCGGCCGCGCGTGTCGGTATACGCGAGCCCGGTCATGCGACGACTCGCTCGAACTCCCGCACGGCGTCGCCGACGAGCGTCGCGCGCTCCCCGGGCTTCCAGAGAACTTCCAGCACGCCGCCCGGAACGTGCAGCGTCACCGGAGAGGTTGCATCGCCGGCCGCGATCAGGACCGCGGCGACCGCCACCGCGCCGGTCCCGCACGCTTGCGTCGCGCCGGCGCCGCGCTCCCAGTGGCGGACGCGCCAATGCGCGCCCTCGCGACTGACGAAGTGCACGTTCGTCCCGTGCGGATACCGCGGGTCGCGCTCGACCCGCGCACCGTCGACCGCGAGATCGACCGCGTCGAGGTGCTCCACACGGATGACGACGTGCGGGTTCCCCACCTCGACCGGTGTCGCGTTGAAGCGCCCGACGAGGTGCGGCGCCCCGATCCGCGGCTCGCCCACCTCGACGGCGACGCGGTACGGCGCGCGCGCGAGGATACGCGTCTCGATCGGCCCCGCGAGCGTCTCGACGGTCGCGAGCGAGAGGCCGTCGTGCTCGTCGAGATACCGCGCGACGCAGCGCATCCCGTTGCCGCACATCTCCGCCTCGCTGCCGTCGGCGTTCACGATCCGCATCCGCGCGTCGAACTGCTCCGACGTTTCGACGAGGAGGACGCCGTCGGCCCCGAGTCCGTGCTCGCGGTCGCAGACGCGTCGCGCGACCGCGGCCGCGTCGTCGAGCGGCGCGGCGCGCTCGTCGACGAGCACGAACTCGTTGCCGGTCCCGTTCGTCTTGACGATCGGGACCCCGGTCGTCACGGCGCGACGGCCTCCGGCTCCTCGGGGACGAGCGGCGCGCTGACCGGGCCGTTCGGCGAGATCGTCGAGACGGCGTGCTTGTAGATCAGGTGCGCTTTCTTCTCGTACTCGAGCACGATCGTGAACGGGTCGAACCCTTTCACGACGCCGCGCAGCTGGAAGCCGTTGACGAGATAGATCGTGACGGGGACGGCTTGCCGTTTGACCTCGGCGAGGTATGCGTCTTGGAGCGGTTGCGTACGCCCGGGACCATTCGATGGGGGCATGATTCGCCGCTTACTTCCAGCCCGGGAGCGCTTCCGCCTCGGCGACGGCGCGCGCGAACGCGTCGCCGGCCGGAAGACGGACGAGCCCCGGCTCGGTTCGGAACCACGTCGCCTGCCGCTTCGCATACCGCCGCGTGTTGCGGATCAGCTGCGTGCGGAGTTCCTCGCGCGTCGACCAGCCGGCGAGATAGGCCAACGCTTCACGGTATCCGACCGCATCCGCGGCCACGGCATCTGCGCCGACACGCTCGGCCTCTTCGAGCAGCCCGTTCGCGAGCATCGCGTCGACCCGCGCGGCGATCCGCCGTTCGAGCTCGCCCGGATCGGTCTCGAGATACACCTTGCGAAACGGCATGGCGCGGGTGACGAGGTTCTCGGAGTTTCCGTGCGCACCGCGGCCCGCATCGTGCCGCTGCCTGCCGCCGGATCGTTCGCCTGCTGCAGCGGAATCGCTTCGTACCGAGTCGCGCTCGGCGAGTGCGATCTCCAATGCGCGCGTGATGCGATACGGATCGTTCGCCGAGATCTCTGCGGCGCGCGACGGCGCGAGCGCGTGCAGCCATTCCACGAGCACCTCCGGCGGATGTACGCGCGTCTCGCGAGCCAGGCGTTCGCGGATCGACGCGTCGTACGCGGGCGACAGCGCCACGTCTCCAGCGAGCGCGCGCACGTAGAACCCCGTACCGCCGACGACGATCGCACGCCGCCCGCGCGCCTGGATCGCGTCGATCGCCGCAAGCGCGTCCGCAACGAACCGCGCCGCGGAATACCGCTCGCGGGGATCGAGAAAGCCCACCAGATGATGTGGCACACGCGCGCGCTCCGCGTCGGTCGGCGCAGCGGTTCCGATCGGCATCCCGCGGTAGATCTGCCGGGAGTCCGCACCGACGATCTCCGTATCGAACCGCTCCGCCAGCTCCAGCGCGAGCGCGCTCTTCCCGGACGCCGTCTGTCCGGTGAGGATCAGGACGCCCGCGCTCACACCCGTTTGAACAGCCGGGCGATCTGCTCGGGCTCGAGCCGCACGATCGTGGGCCGCCCGTGCGGGCAGTGCATCGGGTTCTCGCAGCGCTGCAGCCGCTCGACGAGCGCCGTCATCTCGGGATACGTCAGCGCCTCGTGCGCCGTCACGACCGAATGGCAGGCCAGCGAGGCCCAGACGCGCTCTTCGGCGTCGAGCCCGCGCACGTCGTCGCTCAGGCACTCGATGAAATCCGCGACGTCGAACGGGCGGGAGCGCCCGGCGTGCACGAGCCGCGCCGGCGTCGCGGTGATCCGATACGCGCGCTCGCCGAACGGCTCGATGTGCAGCCCGATCTCGGCGAGCGTCTCCAGCGTTGCCTCGAGCTTTTCGGCCTCCTCGGGCCGCACCTCGAACGTATGCGGCACCAGCATCGGCTCGGAGGCGACGGTCGCGCGCGCGTTCGCCGCGAGCTGCTCGTACACGATCCGCTCGTGCGCCGCATGCTGATCGATCAACACGACCGCATCCCCGTCGGTCGCGAGGATGAACGTGCGGTCGATCTGCGCGACCACGTGCAGCGTGGACCCCGGCGTCGCCATCTCGGGGTGCGGCCACAATCGCGTCTCGGCCCACTCGGGCACGCTCGCGACGATCGTCGTCGTGGTCGTCGACGATGTCGTCGCGACGTACTCCCCCTCCGGCGGCGCGAACGAGATCGACCGCTGCAGCCGTTCGGCGGCGCCGCGGCGGAGCGCGGTCGCGATCGCGTCCTTCACCGCGGACACGACGCGGTCGACGTGCCGCAACCGCACGTCGCTCTTCGTCGGATGGACGTTGGGATCGACTTCCTCCGCCGGCACGGTGAGGTACAGCACGCCGTACGGATACCGCCCGACCATCGCGAACGTCCGGTACGCCGCCGACCACGCGCCGCTCACGAGCGTGCTGCGCAACAGCCGCCCGTTCACGAACAGGATCTGACTGCGCCGATCCGGCCGGTCGTCGCCGGGCGAGCTGACATAGCCTTTGACGCGCACGCCGCGCTGCTCGCCGTGCAGTCCGACCATCGACGCCGACGACGTGCCGAACACGTGCCGCAGCCGCGGCGCGAGATCTTCGCCGGGCGGGAACGCGAACGTCGTCTTGCCGTCGTGCTCGAGCGTGAACCCGACCAGCGGATACGCGAGCGCGAGCGTCGCGAGCCACGATGCGATCCGCGTGAACTCCGCCGCCGGCGAGCGCAGATACTCGCGCCGCACCGGCACGTTCGCGAACAGATCGCGCACGATCACGCGCGTCCCCGGCGGCCCCGCCATCGGGTGCGGCTCGCCGATCTCCTCGCCGTGCGCCTCGATCGCCGTCGCGACGTCGGCCTCGGTCGTGCGCGAGACGATCGTCACGCGCGCGACCGCCGCGATCGACGCCAGCCCTTCGCCGCGAAACCCGAGCGTGTCGACGTGCGTGAGCCCGCGCGCGTCGCCGATCTTCGAGGTGGCGTGCCGCATCAGCGAGAGCGGCAGATCGTCCGGCGCGATCCCGACGCCGTCGTCGGCGACCTCGATCTCGACCAGCCCGCCGCCCCGGACGCGCACCGCGATCCGGTTCGCGTCGGCGTCGAGCGCGTTCTCGACGAGCTCCTTCACGACCGAGAGCGGCCGTTCGATCACCTCGCCCGCGGCGATCTGACCGATCGTCTCAGGGTCCAGAAGCCGGATCACCCCGCCCGGTTCGTCGCGGCGCCCCCCGCCTCCGGGCGCGTTTGACTCGGGCCGTGACCCCGTGGTAAAACCGACGGACATGACCGTCCGGCTTTGGTCCTACCGGTACTTTTACGCCCGCGAAAGCGCGCCGGCGCGGTAGGCCTTTGCCGTAACGAGTCCCGACGGACCGAACTGCAAGAGCCCCTCGCCGACGCGAGCGGGCTTTTTTCTTGGAGCTTCCGATGACCAGCACCCAGCCGACGATCGAGCCGACCGCCCCCGCCCTCACGATGACCGCCGCCTTCGAGGGGATCGAGGGCTCGTACTCGCACGCGGTCCTCGACGCGTACGCCGCCCGGCGCGGCGTCCGGTTCGCGCCGCTGGGCTGCACCTCGTACCGTGCCGTGGCCCACGCCGTCCTCTCGGGCCGCGCCGATCTCGGCCTGCTCCCGGTCGACAACGCGATCGCCGGGACGATCCGCGAAGGCTACGACGCCCTCGCCGAGTACGAGCTGGACCTCCTCGCCGAGATCACCTGGCGGATGGACCACCGCCTCCTCGCGCTCCCCGGCGCGACACTCGAGGGCCTGCGCGAGATCGACTCGCACCCGGTCGTCCTCGCCGAGTGCGGCCGCTTCCTCGGGACGCTCGCCGACGTCCGCCGCGTCCCGGTCCCCGACACCGGCGTCGCCGCGCGCGATGTCGCCGCGGCCGGCGACCTGACCCGCGGCGCGATCGCCTCGTCCGATGCCGCGCGCCGCTACGGCTTGGTCGAGCTCGCCGACACGATCGCCGACCACCCCGACAACTTCACGCGCTTCATCCTGTTCCGCGCACCGAACGCGCGCGGGCCGGCCTCCGAGTTCGAGCCCGCCGAGGACTTCGCGAACCGCAAGACCTCGCTGCTGTTCTCGGTCGCCGACGCGCCCGGCGCGCTCGGACGCTGCCTCTCGATCCTCGGCGCGCACGGCCTGAACGTCTCGAAGCTCGACTCGAAAGCGCGCCTCGGCGCGAGCCAGCAGTGGTCGTTCTACGCCGACGTCGACGGCGACGTGCGCGAACCGCGTTTCGCGGATGCGCTGCGCGCGCTGCGCGAGGTGACCGTCGCGCTGCACGTCGTCGGAACGTACGACGCGTCGACTGCGCCCCCGCGCGCGCGTCGCGAACCCGCGATCGTCGTCGACGACGCGCCGCCGACCGTGCCGAAGGCCGCGGTGAAGCACCCGAAGGCGCAGCGCCAGGACGAGAACGTGCGCTCGCGCGTCATGGTCGGCGACGTCGCGGTCGGCGACGGGCACTTCGTCGTGATCGGCGGCCCGTGCAGCGTCGAGTCGCGCGAGCAGATCCTCGCGACCGCACAGGCCGTCCTCGAAGCCGGCGGCGTGATGCTGCGCGGCGGCGCGTTCAAGCCGCGCACCTCGCCGTACGCGTTCCAAGGCCTCGGCTGGGAAGGCGTCGCGCTGCTCGCGGAAGCCAGCCGTGCGACCGGGCTGCCGGTCGTGAGCGAGGTGATGAGCATCGAACAGGTCGAGCGCATGGCGGCGTCCGTCGACCTGTTGCAAATCGGCGCGCGCAACATGCAGAACTTCGACCTGCTCAAAGCCGTCGGCAAGACCGACCGCCCGATCTTGCTGAAGCGCGGCATGTCGGCGACGATCGACGAGGTGCTCTCCTCGGCCGAGTACATCTTGAGCGAAGGCAACCCGAACGTGATCCTGTGCGAGCGCGGGATCCGCACCTTCGAGAACTCCACGCGCAACACGCTCGACCTCTCCGCGGTCCCCGTGCTGCGCGAGCGCACGCACTTGCCGGTGATCGTCGACCCCTCGCACGGCGTCGGCGTCCGCCGCTGGATCGCCCCGCTCTGCCGCGCCGCGAAGGCGGTCGGCGCCCACGGCCTGCTCCTCGAGGTCCACCCCAACCCGGCGGAAGCAAAGTGCGATGCCGACCAAGCGCTCACGTTCGGCGATTTCAAGCGCATCATGGCCGAGCTTGCCAGCGTCCCGTCCTTCGCGGAGATCCACGCGACGTAGCGCCCGCTCGGGTCGCGATTTCTCAGCCGCGCCACAGGATTCTGGGCAAGTTTCTTGCGTTCCCTGTTCACGGTGCTTCGCATCGGACTCCCCCACAGAAGGAGCATACGTGAGGCCTCATTCGATCATCCAAGTCCTGGCCGCGGCAGCTCTGATCGCAGTGCCGGCGCTCGCGACGGCGGCGCCCGATCAGAACACGCCCGGCAACAACGGCTGCAACGGCCGCTGGGTCAACGGGCAGTGCGTTCAGTACAATAACAACGGCCAGAACAACGGCCGCTGGAACAACGGCAACAACGGCCGCCGCGACGATCGCGGTCGTCGCGACCGCGACGACCGCAACCGCGGGAACAACGGCTACAACAACGGCGGGTACTACAACAACGGGTACGGCGGCAACAACAACCCGTACGGCGGCTATAACAACGGCTACGGCGGTTACAACAACGGCTACGGCAACGGGTACGGCGGCAACGGCACGCTTAACGGCACCGTCTCGTCGTTCTCGCCCTACAACCTGTACCTGAGCAACGGGCTGCACGTCGAGCTGCACGACGGCACGGTCATCAATCCGCGAGGGACGAACCTGACCGGCGGACAGAACGTGCGCATCATCGGCTACCGCAACCAGGACGGCACGTTCACCGCGAACGAGATCGACGTCGTCGGCAGCGGCTACAACAACTACAACAACGGCTGGAACCGCCGCTAGCCGCAGACCAGGCCGGTGCGGGGGCGCCGCCCGGGGGACGAAGGGCCGATGATCGAAAGACATCGGCCCTTTCCTTTGCCTGGGAGACCACCCGCATGAGCGCGACCGCGACCGCCCCCGAGCCGACCACCGTCCGCGAGCGCGTCTCCGCGGAGGAATGGCAGACGCGCGTCGACCTCGCCGCGGCGTACCGCCTGGTCGCGCACTACGGCTGGGACGACCTCATCTTCACGCACATCTCGGCGCGCGTCCCCGGCCCCGAGCACCACTTCCTGATCAACCCGTACGGGCTGCTCTTCAGCGAGATCACCGCGTCGAATCTGCTCAAGGTCGACCTCGAAGGCAACCTGGTCGAACCGACGCCGTACTTCTTCAACCCGGCCGGCTTCACGATCCACAGCGCGGTCCACGCCGCGCGCGAGGATGCGAAGTGCGTGCTGCACCTGCACACCGTCACCGGCGTCGCCGTCTCGTGCCAGAAGCACGGTCTGCTCCCGATCAACCAGACCGCGATGCTGCTGAACGACCAGATCGCATATCACGAGTACGAAGGCGTCGCGCTGCTGCTCGACGAGCGCCCGCGCCTCGTCGCCGATCTCGGCACGAAGAACGCGATGCTGCTGCGCAACCACGGCACGCTCACCGTCGGCGAGACCGTCGGCCAGGCGTTCCTGAGCATGTACTTCCTCGAGCGCGCGTGCGCAACGCAGATCGCGCTCATGACGGCCGGCCCCGACCTGCACTGGCCCGCGCCGGAAGTGCAGGACGTCGTGAAGCGCCAGGCCGGCGTCGGGATCGAAGCGGTCGCGAAGCTCGCGTGGGACGCGCAGCTGCGCATGCTCGACGCGAAAGACCCGAGCTACAAGAGCTGATCCTCGGATGACCGTCAAAGCGCAGTTTCCCGACGAGTCGGTCGAGGGCGCGTTCGTTCGCCAAGGCGACGCGTTCCGCGACTGGGTGCGCGCCGACGGCTCGACGCCGTATCCGCCGGAGTTCGGGCGCTATCATCTGTACGTCTCGCTGGCGTGCCCGTGGGCGCACCGCACGATCATCGTGCGCAAGCTCAAAGGCCTCGAGGACGCGATCGGGATGAGCGTCGTCGACCCGGTGCGCGACGAGATGGGCTGGGCGTTCCGCGAGGTCGACCTCGCGACGACCGGCGATCCGGTGAACCACTTCGAGTACCTCGCGCAAGCGTACATGGCGACGGATCCGCACTACCACGGGCGCATCACCGTCCCGGTCCTGTGGGACACGCAGACGAAACGCATAGTCAGCAACTCCGACGACGACATCATGCGGATGTTCGAGACCGAGTTCGAGACGCTCGCGCGCCACGACCTCGACCTCTATCCCGCCGAGCACCGCGCGGAGATCGAGCAGCTCAACGAGCTGATCTACGACCGGGTGAACAACGGCGTCTACAAAGCCGGCTTCGCCGCGACGCAAGAAGCGTACGAGCCGCCTGCGTACGAGCTCTTCGAGACGCTCGACATGCTCGACGCACGCCTCGCGAACCACCGCTATCTGTTCGGTCGCGAGCCGCTCGAAACGGACTGGCGCCTGTTCGTAACGCTCGTCCGGTTCGACGCGGTCTATGTCGGCCACTTCAAATGCAATCTGCGCCGCATCGCCGACTACCCCAATCTCTCCGGCTACCTGCGCGACCTCTACCAGATCCACGGCATCGCGCAGACGGTGAACTTCGACCACATCAAGCGCCACTATTACTACACGCACGACGAGATCAACCCGACCCGGATCGTCCCGATCGGCCCGCTCCAGGATCTCGACGCCCCGCACCACCGCGACCGTCTCTAAACGCCTCTTCGAGGAAGGATAGGGTCGCCTGCGTCGAACCAGGACTCGGGCGATGCAGGTGACCATTGGAGGCCGAGCCGGCGATCGGTCCCGGCTGAATGTCCGCGCGGCCGGCGGCGAAGTCCGG